>NZ_CP090958.1:3737098-4048523 GCF_025787225.1 Saxibacter everestensis
GCTGGTCTACCGCATTAGATCCGTCAAGTAACGAAAGGCAGCAATGACTGACACCACACGGGCGGATGCCGCGCCCCAGCTGGCAGCATCCGACATCGATACCGCGTTCCGCGACCCGGCACTGCCGCTCGATGAGCGCGTCGGGAACCTACTGGGCCAGATGACGCTCGAGGAGAAGGCCGGCCTGTTCTTCCACTCGATGATCACCATCGGAGCTGGAGGCGAGCTCGCCGAGGAGGACTCGGCCTTCGGGCTTCCCTCGACCGACGACTACGTCGCCGGAAAATTCATGTCGCACTTCAACGTGCTCGGCTCGGCGCCTGATGCCCTCATGATGGCGCGCTGGCAGAACCGGCTGCAGGAGCGCGCGGCGTCGACGCGGCTCGGCATCCCCGTCACCCTTTCGACCGATCCGCGGCACTCGTTCAGCGACAACCCGGGCGCCGCAATGGCCGCCGGCCCGTTTTCGCAGTGGCCGGAGATGCTCGGGCTCGCTGCGATCGGCGACGAGGCCGTCGTCGAGGAATTTGCCCGCGTCGCCCGGCTCGAGTACACCGCGGTCGGCTTGCGCGTCGCCCTTCACCCGCAGATCGACCTGGCCACCGAGCCGCGCTGGAGCCGCCAGATCGCCACGTTCGGCGAGGACGCCGACCTGACGTCCCACCTCGTCGCGGCTTACATCCGCGGATTCCAGGGCGAGGCGCTGGGCGAGCAATCCGTTGCCACGATGACGAAACACTTCCCGGGTGGCGGGCCACAGAAGGACGGCGAGGATCCTCACTTCGCCTATGGCCGCGAGCAGGTGTACCCGGGCGGCAGGTTCGAGCATCACCTGAAACCGTTCGAGGCCGCGTTCGAGGCCGGCACCAGCCAGATCATGCCGTACTACGGGATGCCGGTCGGAACCGAGTACGAGGAGGTCGGCTTCGGTTTCAACAAGTCCGTCATCACCGGCCTGTTGCGCGAACGCTTCGGCTTCGACGGCATCGTCTGCACCGACTGGGGACTCCTAACCGACGCCTCGATCATGGGCGCCGAGTTTCCCGCCCGCGCCTGGGGCATCGAGCACCTGTCGCCGCGAGAGCGCATGCTCACGGCGCTGAACGCCGGTGTCGACCAGTTCGGCGGCGAGTCCTGTCCCGAACTGCTGATCGACCTCGTGCACTCTGGTGAGATCAGCGAGGAACGCCTCGACGTGTCGGCCAGGCGGCTGCTGCGTGAGAAGTTCCGGCTCGCGCTGTTCGACGCGCCCTTCGTCGACGAGAAGCGTGCACAGGCTATCGTCGGCTCGGCCGAGTTCAGGGCGGCTGGCGAGAAAGCGCAGCGGGCAGCTATCACGGTGCTTACGAACGACCGGATTCTGCCGCTGAAGCGTGGTCTCCGGCTCTACGTTGAGGGTATCGACCCCGCGATCGCGGGCGAGTACGGCGACGTGGTCAACTCACCCGACCAGGCGGATGCCGCCGTGCTTCGCCTGCAGGCACCGTACGAGACCCGCGACACGATGTTCGAGAACTTCTTCCACGCCGGATCCCTCGAGTTCTCAGATGAGGTACTTGAGCACGTCGTCTCCGTTGCCGCGTTCGTGCCGACCGTCGTGGATGTGTTCCTGGACCGCCCGGCGATCCTCGCGCCGATCGTTGACGCCGCGGGTGCCGTCGTCGCGAACTTCGGCGCCAACCCGCGGGCGCTTCTCGATGTGCTCGTCGGCGACGCTGGTCCGCAGGGGCGCCTGCCGTTCGATGTTCCGCGCAGCATGGCGGCCGTGCACGACAGCCGGCCCGACGTGCCGTTCGACACCGAGGATCCGCTTTTCCGTTTCGGCCACGGACTATCGCTGTAGCGGCATCTTTTCTGCCTCTTACGGTGGCCCTCACAGATGCGTAGCTTCTCGCCCTACTAAAGCCCGTTCGTAGGGCGAGAGCGGAGACACGTTTTCCGATCCCTCAATCAGCCCGTCAATGGAGACCACGATGATCAGCACACGACTCACGAAACACGGCTTCACAGCGCTCACAGCGATCGGCGTCGCGGCAGGCCTCGCGGCGTGCACGGCTTCGCCCGTACCGGCACCAACCTCCGCGAACGATGCGGTGACCATCTATCTCACCCGCCACGGCGAGACTATCCTCAACGAGCTCGACCGCGTGCAAGGCTGGGCCGACTCCCCTCTGACTGAATCGGGGCGGGAGGATGCGAAGAACCTCGGTGAAGGACTCCGCAGCAAGGGCGTCGGGTTCGATGCCGCGTACTCGGCCGACATGCTGCGGCATTTCGACACGGCCACGCTCGCTCTGGACGCCGCCGGCTCTCGCCTCAAGCCCACCCGCGACGATCAACTGCGTGAAATGGCGTTCGGGCCGTTCGAGGGTGGATCGAACGAGGCGATGTGGAACGCGGTGGCCGACGAGCAGGGATACGAGAACCAGGGTGCGCTCTTCGCCGACATGGCGAACCTCGACTTCCTCACCCTTCTCGACTCGATCGACGACGCTGCCGGCGAGACCGACCTCCCTGTGGAAACCTCGGCGGAGGTGGCAGATCGCGCGCTGGATGCGCTTGGTGACATCGGCAAAGACCAGGAGGATGCCGGAGGCGGTAACGTCCTCGTCGTTTCGAGTGGCATCACCATCACCTGCGTGCTGGCAGAGCTCGGCGCCGATCTGAGCGGAGTGAAGAACGGCATTGAGAACGCCGCGGTGAACAAGCTGACCTTCGACGACGGCGAATGGAGCGTGGAGTCTGTCAACGACACGAGCTTCGTCGAAGTGGGCGCCAGCAACTGATCGCCCTCCTGCTACCGTCAAACGTGGCTTCGTCGGCCAATCGTGGGAAATAAGCCGCGACTGAGCGACAAAGCGAAGTTTCGCCCGCGGAGCCCCGCGGTCACCGCCGCGGGATCGCGATCGAGGCGACCGCAGCGACGGCGGCGACGATGCCCAGCGCCCCGAGGGCGGCGGTGAGGCCGCCGACTGCCCCGGCAGCCCCCGCGAGGATGAGTGGGGAGGCGAACTGCCCGATGTACAGGGCACCCGTCCACACCCCGGTTCCGCGGCCACGCTCTTCGATAGCGAGGCCGGAGACGGCCCAGGTGAGGAGCGTGGGTAGCAGGATGCCCGTGCCCCCGCTCGTGATCACTGCGCCCACGAGGACGACAGGCACAGTGGGAGCGAACCACAGGATCAGCAGTCCCACCGCTGCCAGGCCGAACGCGACCGGGAGCAGGCGCCGCGGACCGAAACCGCTGAGGAACCGGAACGAGATCGCCCCAGCGGCCGTCGCGGCGGACGCGAGCGCCGCCGCGGCGCCGATCGTGCCGACTGACCTGACCCCGAACTCGTCGAGCACATACGGCAAGTGGACGATGAGCGCGTAGAAGACCACGCCACCGATCAGCGTGACGAGCGCCGGTGCGGCGATCCGCCGCCACGGCACCGGCACCGCACGGGCACGGGCGGCATCGCGAGCGGGTTCCCACAGGTACACGGCCATCGGGACCGCGATGACGATGGCGGAGAGGTACAGCCAGAACGGCGCCCGCCATCCGGAGCTGCCGAGGATGCCACCGAGCGCGAAGAACAGCGTCGCCGAGAGCGAGGCGACGAGCACCTGCAGCCCCAGATACTTGTCCCGTGCCTTCCCCTCGTAGTAGTCGGTGATGAGCGTCGTGCAGATCGTCATGATCGCCGCCTCGGCGAGGCCGACAACCACGCGGGAGGCGACAATCGATCCGAGGGACGCCAGCCACAGCGGCGCCGTGCCCGCGATCGTGTACAGCACCATTGAGACGAGCAGCAGGGTCTTGCGTCCCACTCGGTCGGCGATCTGTCCGGCGATCGGCGCGCACAGGGCGATGACCAGGGCCGGGATCGTGAGGACCATGGGCACGAGCAGAGTAGCGCCCGGGGTGTCGGCGAAGTACCCCTGCATCGAGGGCAGAACGGGCGAAAGCAGCACCGACCCGAGGACCGGCATGGCGCTGCCGGCCAGGAGCAGGACGGCGACGAGGGGGCCGGCACGGCGAACGCCCCGAGTCGACGGCGATGGCGGGCTGCTCGCCGCGGTTCCGGCAGGCAGCGACATGTTGTTCTCCATTGAACATCTCCTGTGATCGAGCGGCCGGGAGCCGCGTTCTCCCGACCACTGTCCGCGAGCGTCGACTGGGAAGGAAGATGGATCTGGCTATACCAGCTATCTCCGCCGTCTATTCCACCCGCCCGCCTGCGCCGCCTAGCGCCTCCGGCGCCGCCTGGATTTCGGTCAGTCCAGATTCCACGCCACCCCGCCACCGCGCTCGGAGGCATAACCGGCAGCTATAGCTCACATCCGAACACAACGCTTCTCCTCGCCGGCCGCGTGACGCATAGTGAAGGCGACAGACGAGCGCAGCGCGGCGCCCCCGGACAGTGGTCGCGACTGCACAGTGGAGTGTTCGACGACAGGAAGTGCCATGGATCGGACTGCGCCGGCGCAGGAGATCGCCCGGACGGCGGAACAGTGCAGGAACTGGGGACGCTGGGGCGACGACGACGTCCTCGGCACCCTCAATTTCATCGACGACGCGAAACGCCTCGAGGCGGCCCGCCTCGTCCGCACCGGCGAGATCCACTCGCTTGCGCAGGCCTTCGACACGAACGGCCCGCAGAAGGGTTGGCGGCGACGCACGAATCCCGTGCACACCATGACCGACACCGGTGCCGACGCCGAGAACGGGACGCAGGGATTCCCGAACGGCATGGGCGGCGCCGACGATGTCATCGCGATGCCGCTCCAATGCTCGACGCAGTGGGACGGGCTCGGCCACATCTTCGACCGCGGTAAGGCCTGGAACGGCCGGCGCGCGGGCGTCACGGTGACTTCTGACGGCGACCTCGTCACGGGGATCCAGACCGCGGCCGCGAACCTGGTTAGCCGCGGCGTGCTCCTCGACCTCGGCCGCGTGCTGCAGGGTGAGATCGGTGCGGACTACCCGGAACTCCCCGACGGCTTCGCGATCACGGAGGCCCACCTCGAGGCGGCGATCGATCGTCAGGGCGAGAGCGCCCGGGTGGGGCGCGGCGACATCCTGCTCATCCGCACCGGTCAGTACGCCCGTACTCGCCGCGATGGATGGGGCGACTACGCGGGCGGTCCCGCCCCCGGCCTCTCCTTCACCACCGCCCCGTGGTTGCACCGCACCGAGGTCGCCGCCGTCGCGACGGACACTTGGGGCTTCGAGGTCCGGCCGAACGAGTTCGACGACGCCTTCCAGCCGCTCCACCAGGTCGTCATCCCGAACATGGGCCTCTTCATCGGCGAGATGTGGAATCTCGAGTCGCTCGCCGAGGCGTGCGCCGCCGAGCGCCGTTACGACTTCCTGCTCAGCGCGCCGCCCCTGCCGATCACCGGCGCAGTCGGCTCGCCGATCAACCCGGTCGCCCTCCGCTGACCCTTCGACTAATCGCGTGGCGCCCACGCGCTCGGTGCCCATCCGAACTCTCGTCCCTTAATAGGAAGGCTCGTTCCATGTCATTCACCATCGGGATCGTCGGCGCCGGAGCCGCCGGCCTCGGCCTCGCCACGTTTCTCGCCGACGCCGGGCATCGCGTGGAGATTCTCGAACGGGCCGAGGCGCCCTCGGCCCTCGGTTCGGGGATCACCCTCCAGGGCAACGCGCTGCGCGTCCTGCGTCGCCTCGGCGTGTGGCCGCAGGTCCGGCAGGCGGGGTACGCGTTCGACGTGCTCGGGCTGCGCGCCCCCGGGCCTGAGGCGACGGTCCTCGCCCGGATCGACGACGAGAAGGTGGGCGGCCCTGACCTGCCCGCGACGCTTGGCATGTACCGCCCCGACCTCACGCGGATCCTGCGGGAGCGAGCGGAGTCCGCCGGCGCCGTCCTCCGCTACGGCGCGAACGTCGAGGCGGTCGAGGAGGACGCCGATTCCGTCACCGTCCACACCCGGGACGGCATCCGCCGGAGGTACGGACTGCTCGTCGGCGCCGACGGCCTACATTCCCGCGTGCGCGAGTGCCTCGGCGTCCCCGGTGTTCCGGAACGCACCGGGATGGGCATCTGGCGGGCCTTCGTGCGCCGCCCGGCCGAGGTGACGCACACGGACCTCTACTACGGCGGGCCGGCGTACATCGCGGGCTACTGTCCGACCAGCGAGGACACGCTGTACGCCTATCTGGTCGAGGACGTGCAGGACCGCGACCTCGCCGACGGGCCGGCAATCATGCGGGAGCTCGCGGCCGGGTATGGCGGCCCGTGGGACGAGATCCGGGCCCAGCTCGACGAATCCGCCCGGGTCAACTACACGCACTTCACCTCGCACATCATCGACGGCGACTGGTTCCGCGGCCGGGTGGCGCTCGTGGGGGACGCGGCGCACAGCTGCCCGCCCACAATCGCGCAAGGCGCCGCGATGGCGCTCGAGGACGCCGCTGTCCTCGCCGACGAGATCGCGCAGGTCGCCGCTGCAGACGCTGGCTCCGGCGAGTCTTCGGCCGCGGCGGCGCCAACGGCCGCGTCGCTCGCGGAGGCGTTCGGCCGCTACACCGCCCGACGGGCGCCTCGGGCGCGCGTCGTGGTGGAGAACTCGGTGCGGCTCGGGCAGTGGATGCTTGACGGGAACCGCGACGGCGACGTGCCCGGCCTGATGCGCGAGGTCGCGGCGGTCGTCTCCGCGCCCGTGTGACTCGCGCCTCCGCTCCCGACCCTTCGGATCATCGACTACCCACGTGCGCGCCGCGCACTGACACGAGGACATCATGGTGAAGATCGCCCGCTGGCACGCGCCGGCCACGACGGAAACCCGGACCGGCCCGCGCGTCGCCCACGTGCACACCGGGATCGTGCACAAGGGGAGAGCCCTCTCATTCGAGCCCGACGTCACGACCCTGACCCTGCTCGAGGAGGGCCTGGCCGCGACCCTCCGGCGCGCCGCCGCCCGCATCGCCGCGGCGGCGGGCGATGAGCCGCCCGTCGAGCAGGTGCGGTTCCTCGCGCCGCTGGAGCCCCGATCGATGCGCGACTTCGTCACGTTCGAAGAACACGTCGAAGGCGTCACCGCGAGCATCGACGGCGAGGCCGGGGTGGTCGACGAGTGGTACGAGGCACCGACGTTCTACTTCACCAACCCGCACACCGTGCGGGCGGACGGCGAGACGATCCCCGTGCCGAGCGGATGTCACCGGATGGACTTCGAACTCGAGGTCGCCGCGGTGATCGGCGCTCCCGCGCACGGCGATGCGCCCCTCGGGGGGACGAACCTCGACCCTGCCCGCGCCCACGAGTTCATTTTCGGGTACACCATCCTTAACGACTGGTCCGCGCGCGACGTCCAGTCCCGCGAGATGAAGGTCCGGCTCGGGCCGTGCAAGGGCAAGGACTTCGCGAACACGCTCGGCCCGTGGATCGTCACCGCCGACGAGTTCGCCGACCGTCACGACGAGGAGGGGTTCCTGCACCTCGCCCTCACCGCCGAGGTCAACGGAACCGCACTGGGCACCGACGACCTCGGGCACATGGGTTGGCCATTCGCCGAACTCGTCGCGTATGCCTCGCAGGACTCCCGCGTGCTCCCGGGCGACGTCCTCGGGTCCGGCACGAGCGGGCGCGGCTGCCTCGCGGAACTATGGGGCCGGCACAACGATCTCGTGCCGCCACCCCTGGCCGAAGGGGACCGGGTACGTCTGACGGTCGAGGGGATCGGCTCGATCGAGAACACCGTGGGGGCGCGTCGCCGCGAGGGTGTGCCGTCCCGGCCCGCGCGCCGCCGCGGCCGCAGCCGAGCGCCTGAGACGACGTCCGAGGGATAATCCGGGTATGAGAGACATCGATCTCAACCTCCTCCCCTCGCTGCAGGTGCTCCTCGAGCTGCGAAACGTCTCGCGGGCGGCGGAACGCATGCAGATGAGCCAACCGGCGATGAGCGCCGCGCTCGCTCGGCTGCGCCGGCACTTCAACGACGAACTCCTCGTCCGCGAGGGACGCGGCTACGCGCTCACGGCATTCGCCCGTGCCCTGGTCCCGCGCGTCGAGAGGGCCTACGCCGAGGTGCAGGACGCGATGCAGTTGCGCTCCTCGTTCTCCCCCGAAACGTCCGACCGCACGTTCACGATCGCCGCCTCGGACTACGCGACGAGCCTGCTTATCCGGTCGCTCCGGACGACCATGGCGAAGACAGCGCCGCGCGTGTCAGTCGATTTCGTGCCCACCGCGACGATGTTCCTCCGACCGGGCCTCGAGGTGTACACCAACGTCGACATCGTCGTGGGCCCGATGGGCTTCGACCTGATAGGGGAGTCACGGCAGTTGTTCCGTGACGAGTTCGTCGCGCTCGTCGACGCGGGGAACCCGTTGCTCGCCGAGGACCGCGTCACGATCGCGGATCTTGCAGCGCGACCCCACGCCGTGGGCGATTTCGGCAGCACTGTCGTCACGCCTCCCATGCAGCTGTTCGAAGAGTGCGGCGCCGTGCCCTCTGTGGCGGCGCGGGTCACGGGGTTCCAGGGGCTGCCTGCCGTGGTCGAGGGAACGGACCTTGTCGCGATGGTCCCGCGGATGCTCGCGGCACACGCGTCCCGGAGCGGTCACCTCGCGGTCGTGGAACTTGACGCGGACCTCGAGGCGCCCCTCGTCGAGGCCCTCTACTGGCACCCCCTGCAGACGAACGACCCGGCAAACACGTGGCTGCGCGACCTGATCAAGGAGGCGGCCGCCGGTCTCGTCACCCCGGAGCACGCCGTGCACCCGGTCCGCGTGACCCGCCGCTGACGGGCATCGATCGCGGCAATAGGTCGTATCCCGAAGCACCGATTCCCCGGAGGAAGAGGTCGCCGCAGGATGGTGGTGGATCGGAAGAGATCTGCACATCCGAACAAGGAGGTTCCCATGGAGAAACTGTTGGCCCACGTGAGTCATCTGGAGATCACCAGCCCCGACGTCGAGGCATCCGCCCGGTTCTACGTCGAGGACTTCGGCCTGCGTGAGGTGCGCCGCGAAAACGGCCGCGTGTACCTGCGGTGCTGGGGCGACTACGACAGCTACAGCCTCGTCCTCGTCCCGGGTGACGAGCCCGGGCTGCACATGATGGCTTGGCGCACTACCTCGGCCGAAGCGCTCGAGGCGGCCGCAGGGCGGATCGAGGATTCCGGTATCACCGGCAGCTGGACCGAGGGCGGCTACGGTTACGGCCGGGCCTACGAGTTCGTCGGGCCTTACGGTCACCCCATGCGGCTGGTGTGGGAGGTGGAGAAGTACGAGGCACCGAAAGGACTCGCATCGATCTACCCCGACCGCCCGGAGAAGCGCAGCCGGCACTCGGCGGCGCCCCGCTTCCTCGACCACGTCACGGTCGCCAGCCAGGACGTGCGCGGGTTCGCGAGCTGGTACTCGGATGTCCTCGGCTTCCGCACCATGGCGTTCACCGACCTCGAGGAGGCCCCGATCACTGTGTTCTCGGTGCTCACGACGAACGAGAAGTCACACGACCTGGGCGTCGTCCTGGACACCTCCGAGCGGGCCGGCCGCGTCAACCACATTGCGTTCTGGGTGGACGCGCACGAGGACCTGCTGCGCACCGCCGACATCCTGATGGAGTGGGGCACGCCGATGGAGTACGGGCCGTCGATCCACGGGATCGGGGAGCAGAACTTCCTGTACTTCCGCGAGCCCTCCGCCCTGCGGGTCGAGCTCAACTCCGGCGGCTACCGCAACTACGTGCCCGACTGGACGGCGAACACGTGGACGCCGTCGCAGGGGTCGAACAACTTCTACCGCAACGGCGCGATGCCGCACTCGATGACGGAGTCCTTTCCGCTCGCCGAGGGCTTGACCGCGACCGAGGAGGGCGCTCCGGACGAGATGAAGGAGGCGCTGCTCAACCCGTACGCCGTGCCGGGCCGCGGCTGAGGTTTCGCCGCCCGGAACGAGCCCGGGCCACCACTTACGGAGGAAGGCCCCGGGGGAGCACGCTCCCCCGGGGCCTTTCCCATGACGCCAGCCGCGCTCAGCGCTTCACCGGACGCTTCACCGCCGACTCTCCAGCTGGGATCGCTTCGCGCCGGTCATACCGGGGCAGGACGACTAGGAGGACCGACCCGAGCACGAGGAACCCTGCCGCGACCACGAGTGACGCCGAGTACGAGCCCTGGGCGTCGAACAGGTAGCCCGCAGTCACGGGACCGATCGCGGAGACGACCATGAACGCGCTGTACACATAGCTGTACAGCGCCCCGAAGGCCCGCTGACCGAAGTACCGCGAGCTCAGGTACGACATCAGGTCGATCTCGGCGCCGAATCCCAGTCCGATCAGTACGGCGGTGACCGGGGCGAACGCGGCGCCGCCCCACAACAGCCCGAGGCACCCCGCCGCGGCCACGAAGAACAACGGCACGGCGACGAGCGTGGGGTAGAACCGGTCGAGCAGCCAGCCCACGATCGGACGCCCGATGAGGGTTCCGACGCCCACGAGCGACGACAGCGTGGCGGCCAGGACCGGATCGACCCCAGAGTCGATGAGCATCGGCAC
This sequence comes from Saxibacter everestensis, assembly GCF_025787225.1. NCBI lineage: Bacteria > Bacillati > Actinomycetota > Actinomycetes > Micrococcales > Brevibacteriaceae > Saxibacter > Saxibacter everestensis. Next base: position 3,747,611 of record NZ_CP090958.1, read on the forward strand.
GAAGTGCGGCACCATTGTGAGCAGCGCCCAGCCGAGGAAGAAGAATGCGGCGCACAGCAGCCAGAACTCCTTGCCCCGCAACACCTGCCCGCGGGAGGGCCCGGCGGGCTCCGGTGTGGTGGCCGGCGCGGCCGCCTGCCCGGCCGCCGTCCGGGCCTTCCCGGGGTTGGCGAGGCGCGCGAACGGCAGGACGAGGACGGGGGAGAGAGCGAGCAGCGCCATCGTGAGGTAGGCGCCGCGCCAGCCGTACGCCGCGACGACGACACCCATGAGCGGCGGCAGGAGCAGCCCGGCGGCGCCGAGACCCATCGCCATGATGCCCAGCGCCAGGCCTCGCCGGACCCGGAAGCGTTCGACGATCGCCTTCGTGTATGTCACGGCGGATGTGCCAACCCCGATGATGCCGGCGAGCGCGTAAAGCGCGAGGAACCACAGGAGTGTGGCGTCGAAGCGGCTGAGGGCGAAGAGGACGAGCGCGAAGAGGGGGAGCGAGACCCAAGCGACGCGCTTCACCCCGAACCGGTCGAGCAGCGGACCCATGAACGGGAGCGCGGCCGCCATGCCGAGGGAACTCACGAGACTGGTGAGCGTGATCTGGCCGCGTCCCCATCCGAACTCGTCCTGCAGCGGAACGACGAGGGTGCCGAGGATGTAGCCGAGGCAACTGAAGCCGACCCCGGCGCCCAGCGTCGCGAAGAGGAGCGCGGTCCACCCCTGCGTGAACTCGCGGACGGACGGCGACGACTCGCCGGTCACGGGGGAGAGCGTGTCGTGCGTCTTCATGCGCGGTTCTCCTGACGCGAGGAGCCGGAGTCGGAGCCGGCACCCGGGCAGCCGCGGGCGAGGAGCGCCGCGGCGTTGCCAGAGAGGATGCCCTCGAGCGCGTACCCCGGCAGCGCGGCGGAGCGGACGAGCGCCACCGGGTCGTCGGAGCCCATGTCGAACGGGAAGTCGCTGCCGAGCAGGACCCTGTCCTGCCCGACCGCGGCCACGAGGTTCTCCAGGGTCCGCCGATCGTGGACCACGGTGTCGTACCAGAGCCGGCCCAGGTAGGCGGACGGGCGTTCCGCGCACTCGCGGGCCTCCGGCCGCACCTCCCACGCGCGGTCGGACCGGCCGATCACGGTGGGCAGGTAGCCGCCGCCGTGCGCCGCAACGATCCTCAAGCCCGGGTGCCGGTCGAGGACGCCGGCGAAGATGAGATGGGAGAGAGCGACGGCGTTCTCCACCGGTTGTCCCGCCGTGTTCGACAGGTAGTACCGGTCGAGCCGGTCGTCGAGGCTGCAGCCGAACGGGTGGAGGAACACCAACGCCTGGAGTTCCTCGCACCGGGTCCAGACGCCCTCGAGCCGGGCGTCGGATAGTTCCACGTCGCCGGCGAAGGAGGAGATCTCCACACCGCGCAAGCCATGTGCGAGGACTGCGTCCTCGAGGCACTCGACCATGTGCTGCGGGTGCTGCAGCGGCACGAGCCCCAGACCGGCCAGCCGGTCTGGGGCCTGACCCACGTGGGCGGCAATGAGGCGATTCGCCTCGCGCGCGGCCCACACCGCGAGGTCCTCATCCGCCCAGGGGTAGTAGTGGCTGGGGGAAGGGCTGACGACCTGCACGGCAACGCCTTGGGCGTCCATTGCGCCGAGGCGCGCGTCGGGCTCGGTGAGGAGGGCGATGCGGTCGCCGATCATCCGGCCCGAGGCGGCGAGGCTCGCGGGACCGTTGCGCCGCGCCTCGAGGTCGGCGGCCGCCGCGGCGCCCGCCGGATCGCGGAACTCGATCTCGCGTGCGAGCGAAGGCATGAGCAGGTGGGCATGGACGTCAATGGGCCCGTCGACGAGGTTCATGGGCGCGATCCCGTCTCGACGTCGGACGATTCTCTCGCAGGTACCATGGCGGCATTCGCCCCGCGCTCCGCGACGCAGCGCACCGTCTGCGCCCCGAGACCCTCGATGGACCCGACCATCACGTCGCCGTCGCGCAGGTACCGCTTCCAGTGCGTGCCGTTGCCAGTGGGACTGCCCGTGAGAAGGACGTCCCCGGGGAGCAGCGGCCGGGTCTGCGAGGCGGTCGCGATCAGGGCGGGGATGTCGAACAGCAGGTCGTCCGTGCGGGCGTCCTGCATCACCTCTCCGTTAAGGGTCAGGCGGATGCCGAGGTCGCTGCCGTCCGCATAGCGCGCGGGCACGAGGTACGGGCCGGTGGGGAGGAAGCCGGGGGCGTTCTTCGCCCGGAACCAGTCGGTGCCGATCTCCTTCATGTCCTTTCTGAACACGAGATCGCGGGTCGTGATGTCGTTGACGATGGTGTACCCGGCGACGTGGTCCCAGGCGTCCTCCCGGGAGACGCGGCACGCCTCGGCCCCGATGACGACGGCGAGTTCCAGCTCCCAGTCGTGCTCCTCGCTGTACGGCGGGAGGACGAGCGGTTCCTCGGCGCCGACGAGCGCCGTGGTGAGGCCGATGAAGAAGTATGCTTCACCGTTCGCCTTGCGGTCGTCCATCATCGCCGCGGCGGACTCGCGGGCCTGCTCCGGGGTGCGATCGGTGTCCCGGGTGAGGCCCCCGGCGACGAGGTCGATCACGTGCTGCCGGTAGTTCGCGCCGGCCTGGATCACCTGGCGGGGCGTCACGGGAGCCGCGAGGGTGACGGACTCCAGCGCGGCCCAGTCGCCGTCGGTGGCGGCCGCGAGGGCTGCCAGCCGGTCCCAGTCGGGGGCCGCGAGGAACGCATTGAGGTCGGCCGCGCCGAGTTCCTTCGCCATGAGCGGCCGGAATTGGTCGCCGGCCACGAGGCCGAGGGCGCCGTCCTCCTTCCGCCGGGCCAGGGCGAACGGGGCGGTGAGAGCGAAGGTCTCGGTCATCGGGTGCCTTTCTGACGGCGTCGTCGGATGTACAGGTGGCCGCTCGCGCGGTGGCGCACGGGTCCCCTCCACCATCCAGAGTGCGGTCCCGGGCCTCCGGGCGGAACCGGTGATCCCTGATCCCCGGTATAAACCACGGCGATACCTGGAGCAGACGTACAGGGGGAGGGCGCGGGCGGGCGCGCGGGCAGGCGCGCCCGTGTCGAGGTGATTTATCAGAAACGTTCTTAAGGTTCGACACTTTTATGCTTTACTTGTTCTATGACCCGCATCACAGCTCGCAGCGCGGCGAGCCCCGTCACCGTCTTCGTGATCTGCTGGCTCGGCCTGCTCGCCGACGGCTACGACCTCTACGTCTACGGAGCGACCCTGCCGGGTTTCATCGGCCAGGCCCCGTGGAACGTCACACCCGCTACGGCCGGTGCCGTGGGCAGCTTTGCCCTGGTCGGCATGCTGCTCGGTTCGATGATCGCCGGAACCTTGACGGACCGGCTCGGCCGGCGCCGGTTGCTGATCGGATCGCTGGCCCTCTTCTCCCTGGCCATGCTTGCCTGCGCCTTTGCGCCCAACTTCAGCGTGTTCGGGGCATTGCGCTTCGTCGCCGGCATCGGCATCGGCGGCCTGTTGCCGACCGCCGTGGCGTTGACCAACGAGTTCGCCAGTGCCCGGAAGAAATCCATCGTCCTCGGGTTGGTGCTGACCGGCCCGGCGATCGGCAGTCTGCTGGCCGCCGTCGTCGCCGTGAACCTGCTCGAGGATCATGGCGTGCGCCCGGTCTACGCAATCGGCGCGGCCTCCGCGCTCCTGATTCCGTTCGCCCTGCGGCTGCTGCCGGAGTCTCCCGCCTACCTGCGGGCGGTGGGCCGGCACGATGCCGCCGCCGAGCTGTCCTCCCGATACGGGATGACGTCGCCGGACGACGTCGGCCGCCCGCCGGCGCAGGGGACGGCGCCGGCCCTGCCGCGTGGGCTGGTTGCCGGTCTGTTCCGGGACCGCAACCTTGCTCCCACGCTCGGCATGTGGCTGCTGTGCCTGCTGAGCCTGCTCACGATCTTCGGGCTGACCACCTGGCTGCCGCAGATGATGCGCCAGGCGGGCTTCGCGCAGGGATCGGCGATCTCCTTCCTGCTCACCTACTCGATCGGCGCCATCGCCGGGACCGTGGTGGCGGCCGTCGTCGGCCAGCTCACGGCGCCGAAGGTGATGGCGATCATCGGGTTCGTTGCCGCCGCCGCGGCGCTGCTGGTCGCCTCCCAGGCCTCATCCCCGGCCGTGCTGACGACGGCGTTCCTGATCGCCGGGTTCGGTGGCATGGGCACGCAGAACATGATCAACGACCATGTCGCTCAGTACTATCCCGCAGCACTGCGCGCGACCGGGCTCGGGTGGGCGCTGGCGGCCGGGCGGGTCGGAGCCATCATCGGCCCGAGCTACGGGGCGTGGGCGGTGACAACCGGCGGTGGCGTGGAGTTCGCGGCGCTCGCCTTCGCGGTTCCCGCCCTCCTCGGCGCCGTGATCGCGCTCGGGTTGCCGCGGCGGCAAAGGATCGTCGATCCGGCTAAACTCTCCGTGCGCGCAACGAAAGAGGTACCGCGATAATGATGCTCGAGAACGCCGGGGTCGCCGACCTGCCCGACCGGGCGCCCGTCCTCATCGCGGGCGGCGGGCCGAGTGGCCTGATGCTCGCCCTGGAGTTCGATCGGTTCGGCATCGACAGCGTCGTGCTCGAGCCCCGGACAACGGTCCACGACAACCGGCCGCGGGCCAAGACCACCAACGCCCGCACCATGACCCTGCTCCGCCGCCTCGGGCTGGCCGACCGGCTGCGGGCCGCCGCTCCGTTGCCGACGTCCTACTCGGAGGACGTCGCCTTCTGTACCAGCCTGGTGGGACACGAGTTGCGCCGGTTCCGGCACGCCTTCCAGCTGCACGCCGATCGATGGGAACTCCAGCCCGAGGCCGGGCAGCAGGTCGCCCAGCCCGTGGTCGAAGAGGTGTTGCGCACCGCGGTGCGCGGGGCCCGGCGGGCTGGGTTGTTCACCGGCATCTCCCTGCGCGACCTCCGGAACGTTGACGGTGACGATAACACCCGCGCCGTCGCCCGCGTCGAGGACGAGAGCGGCGCCGTCCGCGAGATTCCGTGCGGCTATCTGGTCGGTGCCGATGGCGGTGCCTCTGCCGTCCGCCGCTCGCTCGGCATCCGGCTGGAGGGAGGCTCCGCCGCCCGCCCCAATCTCAACGCGGTCTTCCGTTCGCCCGACCTGGCCGGCAAGGTCGCACTCGAGCCCGCGGTGCAGTACTGGGTCGTGGGGCAACAGGCCCAGGGGATGATCGGCCGGATGGACCTGGACGACACCTGGTGGACGATCCTGCAGGGCGTGGACGTTGCGCCGGAGCGGACGCCGGAGCTGGTGCGGGCGCTGGTCGGTGCGGACATCTCGCTTGATGTCATCGAAACCGACGCCTGGACGGCGCGGATGCTGCTGGCTCCGTCCTATCAGCGGGGCGGCGTCTTCCTGGTGGGGGATGCCGCGCACCTGAACCCCCCGTGGGGCGGGCACGGCTTCAACACCTGCATCGGGGACGCGGTCAATCTCGCCTGGAAGCTCGCCGCGGTCGAGAGCGGCTGGGGCACGCGCCGGCTGCTGGACACGTACCAGGAGGAACGGCGTCCGGTCGCCGAACGCACCATCCGGGATGCCGCCACGAACGGCAAGGCGCTGGCCTACGACTTCATCGATCCGCGGCTGGACGATGACGGCCGCGAGGGTGAGGATGCCCGCGCCCGCGCTCACGTGAGCCTCGGGGTGAAGGAAAGCGAGTTCCTCTCCCTCGGCCTCGTCCTCGGCTACCACTACGCCGGCTCGTCCCTGATCACCCCCGACGGCACTCGACCGCCGGCCGAGGACCCGGTCCATTACGCCCCGTCGGCGGCGCCCGGCTGTCTGCTGCCGCACGCCTGGCTGGCCGATGGCCGCTCGCTCTACGACCTGCTCGGCGGCGGATTCACCCTATTGCTGGACGGCGGCGATTCCCGGTCGGCGGAAGGCTGGGACGAGGTCGCCGCCCGGGCCGAGGCAGCGGGAATTCCGCTCGCGGTGCGGACCGTGGGCGATTTCGACGCCGCCGACGCCGGTGAGCTCTGGGGCGCGCCCGGTGTGCTGGTGCGCCCCGACCAGCACGTGGCCTGGCGAGGAAACGCGCCGTCGGCGGCGCTGGAGGCGCTGCGTCGCGCGGTCGGACTGCCCGGCGCCGGGCAGTCCGGTTCGGACCAGCCCGCGCCGGTAGGATCGCTGACTATCTGAGCCCGGCCGGTCGCGTCGGTCTGCCCCCTTTGGACTGCTCGGCGCCTACCGAGTCCCGGCCCGAGCGACCGTCCCGTTCGCGCCGGTCGCGGTGTCGGTCCACTGCCGAAGCCAGGCTCGGCCGTAGTCGTTTCCATGCGGCGTGCGCAAGACCGTGTGCACGTGGAAGTGCTTGGGTGTGTCGTAGTCCAGGAACACCCCGCAGTGATGATCGAGCTCGGCGATGACCACCGGCGACTGGATCCGGTAGTAGAAGACATCGCCCGGCGCGTGGCCGCCGATCCAGCAGAACCAGGTCTCGTCCAGGTGTGCCTCCACCTCGCGCAGCCGGGCCGCGCGCGGTCCCGCCGGCAGGGGCAGCACGAACTGCTCCACGATGGCCAGCACCAGACGCCGCGCCTCGGCCGGCATCCGCGCGACCTGGACTCCCTCGAACGGGATCACCCGGTTGTCCTGGAACGCGCCGGCCAGGTGCCGCTCGTCACCGGGATGGACCCGGCCGGGCGGCATTGCGGGGTCGACCATCTGCTGGTACACGGTCGCGGCCCGCCGCTGCTCCTCCGGGAGCGCGGCCATTAGTTCGATGCCCAGCGAAATGCGGTCGCGGAACGCAATCATGCCCGCGTGTGGGCCGTCGTCGATCTCGTTGGGCTCCGCGCCGAAGAAAACCGGGCCGATCGTCATCCGGCCCTCGACCACCAGGCAGTTGACTGCGCAGTGGTGCCCGTAGAGCTGCCACCCCCATGGTGCGCTCGGATGTGGACGCCCGTAGAGGGCAACGTTGTAGCTGAATTCGTTGAGGATGCCCTCCAGGCCCACGACCTGCCCCAGGAAGCCGTTGATCCGCATCATGTCCCGGGTCAGCCGATAGCCTTCGGGGCTCAACGATGCCCGCACGAGAGCCAGCGCGCGTTCGCGCACCGGCTCCGGCTGGAACTCCAGGCGCAGGCCGGTGTCGAACTGCATGAACTCCGGATTGGCCCAGGTCTGCCACTGCACGGCCTCGACGTCGTAGATCAGGCGATCCCGGTCCGGTTCGGATACGGCATCGAGCAGGGCCTCGGCGGCGGCGACCATCGCGGCGACCGGGGCCTCTTCGCCGGGCCGGGGTGACTCCAGCGGGAACAGGTCCTCCCGCCGGATGCCGTTCTCCGTGACGCCGTGGAACTCATTCAGGTACAGCGGCGTCCAGCCGCGGACCAGTTCGCCCGTGAAGGTGCCCGGCCGCTGGGCAACATCGCGGTACGCATAGGCGTCCAGCCCGCGCAGCTCGGAGACCCGGGGGTGCTCGTCCGGGAATAGGTATTGGCGGAACTCGGCGTCCGATTCCGTGGTGGACAATTGGCACTCCCTCGTGCTGGGCTCGCCGGCGTCAGCTGGCGGGTTGGTCGGTGGTGTTGTGGGCTCGGACGGCCGCGGCGACAGCCTCGAGGTCACCGGCGGCGATGGCGTCCACCAGTTCGGCGTGCACCCGGTGACGGTGCGTTCGGTAGGCGACGGCGGCCGGATCGTCGGAGTCGAAGCGTGAGGAGGTGCCCGAGAGGTGGCCCAGGGTTCCGATGTAGACGGCACGTGCCATCTGGTTCGGGACGATTTCGGCGATCCGCTCGTGCAGCGTCCAGTTGGCATGCATGAACTCGTCCCAGGATGCGGCGCCCTCCATCCGGCCTAGCAGAGTCCGGAGGTCTTCGATGTCTGCGGCGGTCCGGCAGCGGGCCGCCCCGACCGCGATCAGCTCCTCGAGATGTTCCCGGAGCTCGATGGCGTCCAGCACGGCGGAGGGCTGCTCGCCCACGGTGAGCAGGGTACGGCGCAACCGCACCACCGGACCGCCGTCGGCGACGAACAAGCCGCCGCTTCGGCCGGGCCGGATCTCCAGGATCCCGCGTTCGCGCAGCAGCCGCACGGCTTCGCTGACCGTGGATCGGGCATATCCGCTCTCCTGCCGCAGGGACTGCAGGGTGCCGACCGGATCTCCCGGGCCGAGGCCCCGCTCGCGGATCCGCTGGTCGATCGCCTCCGCCAGTTGCTCCGCTCGGGAGCGGGGTTCGGGCATCCGGAGGCTGAGGGGCGCGACCGCCCCCGGCTCGGATCCGGAGTGCTGTACGGGGCCGCTGATCTGTGACATGCTCTCATTCAAACACAAAATGTGCGAACGGTTTAGAGGTTTGAACAGTTTCGTGCGTGCCGACCGCCCCGATCGAGCCGAATGGCGGGCCCGGGCGTCGAAGGAAGAAGGAAGCGTATGAGGATTGTCGGAGTCCGCGCCGCCGACGGAAGCGTGCAGGTTGCCTCGCTGTCCGGGGACGGCGCCAAAGCCATCGTCCTGGCCAGTCTCGAGGAGTTCTGGCAGGACGCGGCCGGCTACCTGGGCGACGCCGGGCGGCAGGACGCCGCCGGTCAGCTGGGCGGCGGGTCGGCCCTGGGCGACTGTCTCGACGCCGCCGATGTCGAGTTCGTGCCGCCGGTGCTGCCGGGGGCACGAGTCATCTGTATCGGGCTTAACTACCTCAAGCACGTCGCGGAGGGGTCCTTCCGCGACCAGGAGCTGCCGGAATATCCCACGCTGTTCGCTCGGTGGACCCAGTCACTCACGGTGGGCGGGGCGGCGGTGCCCGTGCCGGCCGATGAGGCGGGCCTGGACTGGGAAGGCGAAATCGTCGCCTGGGTGGGCGACACCCTGGTGGACGCGACGCCCGAGGAGGCGCTGGCCGCCGTCGTCGGCTACTCGACGTTCAACGACATCACCTCCCGCCGGGCCCAGAAACTGACCTCGCAGTGGATTCTGGGCAAGAACGGCGACAACTCGGGCCCACTCGGCCCGCTGGTGCCGGCCGCGCAGGTCGGCGACCTGCGGGACGGGCTGCGGGTGATAACGCGCGTGAACGGACAGATCGTCCAGGACGGCAATACCGAGGAGATGGTCTACACCGTCGGTGACACTTTGGCGCACATCTCCCGGACGTTCACCCTGCGGCCCGGGGATCTGCTGGCCACCGGGACTCCCTCGGGCGTCGGCTATGCCCGCGACCCGCAGTGGTTGCTCCAGCCCGGTGACGTCGTCGAGGTCGAGGTGGACCGGCTCGGCGTGCTGAGTAACACCGTGGTCGGCCACGACGCGCGCCGGACAGCGGCGGCGCGCTCATGAGGTCCGGTGACACGGCAGGAACCCGAGAACGCGATTCCGCCGGCAGCCGTGACACCGTCCGGGTCGATCGGGACATCGTCTTCGCCCGCCCAGGCGATGCCGACCTGCTGCTCGACCTCTATCGGCCGGCCCGCACGTCCCGCCCTGTCCCCGTTGTGCTCTGGCTGCATGGCGGCGGCTGGTTCACCGGCGACCGGACGCTCGCGCCTGACCTCGCGCGCCGTGTCGCCGCCACCGGCCTCGCCATGGCGAGCGTCGAGTACCGGCTGTCCGGGCAGGCGCTGTTCCCTGCACAGCTGCATGACGTGCGTTCCGCGATCCGATACCTGCGGCAGCACGCCGAGAAGTACGGACTCGATCCCCGGCTGATCGGGGTATGGGGCGCCTCGGCCGGGGGACACCTGGCTGCACTGGCCGGGCTCACCGGACACCTCGACGTGCTGCCCGGCGAGGAGAACACCCTCGGCAGTGCCGCCGTCCAGGCGGTCGCGGAGTCCTACGCGCCGGTCGACCTGATTGCCGGGGTCGAAGCGGCGCAGGAGGCGCTTCCGGGAACCGACGCCGCCGCGTCGCCGGAAGCGCGGCTGCTGGGCGGGCACCCGGCTGACCGTCCCGACGCCGCCGGGCAGGCCAACCCGCTCACCTGGGTGAGCGCCGCGGCACCACCGTTCCAGATCTCGCATGGCACGGGCGACGTCCTCGTCTCGCATCGGCAGAGCGAGCGGCTGCACGCGGCGCTCGTCGCCGCCGGCGTGCCAAGCGAGCTCTATCTCCTCGACGGCTACCGGCACGGCTTCCTCAACCCGGCGGGACGGCTCGACGTCCAACTCGCCCGGGTGATGGACGACGGGCGCCTCGAGCAGGAGGGCTCGGCGCGCGCCACCTACAGTTCCTCCGCTGCTCCGGCAGCGGAGCAGACCATGTTCGGGCTCGACCGGGTGGATGCCTTCTTCACCCGGCACCTCGATCGCACGCCTCCATCAACGACGGGAGACACCCGATGACCGCCATCGACCTCGATGCCATGCACGACGTTGCCCCGGTGACCGGCTCGCTGCCCGGCGAACCGATCCCGTACTACCTGCCCAGCGGCGAGGGCCTGCGGGTCGAGAGCGGCGGCCAGCTGTGCACAGTCATCGCCCGTGGCTCCGACACCGGCGGGCTGTTCGACGCCGCGTTCCTGCTCGGCCCGCGCGGTGCCGAGGTACCGTTTCACAGCCTTTCCGCCCATCAGCGTTCCTACTACGTGTTCGAAGGCAGCGCGCAATTCTGGCTTCCCGGCCAGAGCCGGATCCTGGTTCCCGGCGACTCCATCCACGTTCCCGAGGGCACGCCGGTGGCGTACCGGATGCTCGGCCACCTGACCAAGCTGTTGTTCTTCTCGGCGCCAGGCGGGGCGCTGGATGCCCTGGCGGCCTCGGCGGGCAGCGGCTCACACATCTACTCGGCGTCCGGCCGGGGTGGTTCCGACCGCGCGTTACTGCCCGCGGACGCTACGCTGCACGACCTGCCGCGAGGTGCCGCACTGGACGTGTGGGATGACGCCCTACCCGGCGGCCTCGAGCCCTACTTCCTGCGCTCCCGCACCGGCGACCGCCGAGGCTGGCCGGACGCGGTCAACGCCTTTGCGGCCCGGGGCCGAAACGCCGGTGGCCGGTACATCGCGGTCAACACCCTGGCCGCACCGCAGCCCTACATCATCCGGCACTTCCACCGGCAACACACGGAGAACTTCTTCTGCCTGTCCGGCCGGATCTGGTTGTGGGTCAACGGGCAGGAGATTCTGCTGACCGGCGGCGACTTCCTGCACGCGCCGGCGGGCACCGTGCACAGCTTTGCCATCGCGGCGCACAACACCCAGATGCTCGGGCTGCTGACCTCGGACGTGTTCGAGCCGTTCTTCGATGTCACGGGGCAGGCCACCGACGACCTCGTGCATACCGAGGGCCTGATCGACCCGTCGACCCTCGTGGGTGGCATTCAGCGCAACCCCGACCTCGACCTCGTCGTCGTCGGCCCGCCACCGCAGCGGGTGCGGGCCCCGGGCCTCTGATCTGCGGCGCTCCCGGGTGAACCGGCGACCCGCGCTGAACCGGCGCTCCGGCGGGATCAGCGGTCCGTCGTCACCGCCCGGCCAGTTTCAGGTCGGATTCGATCGCCCCGGCGGCCGCCCGCAGGTCGGGCAGCACATCGCTCTCCAGCGTCGCCGACAGCGCCTCCTGCGCCGAAACGGAGCAGTTGATCGCGGCGATCGTCGCGCCGTCCCGATCCCTGACCGGGACGGCGATGGAACACACGCCGTCCTCGAGTTCCTGCCGGATCACCGCATACCCGCGTTCCCTGGTGGCATCGAGCGCGGTCCGCAGTTCGTCGGCCGACCGCACGGTATGGGCCGTGAACGGCACGAACGTCGTCGCATCCAGGACGCCATCCAGCTGCTCGGGCGGCAGGCCGGCCAGCAGGACCCGGCCCATCGACGTGGCGTAGGCCGGGAATCGGGTGCCGAGAGTGATCGAGACTCGCATGATCCGCTGGGTCGGGACCCTGACCACGTAGACGATGTCGGTTCCACTCAGGACAGCCCCGGAGGAGGATCGGTCGTGCCGGCGCACGAACTCTTCCAGGTGCGGTTGGGCGATCTCGGGGAAGGTCAGGCTGGACAGGTAGGCATAGCCGAGCTCGAGGATCTTGGGTCGCAGTGCGAATAACCGGCCGTCGGTACGCATGTATCCCAACTCGACCAGGGTGTGCAGGAATCGCCGGGCGGCGGCTCGGGTGAGGCCGGTGCGGCGGGACACCTCGCTGAGCGTGAGCTCCGGATTTTTCGCGTCGAACGCCCGGATGACGCCGAGGCCACGCTCGAGTGACTGCACGAATATCGATGACTCCGGCATGTGTTCCTTTCGTCCGGCCTGCACCCGCCGTCACCGTGCTATCCGCAGCGGCGTCTTGACGGCGGGTGTGCCGTGCATTACGTTACGAGTACGTATTACGAACCACCGTACGCATAGCGAACACTTCAGGCAAGGGGGGCTGATGTCCATCTCGGCTTTCGGGAACCCGCAGCAGGCGACAGCAGAAGAGACCGGGCACGCGGACGCCGCACAGGCCAGTCCGGCCACGGAGCCGACGGACTCTTCAGCCGCCGCTGGCGGCGAGTCGCAGCGGGACATCTCGGCCGAGATCGCCGCCGAGCACCGCCGGCTTGCCGGCAGCGGGCCGCACCCGGACCGGTCCTTCTCCGCGTACCGAAGCACCGCCCTGCGCCACCCCACGCATGGCCTGGTCCGAGCCGATCCCGAAGAGATCGAACTCGTCTCGCCCGCTTTCGGGCACTCCGATGTCCTGGCGCACGAGAACGACCTGACCATCCAGCATGCCGGGGAGCCGCTCGGTGAACGGATCCGGGTGACCGGCAGGGTCCTGGACGGAGATGGCCGGCCGGTCCGGCATCAATTGGTCGAGGTGTGGCAGGCCAACGCCGCCGGGCGCTACGTGCACAAGCGTGACCAGCATCCCGCCCCCCTCGACTCGAACTTCACCGGGGTGGGCCGGGTCATCACGAATGAGAACGGTGAGTACAGTCTCACCACCATCAAGCCTGGCGCCTATCCCTGGCGCAATCACCGCAACGCCTGGCGGCCGGCCCACATTCACTTCTCGCTCTTCGGGGACGCATTCACCGCCCGGCTGGTGACCCAGATGTACTTCCCCGGCGACCCGCTGTTTGCCCTCGACCCGATCTACCAGTCGATCGCCGATCCCGCCGCCCGGGAGCGGCTGGTCGCCCGATACGACCACGACCTCACCTCCCCGGAATGGTCGCTTGGGTACCGGTGGGACATCGTGCTGACCGGGCCCACCGCCACCCGGATGGAACAGGAATCCGACGATGAGTGACAGCCAGATGAGCGACGGCCGGCCGATGCCCCGATCCCAACAGACTCCCGCGCAGACCGTTGGCCCGTTCTTCGGATACGCGCTGCCCTACCCCGGCGGCGAGCAGCTGGTCGCCGCGCACCGGCCGGACGCCATCCGGGTGCACGGCACGGTCTATGACGGCGACCGGCAGCCGGTTCCCGACGCGCTGGTGGAGATCTGGCAGCCGGACGGCGCGGGCCGGATCAGCCGGGAACGCGGCAGTCTGCGCCGCGATGGCTACACGTTCACCGGATTCGGCCGGGCGGCCGCCGACGGCGATGGCCACTACCAGTTCACCACGGTGAAGCCCGGCGCGACCGGGGGCTCCGCGCCCTACGTCCTGCTCACGATCTTCGCCCGCGGCCTGCTGCATCACCTGTTCACCCGGATGTACTTTCCTGATGAGGACGCGAACCAGGCCGATCGGTTGCTGGCCCGGCTGGAGCCGGAACGCCGGTCCACCCTGATCGGCGTAGCCGACGCGGATCGTTCCTACCGTTTCGACGTGCATCTGCAGGGCGAGCAGGAGACCGTCTTCTTGGACTTCGATGACTGAGCCGTCGAACGACCTGGGCCTGCTTGCCCCGATCTGGGCCGACACCCTGGTTGCCGAACAGACCGGAGACGCAGCGTATCTGCAGGCGATGCTGGACGCCGAGTTCGCCCTGAGCCGGGCGCTGGCGGCCGCCGGCCTCGCTCCCGACTGGGTGACCGCGGCCGTCGACGACCTGGCCGAGCGGGCCCGGCCGGACCTGCCGGCGATCGTCGCCGAGGCCCGGGGTGGCGGCAACCCGGTCATCCCACTGACCCGGTACTTGTACGCCGCCGCCGAGGACGTGCGGCCCGGGCTTGCCGACCACATTCACCGCGGCGCCACCAGCCAGGACATCATGGACACCGCCACGATGCTCGTCGCACGGCGGGCCGGTGGTGCGATCATGGCGGCGGCCCACACCCTGGCAACGCGGCTGGCCGAGTTGGCCGACCGGCACCGGGCAACCGTGCTGGCCGGTCGCACCCTGGGCCAGCAGGCCGCGCCCACCAGCTTCGGGTTCAAGGCGGCGGGCTGGTTGGACGGCGTCCTAGTCGCCGCGCGGGCCCTGGATGACGTGCTGCGGGACCTTCCAGTGCAACTCGGCGGCGCGGTCGGGACAGGGGCCGCGCTCTACGACGCGGCCGAGCGCTCGGCGTCGGCCGGACCTGATGCCGGCGCGGAGCGCGAGAGACCCGCCGACGTCGTCAATCGCGTCCTGGACGCCTACGCCGCGGAGCTCGGCCTGCGCCGTCCGATGATCAGCTGGCACACCCAACGCGGGGTGATCGCCGACCTCGGCCACGCGCTAGCGGGGCTGACCGGTTCGATCGGCAAGATCGCGGCCGACGTCAGCGTGCTCTCCCGAACCGAAATCGCCGAGGTCCACCTCGAGCTGCCGGCCGGCAGCGGAGGATCGTCGGCAATGCCGCACAAACGCAACCCAGTTCCGGCCGTGCTGCTGCTGGCCGCCGCACGGCAGGCGGCGGCCCCGGTGGCGACGCTGCACGCCAGCCTGGTCGCGGAGGAGGAGCGGCCGAGCGGAGCCTGGCATGCCGAATGGTCTCCGTTGCGCGAGCTGCTCCGGCTGGCCGGGGCGGCCACGGAGACCGGAGCCGACCTGGCCGGACGCCTGCGAGTGGATGCCGACCAGATGCGCCGCAACCTGGAGGCCACCGGGGGAGCGATCATGTCCGAGCGCCTCGTCGGTGCGCTCACGGCCCAGGCCGGCCGGAAGCGCGCCCAGCAGATCACCGCCGACGTGCTCGGTGCTGATCGTGCACCCGGCCTGCGAGTGAAGCTGCTCGACCATCCGGACGTTGCGCTGACCGACGGCCAGATCGACGACCTGCTGGACCCGGCGCGCTACCTCGGCATGGCCGACGAGTTCATCGACGCCGTGCTTCGCGACCACGCGAGCCGGACGACCAGCGACGAGGACGGCTCATCATGACCACGCCACCCACCCTGCACTTCAGCCTCGACCCCTACACCGGTCCCGCCGCCGGGTCGGAGTTGCTGGTGCTCGGCCCGTCCCTTGGAACCACCGCCGGGCTATGGTCGTCCTCGGTCGGCCGGCTCACGGACCGGTTCCGGGTGCTGCGCTTCGACCTGCCCGGCCACGGCCGAAGCCCGGCAGACGGGGGGCCGTTCGATGTCGCCGACCTCGCAGCCGCCGTGCTCCGCGCAGTGGACAGCGTCGGCGGCGGACGCTTCCACTACGCCGGGGTATCACTGGGCGGCGCGATCGGCCTGGAACTCGCCATCCGGCACGGCGACCGGCTGCTCGACCTGGCGGTGATCTGCTCCGGAGCCAGGATCGGCACGGCGCAGAGCTGGGCGGAGCGTGCCGGGCAGGTCCGCGCGCTGGGAACCACGTCCCTGGTGACCGGCAGCGCCGAGCGCTGGTTCGCCCCAGGCTTCCCGGAACGCGACAACACGACCGCCGCCGAGCTGTTGGATCGGCTGGTCGAGGTTGACGACGCCTCCTATGTCGCCTGCTGCGAGGCGCTCGGCCGCTTCGACGTCACGGCCGAGTTGTCCGGGATCCGGGTGCCGACGCTGTTTCTCGCAGCCGAGTGCGACGAGGTGACGCCGACGGGTCAGGCTCGACAGGCGGCCGCGTCCGTTCCCTGCGCCGACGTCGTCGAGCTGGCGGGAGCCTCGCATCTCGCGGTCGCCGAGCGCCCGGCGGAGGCCGCGCGGCTGCTGATCGACTTCTTCACCCGGACCGGCCCGGATCGCGGAACGGCGACCGAGGGAGACCCGGCTGACGATCGGTACCAGGCAGGGATGGCGGTACGCCGCGCCGTCCTGGGAGCGGCGCACGTGGACCGGGCCACCGCGAACATCATCCCCGAAACAGAGGACTTCCAGCGCTTCATCACTCGCTACGCCTGGGGCGAGGTCTGGACCCGACCCGGCCTGGCGCGGCGGGAGCGCAGCATCGTCACCCTCGCCTGCCTCGTCGGCGCCGGCCACTACGAGGAGCTCGGGATGCATATCCGCGCCGGGCTCACCAACGGCCTGACCCGTGCCGAGATCAGCGAGATCTTGCTGCAAACCGCGATCTACGCCAGCGTGCCATCGGCCAACAACGCGTTCCGGATCGCCCAGGCGGTCTACGCCGAACTCGACGCCGACGGGCCGGCCTCGGACCCGGACGGCGCAGGGTCGACCACGGAGCCGAACAGCGCCGATAACGATGGGCCCCGCGACACCGGTCGCGGCGAGGAAGGCTCCTGATGGACAAGACGTACCGTACCGCCGGGGACGCGGTCGCCGACATCCCGGACGGCGCGTCGATCGCTGTCGGCGGTTTCGGGCTGGTCGGGGTGCCGATCGTTCTGATCCGCGCCCTGCACGCCCGGGGAACCGGGGATCTCGAAGTGATCTCCAACAATTGCGGCGTCGACGGCTGGGGGCTGGGCGAATTGCTGGCCAGCGGTCAGATCCGCCGGGTGATCGCCTCCTATGTGGGCGAGAACAAGGAATTTGCCCGGCAGTACCTGGCCGGTGAGCTGGAACTGGAGCTGACGCCTCAGGGCACCCTGGCCGAGCGGTTGCGCGCCGGCGGGGTCGGCATCCCGGCGTTCTTCACCGCCAGCGGCGTCGGCACCATGGTCGCCGACGGCGGTCTGCCCTGGCGCTACGACGCCGAGGGTCAGGTGGTGCTCGAGTCCCCGCCGAAGGAAACCCGGGTCCTCGACGACCTCGGCGAAGCCAAGGAGTATGTGCTGGAGAAGGCGATCGCCGCCGACTACGGACTGGTCCGCGCGGCACTCGGCGACCGGCATGGCAACCTGGTGTTCGAGGAATCCGCCCGGAACTTCAACCCGATGGCCGCTATGTCCGGCCGGATCACCATCGCCGAGGTGGACCGGCTGGTCGAACCCGGCGAGATCGACCCGGACGCCGTGCACCTGCCCGGCATCCATGTGCAACGCATCGTCGAACTCAGCGAGGCGGAACGCAGCGACCTGCCGGTCGAGAAGCGCACCACCCGCCCCGCGTAGCCGGGCCACTGCCCGTTTCGTCCAAGGAGAAGAGAGACCGGTCATGGCGTTGACTCGCGACCAGATGGCGGCACGTGCCGCGCTGGAACTGCCCGATGGGGCGTACGTGAACCTGGGCATCGGACTGCCCACGCTCATTCCTAACTTCGTGCCCGCCGGGCGGCATATCGTCATGCACTCCGAGAACGGCATTCTCGGCGTCGGGCCGTACCCGACCGAGGACGAGCTGGACCCGAAGCTGATCAACGCCGGCAAGGAGACGGTGACCGTAAACGCCGGTGCCTCGTTCTTCGACTCTGCGGCCAGCTTCGGGATGATCCGGGGCGGGCAGATCGATGTCGCCGTCCTCGGCGCCATGCAGGTATCCGCGACCGGAGACATCGCGAACTGGGCCATCCCGGGCAAGATGATCAAGGGGATGGGCGGTGCAATGGACCTGGTGCACGGCGCCAAGCGGGTGATCGTGCTGATGGAGCACGTTACCAAGACCGGCGAGCACAAGATTCTCGAGGACTGTTCCCTGCCGCTGACCGGCAGGGCCGTCGTCAATCGGATCATCACTGATCTTGCGGTGATCGACGTCACCTCGGAGGGGCTGGCGCTGCGGGGCGTGGCGGCCGGCGTCTCGGTTGACGAGGTGCGCGACGCCACGGGGTCTCCGCTGACGGTCGGCCCCGGCGTCGGCGACATCGACGCGTCCCAGGCCGACCCGGCGGAGCGCCGAGGGGCTCGGGCATGACCGAATTGCGCGAGGTCGTCATCTGCGAGCCGTTGCGCACGCCGATCGGCCGGTTTGGTGGCGTGTTCAGATCGGTGCCCGCCGAAGGGCTGGCCGCCACCGCCATCACAGAGCTGCTCGCCCGCACCACGCTCGACGGTGACGCGGTCGACGAGGTGATCCTCGGCCAGGGTTACCCGTCGAGCGAGGCGCCGGCGCTCGGCCGCGTTGCCGCACTCGACGCCGGCCTGCCGTTCGGCGTCGGCGGGTACCAGGTGGATCGACGCTGCGGCTCCGGGCTGCAGGCGATCCTGGACGCTGCGATGCAGATCCAGACCGGGGTGAGCGACGTCGTCATCGCCGGCGGGGCCGAATCGATGAGCCGCGCCCCGCTGTACTCGGTGGATTCACGCTGGGGCATCTCCGGGCCCGGCATGATGCTGCACGACTCGCTCGCCCGAGGCCGAGTCACCGCCGGTGGCCGGCGGCACCCCGTTCCCGGCGGCATGGTCGAGACCGCGGAGAACCTGCGGCGGCGGTACGGCATCGGCCGGGAGGAACAAGACGCGCTCGCGGTCGAGTCTCAACGCCGGGCGGCCGCCGCCAACGACGCCGGGCTGTTCGAGGACGAGATCGTCCCGGTCACGGTGACCGGCCGGAAGGGCGACGCCGTCGTCACCGCTGACGAACACCCTCGCCCGGACACCACAGTCGAGTCACTGGCGCGGCTCCGGCCCGTGCTGGCAGCGCAGGATGCCGGCGCGACCGTGACGGCGGGCAACGCCAGTGGCCAGAACGACGCCGCGGCCGTTTGCGTGGTCACCACGCCGGAGCGGGCCGACGAGCTTGGCCTCGTGCCCCTGGTGCGGCTGGTCTCCTGGGGCCGGGCCGGCGTCGACCCCGCCAGCATGGGCCTCGGTCCGGTGCCGGCCACCGCCAGGGCGCTGGCCCGGGCCGGGCTCAGCCTGGCCGACATCGACCTGATCGAACTCAACGAGGCCTTCGCGGCGCAGGTCCTCGCCGTGACCCGGGAGTGGGGATTCACCCCGGACGACTTCGAGCGGACCAACGTGAACGGGTCCGGGATCGCCCTGGGGCACCCGATCGGGGCCACCGGAGCCCGGATCCTGGCCACGCTGGCCCGGGAGATGGGCCGCCGCCGGGCCCGCTACGGCCTGGAAACCATGTGCATCGGCGGCGGCCAGGGCCTCGCCGCAATCTTTGAAAGGATCTGACGCTGATGTCGATACGAACCCGGATTGCCATCGTCGGTGCAGGACCGGCCGGCCTGCTCCTTGGCCGGATCCTGGACACCCACGGCATCGACTACGTCATCGTGGAACGCAAGTCCCTGGAGTACACCCTGGGCCGGATCCGTGCGGGCATCCTCGAGCAGGGGTCGGTGGAGCTGCTGGAACGGCTCGGCCTCGGCGAGCGGTTGCGCCGCGAGGGCCTGGAACACCGCGGGATCTACCTGCAGTTCGCCGGCGAGCGGCACCACATCGACTTCGAGAAGCTGATCGGCCGGACCGTCACCGTCTACGGGCAGCAGGAGGTGGTCAAGGACCTGAGCCGGGCTCATCAGGCTGCGGGGACCGCGATCTACTACGAGGCCGAGGACGTCGCGCTGGACGGGATCGAATCCGAGCGTCCCCGCGTCACGTTCCGCTGCCGCGGGGAGGACGTCCTGATCGAGGCCGACTACGTTGTCGGGACGGACGGGTTTCACGGGGTATGCCGGCCGTCGATTCCGGACCTGGAGGTCTACGACCGCGAGTACCCGTTCGCCTGGCTGGGCGTGCTGGCCAGCGTCCGCCCATCCACCGACGAGCTGATCTACGCGCTACACGCCGACGGATTCGCCATGCACTCGATGCGCTCGATGGAGGTGTCGCGCTTGTATCTGCAGGTGCCTCCCGATGAGAACATCGATGACTGGCCGGATGATCGGATCTGGGAGGCGCTGCACCGACGTCTCGGCGTGCCGGGCTGGACGCTGGACGAGGGTGAGATCACCGACAAGTCGATCACGCCGATGCGCAGCTTCGTTGCCTCGACGATGCAGCACGGTCGGCTGTTCCTGGCCGGGGACGCCGCGCACATCGTGCCGCCGACCGGCGCGAAGGGGCTCAATTCGGCGATCGCGGATGTCGCGATGCTCGGGGAAGCTATTGCCGCCGGGTACCGGGGGAACCCGGAACCAATGAGCAGCTACAGCCGCCGTGCCCTGAGCCGGCAGTGGAAGACTCAGTACTTCTCGCGCTGGATGACGGCCATGCTGCACCGGGACGATCGCGGTGACTCGAGCGAGTACGACTATCTAGCGCAGCTGGGCCAGCTGCGCTACGTGGTGGAGTCGGAGTTCGCACAGTGCAGCCTGGCCGAGCAGTACACCGGGCTGCCTTACGGCTTGTAGCCGCAGCACCTGGGAGGGTTAGCGGTCTATGCCGCGACTTTAAGCCCCCACCGGAACTAAAGCCTCCCGTTCAGGTGCAGTAAGCCCCCCACCGGAACGTAGGCCTCCCAGCTAGGCTAGGCGGCTCCAGTTGCCCTAGACGATCCGCGCTGCCGCGGCCTGCAATCGGTTGCCGATCTCGGTCGGATCCAGCTCCGAGGCCACGTAGACGACGGCCAGCGCGGCCTGCGGTCCACTGTGTCTGGTCAGCGGAACGGCCACAGATTGCATGCCGGGAATGACCTCATCGTGTGAGTGCGCGAAGCCCGACGCGCGGACCTGCGCCACGTCATCCGCCCGCTCGGCGTGCTCCGGCGCCAGGGTCGGTGTTGTCGCCAGCAGCGCCAGCCCGGGGGCGCCACGTTCCACCGAATGCACGGTTCCGGGACGTTGGGCCACAACTCCGGCGGCGTGCGGCTCGACGCTGAGCAGGGTCACGCACCGGTCGGCCTGTTCGACGACGACGAATGCCGTCATCTGCAGCTCGTCGGACAGCTCGGCAAGGACGGGGCGGGCCGTTGACTGCAAGTCGGTGGCCACCGATCGGGCGAGCACCGCGAGCCCTGCGCCCAGTGCATACCGCGAATCGGCGCCCTTGGTGATCAATCCGTGGTGTTCCAGGGTCTGGATCAGCCGGTAGGCGATTGATCTGTGCACCTCGAGCCGTTGGGATATCTGCGCGATCGATAAACCGTTACTCTCGCCGGTCAACAACTCAAGCACCCGCAGTCCGCGGGACAGGGTTTGCGATAACGGTGGGGTGGGGGAGAGCGAATCTGCGCTAGCCATGATCCTCGATGCTACTCGGGCCGGGTCGGAGCGTACCCTTGTTACGGCGACCCTTTCTGAGTTAAAGTTCTAAGAAAGAACGAAGCGTTCTTATATAGAACACCCTAGTCCCAGAAGGTGGCCGACTGCAACGGGGTGGGCAATGCGAGTTTTTGATCCGGCACGACAGAATGTAGCGCGGCTGCGTAGCGCGTTCGGGCGCTTCGCCACCGGTGTAGCCGTCGTGACTTTCGACGGCCTGGAAAAGCGTCATGGCCTCACGGTCAACTCCTTCACCTCGGTATCGATCGACCCGCCGCTCGTGCTGGTCAGCATTGCCCGGACCACGGCGGCCCACGATCAGCTCGAAGGCAGGCCGTTCACGGTGAACATCCTGGGCGCCGAGCAGGAGAAGGTTGCGCTGCACTTCGCCGGACGGCCGGACAGGGATCCCGAGTGGGTGGAGGGCGATGTCGCGCCGCGGCTGGCCGGAGCTCTGGCGCACTTCGAATGCAACGCCTGGCGGTCATACGACGGCGGTGACCACACCCTCTACCTCGGCGAGGTCGTCGGCTTCGATTACCGGGACGGCGACGCACTGGGATTCTCCAACAGCCGCTTCACAGTCGTTCCGGAGATCAGCCTCGGCGTCGAATACCTGCTCTAGGCAGCGCTGACGCCTGTTCCGATCCGACAGTGCCAGCCCCGCAAGACAACGCTTTCCAGCACGATCAGCACAGCACGATCAGAACAGCACATCAGCGAATGAATCCAAGTCAAGGAGGATTCCATGGGTGCCCGCACCGGCAAGCAGTACATCGAGCAGCTCAATAAGCTGCGGCCAACGGTTCAGATCGACGGCGAGACAGTCACGGAGAACATCGCCGAGCATCCCGCCTTCTCCGGTGTGGTCAATACCTTCGCCGAGCTGTACGACATGCAGCACGACGCTGTCCTGAAGGACGTGCTGACCTACGAGTCGCCGACAACCGGCGACCGCGTCGGCACCTCGTTCATGGTGCCGAAAACCCAGGAAGACCTGATGAAGCGCCGTGAGGCTGCCGCGGCGTGGGCCAACCACTCGTTCGGCATGCTTGGCCGGACCGGCGACTACCTCAACAGCGCGCTGATGGCGCTGTCGACCGCCACCGATTGGTTCAGCAAGGCCGACCAGAACGGTCCCGAGTACGCGGAGAATGCGCGGAAGTACTACGAATACGTGCGGGAGAACGACCTGCTGACGACGCACACGCTGATTCCGCCGCAGGTGAATCGCAGTGTGTCCGGCTCACAGCAGGGTGGCGGGCAGCTCTCGGCGCGGATCGTGGAAGAGAATGAGGAAGGCGTCACGATCACAGGCGCCCGGATGCTGGGGACCGTGGCGCCGATCGCCGACGAGATTCTGGTCTTCCCATCCACCGTGCTCCGCGGCACCCCCGAAGACGCCGCCTACTCCTACGCGTTCGCGCTGCCCACCGACACTCCCGGACTTCGGTTCCTGTGCCGGCGCAGTCTGGACGGCGGTGGCGGTCACTTCAATGAACCGCTGGCTTCACGGTTCGAAGAGATGGACGCCGTCGTGGTGTTCGACAACGTCAAGGTGCCGCGCGAGCGCATCTTCATGCTCGGCAACCCGCAGCTCTGCAACGGCTTCTACACCGAAACCGGCGCCACCGCGCACATGACGCACCAGGTGGTTACCCGGACGACGGCGAAGAGTGAGTTCTTTGGCGCGCTGCTCACCGAAATGGCGGAGTCGATCGGCATCGACGGCTTCAGTCACATTCAGGAAGACATCGCCGAGGTGCTCGTCGCGGCGGAACTTGGCCGCTCGACCCTGCGTGCCGCCGAGGCAGACGCCGCGCTCAACGAGTTCGGGGTGATGACGCCGAAGTGGTCTGCCCTGAACGCCGCCCGTAACTGGTACCCGAAGATTTCGCAGCGTTTCCCGGCAATCGTCCGGAAGTTCGGCGCATCGGGGCTGATGGGCCTGCCAGGCGAAGCCGACGTGTTCGGTGACGCTTCCGGCGACATCGAAACCTACCTGCAGGGCAAGAACGTCACCGGCCCAGAGCGGGTCCGGCTGTTCCGGCTCGCGTTCGATGCCGCCGTCTCGGCGTTCGCCGGCCGGCAGTCGCTGTACGAGTACTACTTCTTCGGCGATCCGGTCCGGATGGCGGGCGCCTACGTGAACGCCGTCGACACCAGTGAGTCGCGAGAACGGGTGCGGAAGTTCCTCGAACGCGGCTGATACCGCAGGCGCCATTCGAGTGACAGGTTGAGTGCGTTCCACCTGGGGCGGCAACGCCCTTAACGTGGCACTGGAGTCCTGGGCGCGGCGCCGGTTACGTTGTTCCCGGTTCTAGAGCAATCGGCGCTTGGCCGCCCAGGTTGTGAGCTCGTGCCGCGAGGACAGCTGCAGCTTCCTGAGCACGCTGGACACGTGCGACTCGATGGTCTTCACCGATAGCACCAACTCGCCGGCAACCTCCCGGTACGAGTAGCCGCGGGCGATCAGCCGCATGACTTCCCGCTCCCGGGCCGACAGCCGATCCAGCTCGTCCTCGATCGCGGCGACCTCGCCAGAGGCGGAACCGAAGGCGTCAAGCACGAAACCGGCCAGCCGGGGCGAGAAGACTGCGTCTCCACCGGCAACCCGTCGCACCGCATCTGAAAGCTCTGCGCCGGCGATGGCCTTCGTGACGTAGCCTCGCGCTCCCGCCCGGATCACGCCGACGACATCTTCCGCGGCGTCCGAGACGCTAAGCGCCAGGAACTTCGACGAACTTCCGCCGGCAACACTGCGCTGGATGACTTCCCGGCCGCCGTCACCGGAGCCTCCCGGAAGGTGCACGTCGAGCAGCACCACATCGGGTGCCTGCGCCAGCACGACATCGACGGCCGCCTCGACATCGCCGGCCTCGCCGACTACTTCGAGATCCTGCGCGAGCTCGCCGCGCACACCTGTCCGCACCAGGCGATGGTCGTCGACGAGGACGACCCGGATCGGACGTGGCGAGCTATCGATCACTGTATTCCTCCCTCTGAATGGTCAGCCGCACTTCGGTGCCGCCGCTCGGTGTGCTGCGGAAGCTGCTGGAGCCGCCGAACTTCTTCATCCTGCCGATAATGGAATCACGTACGCCATGCCGGGACTCATCGACGTCGTCGGGATCGAAGCCCTCGCCGTGATCTCGCACGAAGACCTCAAGCATGGCGCTGCCGAATTCCGCATACACGGACACCGGGCCGCCGGCGTGCACCGCGGCATTGATGGTGGCCTCCCGGGCGGCTGCAAGGATCGCCGATCGTTGCTCGGTATTCCGGGCTGCCTTTGCTTCTGCCTCGGGGTTTCCAGTTTCCGGCTCGACGCTCGTCGCATCGCCGACGATCACCAGCTCGATCTCCACGCCGTAAAGGTCTTCGATTTCGCCGGACTGCTTGCGCAGCGCATCGGCGAGGCTGTCCTCGGGAATTAGCGCCTCGCCGTACAGCCACTCGCGCAATTCGCGTTCCTGGCCTCGGGCGAGCCGGGCGACCTCCGCCGGATCGTTGCTGCGCCGCCGGATCAACGAGAGTGTCTGCAGCACCGAATCGTGCAGGTGTGCCGCGATGTCGGCGCGCTCGCCGGTGCGTGCGGCCTCGGCCCGCTCAGTGAGGATCCGACGTGAGAAGCGCACCGCGAACGGCGTCAGGACCAGCACGATGCCGGCGAGCACCGCGAAGACCGCGACGATAGTCGAATAGACCGGAGTTCCGCTGGTCGCGGCGAGCACGACGAACACGATGCCCACCACGACGAGTGCCAGCCCGCCCAGTAATCGGGCGGCGGCTTGCTGTGTCGTTGCTCCGGTGCGGGTGCGCCACTGACGCCGCTCGGCCTCGTTGAGATTGCCCCAGACCAGGATCAGGCCGATGCTGAGCGCCAGCAGCGGCAGGATGACGGCCCACGGCACGTCCACGCCAGCGCGGGTGGCGATCAATCCGACGGTGACGAGCAGCAGCAACAGGCCAACCGCCAGGGAATTCCATAGGGACGGGCTGCGCCGGTAGCGGTCGCGGAGATCCCTGCTCATCCGAACAAAGATGTCGGCGTCATCGCCCTCACGACCTTGGGAAGATTCTGCGGCCGTGGCAGAGCCGAACAGACCGCGGGGCGCGCCCTCCAGGATCGATCCGTCCTCACCCTCTTGTGGCAGCAAGGCCCACAACCACAGGTAGAGCAGCACGCCGGCGCCGCCGAAAATCGCGGCCACGAGCATAGTGATCCGGACGATGATCACCGGGATGCCGAGGTGCCTGGAGAGCCCGGCGCATACGCCGGCCAGGACGCGCGAGGTGCGGCGCCGTACCAGGGGTTCGCGGGTTTGGTTCACCCTCTGATCTTCACACGGTCGACGGGCCGGTCGGGTCGAAAACGGTGAAAGTTCAGGGTTGATTCAGGGTGGTACCTGATATCGCCGGCATGCATTCGGCAAGCATGCTGGATGTTATGACGAACAATGAAAATTTCAACGATGGGTCCTCCGCCGGGGACTCCGGGCGGGGTTCCTCCTCGCCGGAGGGCCAGCCATCAGCGCAGGGTGCGTCGGCTCCTCAGGGTGCGTCGGCTCCTCAGGGCCAGCCCACGCCGGGTTGGTCCGGCGGCCAAGCTTGGACCGGTGGGCCGGGTTGGTCCGGGGATCAGGGCTGGTCTGGTGGCCAGAGCGGCAACCAGTCGGCTGGCTACGCTCAGCCGCAACGTACGGCGCCGTTCTTCGAGAAGATCCGCCAGCAGGGGGTAGCGCGTTCCGCAGACCGCTGGATCGGCGGCATCTGCGGAACGATTTCGGAGCGGACCGGGTGGGACGTCACTTTGGTGCGCGGTCTTGCCGCGGTCAGCATGCTGTTTTTCGGCATTGGTGTGCTGCTGTACGGGCTCGCCTGGGCTTTTCTGCCGGAACCAGACGGCCGGATCCATGCTCAGGAAGTAGTCCGTGGCATCTGGTCCGGCGGCCTGATTGGATCGGCCCTGCTGGTCCTGGTCGGAATTACCGACCCGGGCATGCACGGCCCGTTCTGGATCATCTGGCCCTGGGGGGATGAGACGTTCTGGTCCTGGTCTGCCCCGGTTGTCGTTGTCGGCCTGATCATCGCGACCGTCGTATTCTTCGTGAATCATAAGGGCAGCGATCGGCAGGCAGCTGCAGCCCCTGGCGATCTCGGCGGCCCGGGTGCCGGTCCCTCCGGCCCTGGCGCAGGTCCCTCCGGTCCGGGTGCAGGTCCCTCCGGCCCGGGTGCCGGTCCCTCCGGTCCGAAGCCGGGTAGTGGGCCGTCGACGGATGGCGGTCCAGAGGCGACCCGCCCTTTTGAGCACGCCCCGGGCACTTCCGGGGCGGCCAACCTGCCGCTGTCTCAGACGACGCCGGTACCGTCAGCACCGGATGCCACGCCAACTTGGCCGGGCGGTGGCCAGCCGCCACGCATCCCGCGGACCCCGGCCGCGCAGCGTCCAGCTGCACAGCGGCCACCCAAGCCTTACAGTCGCGGATCGGGCACGATCGGTCTGCTGTTCGCCGGCCTTGCCTTGCTCGGCTTGGCGACGGTTTGGATCATTGATCGCTCCACAGATCTTGCCGGCGGGCCGTGGTTGGTCGGGGTCGGAGTGGCGTTGGCGATTCTGGGCCTCGGCATCGTCGTCGCCGGGGTTCGCGGCCGGCGCGGCTCGGGGCTGACGTTTCTCAGCTGGGTAGGTGTCGTACTCGCAGTGCCATTGCTCATCATCCCGCAGGGCATCCTCAGCAATGATTTTCGGCCGGTGGTTTCGGATACCGACTGGCAGCCGGTGGGCATCGAATCCGCCGAGCATGGACTTAGCGTTGGAGTCGGGGATCTGACGGTTAATCTTTCCAACCTGCGTTCGGTAGCCGGTGAGGTCGTCGAGGTTCCGGTTGACGTGGGCGTGGGCGACGTTGAGTTGATCCTGCCCGCAGGTGTCACCAGCCGGGTCGAGACCCGCGGCGGCGTCGTCACCGAGAACGACCAGCAGCCAAACGAGACAACGAGCGTGTTCTCCGGGTCGTCCCGTACATACGGAACCGGAGATGCCCAGCTGGTAGTCACGGTGCGGATCGGCACCGGTAATTTCAACGTCCGCAGTGCGGAACCATCTTCCAGCGCAGAGCCAGGAGTAATGCCATGACTGAAAACCACCACTCGAAATCGCCGACGACCCCGGAATCCGATTCCGACTCGCCCGCGGCACAGGCACCCAATGACGATCTGTCTGCGGCTGCTCCCAGCGAGGTGAAATCGCCAACCGTGCAGGCGCCCGATGTCGATCTGTCTGCGGCTGCTCGGAGCGAGGCCGATTCGCCCGCGGCTGAGGTTCACGATCCGACCTGGCCCGCCGTTCCGGCGTACGACGGCGATCGGCTTGGAACTCCGGCCTACGACAACGAATCACCTCCGGGCCCGCACGGCGTTCAGTATGCCGGGAATCAGCAGGTTACGGCCCCGGTCGCGTCGCCGGAACGGCCGGTTCGCACTACCCCGCGGGTCTCAACAATTGTCTGGGGCGTGCTTCTGGTGGTGTTCGGCGGAGGGACCGTGGTGACTCAGCTGGCAAACCTCTACATCGAGCCAGGCCTGGTTCTGATTGCGTTCACCGCGCTCGCCGGTCTGTTGTTGATCGGCGGCGCCGCAATCAGCGGACTTCGTCGCGAGAAGCGCTAGGTTCCGCTGACTCCAGGGTGTTCCCGGAACGTCAGGTACACCCGGACGTCGAAGGAGCCGCATGATCGGCGTCGTTGCCGACTGAAACCACGATGGCTGCGGGATCGCAAACAGCGCCTGCGCAGGTGGCGTGGCAGTATGGCGCTATGGACGCTGACGTCATCGTGATCGGAGCCGGTCTCGCCGGTCTTGTTGCCGCCGCCGAAATCGCGGATTCCGGCAGGAAAGTCATCGTGGTCGAGCAGGAGCCGGAGACTTCTTGTGGCGGCCAGGCCTACTGGTCTTTCGGCGGCCTGTTCCTTGTGGATTCTCCGGAGCAGCGTCGTCTCGGGATAAAGGATTCCTCGGCCCTCGCCTGGCAGGACTGGGAGGGAACGGCCGGTTTCGATCGCGAGGAAGATCACTGGCCGCGCAAATGGGCCGAAGCTTATGTCGAGTTCGCCGCTGGGGAGAAGCGCCGCTGGCTGCACCGACAGGGGATGAGGTTCTTTCCGGTCGTCGGCTGGGCGGAACGCGGCGGCTATGGAGCCGCCGGCCCCGGGAATTCAGTACCGCGGTTTCACATCGTCTGGGGTACGGGCCCGGGCGTCATCGAGCCGTTCCTGCGCCGGGTACAGCGGGCGGCCGCGGACGGGAGAGTCGAGTTCCGATTCCGGCATCGAGTGGACAACCTGACGATCAACGATCGCGTGGTCTCCGGTGTGCAGGGCACGGTCCTTGCCACCAGTCCAACTGCTCGCGGCGCCGCAAGCAGTCGTGAGGCGATTGGCGATTTCGAGCTCTCCGCACAGGCAGTGCTCGTCGCGGCGGGCGGCATCGGCGGCAACCACGAACTCGTGCGGGCAGCCTGGCCGAAGCGGCTTGGTGAGGCACCGGGGTCAATGATCACCGGCGTGCCTAGGCACGTGGATGGCCGGATGCTCGGCATCGCGGTGGAGGCCGGCGCCAATCTGATCAACGGTGATCGGATGTGGCACTACGTCGAGGGCATCAAGAACCATTCGCCGGTGTGGGCCGATCACGGCATCCGAATCCTGCCCGGCCCGTCATCGCTGTGGCTCGATGGCAACGGCCGTCGGCTACCGGCGCCGTTGTATCCGGGATTCGATACGCTGGGCACGCTTCAGCATTTGCGGAAAACCGGGCACGACCATTCATGGTTCGTCACCACGGCGAAGATAGTGGAGAAGGAATTCGCGCTCTCCGGCTCGGAACAGAACCCGGACCTGACCGGCAGGGATATCGGGCTGACGCTCGGCAGGATAAAGCCTGGCCCGACGGCACCTGTCCAGGCGTTCCTTGAACGCGGCGAAGACTTCGTCAGCGCAGCAACCATCGATGAGCTTGTGCGGAAGATGAATGAGCTCACCCCCGATGCGCCGGTCGATGCGGAGACAGTACGGCGTGAGGTGTACGCCCGCGACAACGAGATCGTGAACACCTTCAGCAAGGATCCGCAGGTGACCGCCCTGCGGGGCGCACGAAACTACATCGGCGACAAGCTGATTCGGGTTGCCCGGCCGCACCGGCTGCAAGACCCAAAGGCGGGGCCACTGATCGCGGTGCGACTGCACATCATCACCAGGAAAACGCTCGGTGGCCTGCAGACGAACCTCGAAGGCCAGGTGCTTGCCGCCGACGGTACGGCAATCCCCGGGTTGTACGCAGCCGGCGAAGCGTCCGGTTTCGGCGGCGGGGGCATGCACGGCTACCGCTCATTGGAAGGTACCTTCCTCGGCGGCTGCATCTTCTCCGGCCGCGAGGCGGGTCGCGGGGTCGCGAAGGGTGTGCGTTAGGTTCCGCCGATGTTGATTCAGCATGTGCAACGCGAGCTACGTCACGATTCACGCCATGAAGTTGTGGGTACTAGCCGGGTATGGACAGAGAATCACCAGCACGGCGTTCATCGCCTGCAGACGCAGCCATGAACGGATCGAAGGGACAGCGTGGAGAGTAGAAGTGGACCCGATGAGGCGGAGAGTGGAGTCGGAGCACGGGAGGTCACTGTCGGAATCATTGCCGACCCGGGGTTGCCGACGATGATACTCGAGCAACTCTCTGATCGGCTTGTCGATACGTTCACCGAGCGGGTCGACAGATCGGTCAGCTGGAAACTCGAAACCAGTCGGGACATCCTGCCGCTGAACGACAAGGGTGAAGTACCGCTTGAAGCAGTGACCGAGCGAATGAGAGCCAAACACGGCTGGGACCTCATGGTCTATCTGACTGATCTGCCCAGGCTGCACAATGGCGAACCTTTGGTGTGCGACATCAACGCTCCCGGCCATGCCGCGCTGATTTCCGTTCCCGCCCTGGGAATTCTTCGGGTCTCCCGTCGTGCTTTGCGGGTGATAGTCGAGGCGCTACGGGTAATGATCAGTGACGACGATGATCCGAGCGCCGACGTCGTGATCAATTCCGCCGCCGGAGCCCGCCTCGCCCCGATCCGCCACGGTCCCTCTGGGGAAACAGCGAATTCGTTCTTCCAACTGAAGGGAGTCAGGGGCTATGTTCGACTGCTGACCGGGATGGTGCGCAGTAACCGGCCATGGCGGTTGCTGCCTTCGCTTTCAGGTGCCCTGGCCGCTTCGGCGGCGACGGGCGCTTTTGGTGTCTTCTACACCAGTATTTGGACCATGGCCGATCACTTGAGCCCGGCGAGACTTGCCATGATCAGCCTTTTCGCCATTGGCATCATGGCCACCTGGCTGATCGCGCACAACAACCTGTGGGAGAGGCCGTCCGGGCATGCGCCGAGGCGTCGCGCGGTCCTCTATAATTCCTTCACCATCGGCACCGTTGCTACCGGCGTGATCATTATGTACCTGACCCTTTACCTCGTGCTGTTCCTCGCCGCTCTGGCCGTTATCAACGTTGACTTCCTGGCTTCGCAACTCGGTCACGACGCCGACGCGTGGGACTATCTCAGCCTGACCTGGCTATCTGCCTCGATGGGAGCGGTCGCCGGCGCCCTGGGATCCAGCTTCGATAACGAAGAGGCCATCCGTAGCGCAACCTATAGCCGCCGGGAAAACGAGCGCCACAAGCTTATCGAGGCCCGCGACAACGACAGCGGGGACGACGAGGCCCGCGACAACGAGAGCGGTGACGACACAGCCTGAACATTTGCAGGTGCCGTGGACACCAGGCTGCCCGGGGCGTCCCGGATCGTGAGATTTCGAGTGCTACCGTCCGGTCGGAACCTGCAAATGTCGGTCCACCCGTTCCTGCGTCGGACCATCCGGCCTGCGCTGACCCGCCCAGCGGCTGCCCGACCTACGCTGACCCGCCCAGCGGCTGCCCGACCTACGCTGATCCGGATCCCTGCGGCTGATCCACGATGTCGTCGAACGAGTGGTCCTTGGCCAGGAAGCCGGCGATGAACGAGCACACCGGCACCACCCGCTTGCCCTGCTCCCGCACGTCGTCCAGTGCGAACTTTGCCAGACGCTGTGCGAGGCCCCTGCCTTCGTAGCCGGGATCGACCTCGGTATGGACGAAGACCATCTGCCGTTCCTCGGCGGCCAGGCGGTAGGCGGTGAAGCCAATCACCGAGTTGCCGTCCCGCAGCTCGTACCTGTGTTGTTCGGGGTTGTGCGCCACGGCGATATCGGGCTGCTGGTCGCCATTCGGTTGATCAGTCGTGGACATCATGTCCTCCTTCAACTTCGAACTCTGCTTCAACTTCGAACTCTGCTCGATTGGAACTCTGCGGGGCTGGAACTCTGCGGGGCTGGAACTCTGCTTCGTCGGTATACGGGCCGGCTCGCCATTGCCAAGCCACTTAGCGCCGGGGTTTAAGCGTGACGTTCGGTAGTTCCGGCGCCGGCAAGGCATCCGCGCCAACCAGACCACCGAATTGGGCGGGAGCTGGGTCTCGCCGGACGGCAGCAGCAGGCTCAACCAGGTCATCGTGCCGCGACCCGCCCTCCGGCCGGGAATGCCGCGAGACGGCGTCCAGCCGGGAATGCCGCGAGACGGCGTCCTCCTCCAGGAGTTCCTGCCATGCCGATCGGAAGTGTTCAATCTCGTCGTGACTGCGACCGATGAAATTCCACCACATGGTGATTGACTCCCCTAGGGGTTTGCCGCCGAGCAGCAGGAGCCTCGATGCTGAGTCGCCGGCCGTGATCTCGAGCCGGTTCATTCCCGGCGCCAGATAGGCGAGTTGCCCCGGCTGCACCTCGCGACCGGCGACCTGCGCGGTCCCGGCATCGATAAGCACACCGTGCTCGAAGTCGATGTTCGTTGCGAAAACCGCCGTGCTTCCGGCGCACACGGTGACTTCCGCACCGAGCAGAGGCGAGAAGGTGCGGACGGGGGACTCGTCGCCGGCCAACGAGCCGAGGAAGACCCGCAGTTCGTAACCCGGCCCGGTCACCGGCTTTGGAACATAGTGTTCGAAGCCCGGATCGGTGAAGCGGTGCGCGTCCGGCAGTGCGGTCCACAACTGGACGCCATGCAGGATCGTCGTCTCAGGGGTGGAAAACTCCGAATGGTTGATGCCGCGGCCTGCGGTCATCAGGTTCAGTTCGCCCGGGCGGACCATCGCCTGATGACCCGCGCTGTCCTTATGTTCGACCTCGCCGGAGAACAGCCAGCTCACCGTCTGCAGGCCGGTGTGCGGATGCGGCGGCACTTTCATGCCGCCGGTCAACGCGACGTCATCCGGGCCGTAGTGATCCAGAAAGCACCAGGCGCCGATCAGTGAGCGATCCCGGGTCGGCAGCGTCCGCCGCACGGTCATCGCGCGGATGCCGCCCAACGGAACGTCGCGCGGCTCGATGACCTGCGCCATGGGCCGCGCGGCTTCCAACCGCTCCGCACACAACAGCGGCTTCGGTCGAGCCTCCAGGTTGCTCATGCCGGAATTCTACGTCGCCCGGCGGCCAGCTGCCGGGCACTTGTCCAGCCCGCACTCCGGCCCGCCGTCGAGCGGTCCGGCGAGCCGCTCACACGTGGGTTTGGCAGGCGAATCGTGGGTCGTTTCCCACGACTCGACGACGAACCGGCGTCCCACCACCCCGGGACCGCCCGGCGTCCCACCACCCCGGGACCGCCCGGCGTCCCACCACCCCGGGACCGCCCGGCGTCCCACCACCCCGGGACCGCCCGGCGTCAGGCAGACCCCGGCCGCGGGCCCGGCTACACCTGCTCGCCGAGCTTCACGCCTTCCTTACTCCCGTCATCCCTGCGCGTGTAGGAGAAGCCATCTGCCCCGATCGTCAAGGCAGCCTCTGACGATTCCACTCGTTCCACTATGTCGGCGACCTCTCCGTCAAGGTTCAGCACGGGTGAGGCCTCCGCGTACCAGGACGGCACGACGGGCGTTCCCCACCAGTCACGGCGCTGGTTGTCATGAACGTCCCAGGTGATCACCGGGTTATCCGGGTCGCCGGTGTAATAGTCCTGGGTGTAGATCTCGATCCGGTGGCCGTCCGGGTCGCGAAGGTAGAGGTAGAAGGCATTCGACACTCCGTGCCGGCCCGGACCGCGTTCGATCTTGTCCGACTGGCGCAACGCACCCAGCTGGTCGCAGATGTGCAGAATCTGGTGCCGCTCGTTCGTCGAGAACGCAATATGGTGCAGTCGGGGCCCGTCGCCGCCGGTCAGCGCGACGTCGTGCACCGTTGCCTTCCGGTACATCCACGCGGCGTACACGGTATGGTCCGAATCCTGGATGTCTTCGGACACCTTGAAATCGAGACCCTCGTAATAGCTGCGAGCCGCGGCTATATCCGGAGTGACCACGTTGAAATGGTCGAGCCGCGCAATCGCGCCGGCGCCATGCACGTCATAGCGCTGGGTGAACCGCTCGACATGCTCGGCATCGTAAAAGAACTCCACCGGAAAACCGAGCGGATCCTCGATGGCGACGATCTCACCGATGCCGCGCTTCGTGCCAGCCGACAGTCGCCGAACCGGAACGCCGAGCGCCTGGTAATAGGTCTGTGCGACATCCAGTTCTGCGGCACTTCGTACCCGGTAGCTAAGCGCGGCGCAGGCCGGCACCGGGCCTTTTCGCAGCACGAGCGAGTGGTGCAGGTACTCTTCGAAGCTCCGAAGGTAGATCGCGTCGTCGGTCTCCTCGGTGACGACGAGCCGGAGCACATCCACGTAGAACGCGCGGGACGCCGCGAGATCGCTGACGATGAGTTCGGCGGACGCCGCACGGATGACGTCCGGGGCCGGCGGCAGGTTCGCCGATCGGTCCTGGGAATTCTGGCTCGGGGTGGACATCATTGTCTCCTTAGTACGTGACTTAGTTCGTGACGCCATTATTTGGCGCCGAATTTCGGCGTATGCACGGCACCGAGGGTGAGGTGAACGGCCTGTTCCTCGGTGTAGAAATTGATTGAGCGCTGGCCACCTTCCTGGCCGAGGCCCGAAGCTTTGACTCCGCCGAACGGAGTGCGGAGATCGCGCACATTGTGCGAGTTCATCCAGACCATCCCGGCCTCGATTCCCTGCGAGACGCGGTGGCCGCGCTGCAGGTCGTTGGTCCACACATAAGCGGCCAGGCCGTACTTCACGTTGTTCGCAAGGTCGAGCGCTTCGGTTTCGGAATCGAAAGGCGTGATAGTGACCACCGGCCCGAAGATTTCCTCCTGGAACACCCGGGCGTCGGGCTTGACGTCGGCGAAAACTGTCGGCCGGACATAGTTGCCCTCCGGCAGATCCTCCGGCCGGGCTCCTCCGGCGATCAGCCGGCCTTCCTGCTTGCCGAGTTCGACATAGCTCATCACCTTCGCGTAGTGCTCCGGATGGACGAGCGCCCCGACCTCGGTGTCGGCATCGTGCGGGTCGCCCACCACGATCCGGTCGGCGCGTTCGGCGTAGCGGACGCAGAACTCGTCATAGATGTTGCGGTCCACCAGGATGCGGGAGCCCGCGGTGCAACGCTCACCGTTCAGCGAGAAGACGCCGAACAGCGCAGAGTCGATGGCGGCGTCCAGGTCGGCATCGTCGAACACGACGACGGGCGACTTTCCGCCGAGTTCCATCGACATCGACTTGAGGTTGTCGGCACAGGATCGGTAGATCACCTGACCCGTGGTGGTCTCACCCGTGAACGAGATCAGCGGAACGTCGGGATGTGCCACGAGAGCTGCCCCGGCTTCCTCGCCGATGCCGCCGACCAGGTTGAATACGCCCTTCGGCAGGCCGGCGTCCTCGAAGATCTTCGCCCAGAGGGACGCCGAGAGCGGCGTGAATTCTGCCGGCTTCAGCACAACGGTGCAGCCGGAGGCCAACGCCGGCGCCAGCTTCCAACTCTCCAACATGAACGGCGTGTTCCAGGGCGTGATCAGCCCGGCGACACCGACCGGCTTACGGTTCACATAGTTGATCTGGCTTCCCGGAACCTTGAACGCGTCATCGGTCAGCGACACGATGACGTCGGCGAAGAACCGGAAGTTCTCCGCCGCCCGGCGGGCCTGGCCCAGCGCCTGGCTGATCGGCAGGCCGGTGTCGAAGGTTTCCATTTCGGCCAGCGCACGGTCCTGGCCCTCGACGGCGTCGGCAATGTTGTTCAATACCCGGGCACGCTCGCGTGGCTTCATGGTCGGCCACGGGCCTTCCTTGAACGCGCGGGTGGCCGCGGCGACGGCGAGGTCGATGTCTTCCTTCTGGCCGGCCGCCGCCGTTGCGTAGGCGGTGTTCGTCACCGGATCGAGCACCTCGAATGTCGCGCCGCCGATGGAGTCGCGGAACTCGCCGTCGATGTAGTGCTGCAGATGATCCGGCAGATTGTCGGGAACGAAATGTGTCATTGCTGGTCTCCTTGCGGTGTACGCGGGTGGCTTGTACGCCTAGACGGATGCCGGGGTCGGCGGCTGGGTCAGGTAGCTTTCGGCGGCCTTGGCCAGCTCAGCTACTTTGTGCTGCCCGGCGGGAGTGAGCGGAATCAACGGCGGCCGGACATGATCGCTCGCCAGTAGTCCCCGCTGCTTGAGCAACCACTTGGCCGGTGCCGGGTTGGTCTCGACGAAGAGCAGGTCGACAAGCGGCTGCACCGCGAAGTGAATTTCACGGGCCCGGGCAATATCGCCGTCCTGATAGGCGGTGTACATCTCGGCCACGGCGGCCGGGGCGATGTTGGCCAGGGCAGAGACGAAGCCGACCCCGCCGAGTGGAAGCAATGGCAGGCAGAGCGCCTCGATGCCGGACCAGACCAGGAGGTCGGGCCCGCAGGCGCCCATCACCTTGGAGAAGTGTTCGAAGTCCTTCGTTGTCTCCTTGATGCCGACGAAGTTGTCGAAGTCGGTGAACAACCTCGAGACCGTTTCGGGGGCAATTTCAACCGCGGTGCGGGAAGGCACGTTGTAGGCGATGATCGGCAGGTCCGGGAATTCCCGTGCGACGGTCGCGTACCAGGTGTACAGCGCCTCCTGGGTCGGTCGGGCGTAGTACGGAGTGATGATCAGCGCGGCATCCGCACCCGCTTCGCTGGCCAGTGAGGTCAGCTCGAGGGTTTCGTCGAGCTTCGTTGAGCCGGTGCCAGGGACGAACGGCACCCGGTCGTCGATTTCCTCCGCCACGGCACGGATCCCGGCGGCGCGCTCGGAGATGGTCTGGGACGATGGTTCGCCCGTGGACCCGCCGAAGGAAATACCGTGAGACCCGCTCGCCAACTGCCAGCGAACCAGCCCCTTCAGCGACTCGATATCGACGGCGCCATCGTCGGTGAATGGCGTGATGACGGGCGCAATCGAGCCCTTGATCTGGCCTGGATCGGTACGAAACTTCATTTCTGGGTCCTCTCGTGATCAAGAAAAGCGTGCAGGGTGGCATAGCGGTGGTGCCGGACGGCAGACTCGATTTCCGCCGGGCTGGCGCTGGCGGCTATCAGGTCGAGGATGTGATCGTGCTCGGCCACGGAGTTCGCCGCCCGGCCGGGCACGAATGAGAAAATGGACGAGCGCATCAGGGCCAGGCGCGCCCAGCCCCGGGATGCCAGGTCTTTGAGGTGCTCGTTGGGGCAGGGCGAATAGAGCAGTTCGTGCAGTTCGTTGTTCAGCCGGGTGAACCGTTGCGGATCGAAGTTCTCAAGGCAACGACGCATTTCGTCGTTGATCCCGCGCGCCCGGGCCAGATCCTCCTGGCTGATGAGCTCTGCCGCGAGGGCAGTGGCGGCGCCTTCCACGACGCCGAGCGTCTGCATCGTCCACTCATATTCGGTGGTGTTGATACCGGCGACAGTTGCGCCGATATTGCGTTCGAAGACGACGAGTGATTCCGCCTCCAGGCGCCGGATAGCCTCCCGAACCGGAACCACGGACACGCCAAGGTCCGTGGCCAGCTTGCTCAACGTGAGCCGGTAGCCCGGAGAGAAGCTGCCATCCGTGATCCTGCTGCGGATCGCGCGGTAGGCGGTCTCGGCCTTGGATATCGATGGAGCGACGGATATCGCAGGCGCGGCTGCCGGCGGTAGCGGTGCGGCGGCCTCCGAGGTTGCGGGCGGCGACGGTGCGGCAGCCTCCGAGGTTGCGGACGACGACGGCGCGACGGGGGCTGCGTCGGTGGTCATGACTGGTTCCCGGACGGCGACTCGGCCAGCGGCTGCGGCCGGTCACCGCGACGCTGAGCCCAGTCCTCATACTCGGCGCGGGATTCCTTGGTCAGCGGGTAGAGCCCGTCGACCGAACGACCGGACTGCACCTGTTCGAGGATGAACGCTTCCTCGTGCTCCTGCTGTTCGGAGTCTGCAAGCACCTCGTCGAGCAGCGCCGGCGGGATGACGAGCACGCCGTCATCGTTGCCGACGATGATGTCGCCCGGCTGAACGGTCGCGCCGCCGCAAGAGATCGTGATGTCGGTATCCCAGGGCACGTGACGTCGTCCGAGCACGGCAGGATGCCGACCGCTCGAGTACACCGGCAGGCCAAGGTCGGCGACGGCGGCGGCATCCCGCACAGCGCCATCCGTGATGATGCCTGCGGCGCCGCGGAGCTGGGCGCGGGCGGCGAGGATATCGCCGAGGGTTCCGGCCTCGGAGTGGCCGCGGGCCTCCATCACGAGCACTTCGCCCTCGTTGACGGTGTCGATGGCGCGTTTTTGCGCGTTGTGGCCGCCACCCTTGGCGGCGAACAGGTCCTTGCGGAAGGGGACGTAGCGGAGCGTGCGGGCAGTGCCGATGATCGTGGTTCCGGGGGTCAGCGGGTGGACGCCGTCCAGGCTCACCGTGTCGTAGCCGCGCTTGCGCAGCTGGGCGGACAGGGTGGCGACGGCGACCTTGCCGAGGCGTTCGCGCTGCGTGGCGCTGAGGCCGGCTGGTGCAACGGCCTCGGGTGATGTCGCGGGAGTGGTGGCCGCGGATGTTGCTGCGGGACTGGCGGCCGCGGTCGCGGATGTCTCGATGCGAAGGGCAGCCGCGGAGGTCGCCGCGGGGCCTGACTCCGTGCCGTAGGCATCGGCACGGGCAGCGTCGTCCGGTTTGGCTGGTGACCCGCACTCGCCAAGCGGTGGGCCGGAAACCACCCGGGTTTCAAGCTTGCCGGTGCTCAGCTCTTCATCGTCGAGGGAGCTCACTTCGACCGAAATTACCTGACCTGGTTCGGCCACCGACGCCCCGGCCGGTGTGCCGGTCAGGATCACGTCTCCGGCTTCGAGGGTGGACATCCGGGACAGGTCGGCGACCAGGTGGCCGAAGTCGAAAAGCAGCTCGGCCGTTGTGTCGTCCTGGACGAGTTCGCCGTCCAGCCAGGTGCGGATCCTCAAGCCGTCCGGACGTACCCGGCGCGCGTCGAGGAGCTCCGGGCCGAGCGGGGTGAAGCCGTCGCCGCCCTTGCTGCGCACATTCGAGCCCTTGTCCGCGTACCGGAGGTCGTAGAGCCCGAGATCGTTCGAGGCGGTGACCCACCCGATGTGGCTCCAGCCGTCCTCCGGGCTGACGTTACGAGCCGGCGCGCCGATCACGACCGCGATCTCGCCCTCGAATCCGAGCAGCTCGGTGCCCTCGGGGCGGGCGACCTCACCCGAGCCGGAGAGCGACGATGCCGGCTTGAAGAAGTACGACGCCTGCTCGGGGGTGCGTCCCCGCTGAGCGGCGCGGGACTTGTAATTGAGATGCACGGCGAAAACCTTGCCCGGGCGATGGCCCAGCATCATGGTGACCGCATCGTGCGTGGTGACGGCTTCGTGGCCCAATTGGCACGCTCCACATCGTTGTCGAGGATCGTATATGACTTCATATACTGCCCGGCTATGCTGCTCACGTCAAGGGTTGGCGGATGTTCGTCGCAGTTTGAGCCCTGGCGACGATGCGGTGAGCGACGCGGACGACGCGACCGTGCGATAGCGGTCTGGCGAGGCGTCTAATACGCAACGGTGAAGTGGCGTAGACCGGGTTGCGGGTTCTCGATTTCGTCAAGGGCGGCGATGGCGAGATCTTCGGCTGAAATCCGTGAATCTCCGTTGACGTCGATGAGGATCTGATTTCCTCCGCGCCGGTAGGACCCTGTGCGCGTGCCCGGCCCGAATAGCGCAGGCGGGCTCAGGTAGGTCCAGTCCGCTGGATGTGTTGTGCAGGCGTTGAATTGGTCGAGGCTGGCCTGCGCGATGGTTCGCCACTGTTGGGGGACGAAACGCGGGTCGTCGATCACGAGTTGGCCTGAGCAGTCGGGGCTCTGGAGTGGGCCCGCGCCGCCGATCACAACGACTCGACGCCCGAGGTTCAAGGCTGCGTCCAGAACTGTGGTCACCAGGCGGTTGGCATCGTCTTCCGTCCCGGGGGCTGGCCTGGTAGCGAGCACGATGACGTCATGCTGTGCCGCAATGCGGCTCATGACCTTCGGATCGGTCGCATTGGCGGTGAACAATTCGAATCCGTCGGGCGATCGTTCGTCGCTGCCTCCTGATCGGGAGAATCCGGAGACGGCGTGTCCTCGCCGGGCTGCTTCTGCAGCGATGCGAGAGCCCGCCATCCCTGTTGCTCCGATAACGGCGATCTTCATGATGCACCCTTTGTCTGTGCGGCGGCGATCGCCGGCTGATTGGCGTTGGTGCTCGTGGCCGTAGGTGGTTTTCTGCCGGGGGCGATCTGACCGGCAGCGATAGCCGTCAAGGCAAGGGCGAATCCGACCATCTGCACTGCGCCGAGGGTCTGGCCAAGGAGGACTGCTCCGAGAGCTGCGGCGACCAGTGGTGAGAGCAGTCCGAGAACGGCGACCGAGGCAGCCGGGAGGCGGGCGATGCCGCTGAACCACAGTGTGTAGGTGAGCAGGCCGCCGATCAGCCCGAGCCAGGCGTAACCGGCCAGTGCTGTGCTGTCGATGCTTGCGGGGACGCCCTCGAAGAGCAGCGTGACGGGCAGGAGAACAAGTCCTCCAGCTGTTAGCTGCCATCCCGCAAGGCCCATCGGGGGCACCCCCGTGGGCCGACCCCATTTCTTGGTGAGAGTGACACCGAATCCCATGAACACCGCGCTCAGTAGCCCGACAGTCACGCCGACCGCGTCGAGCGTCGCTGTGGAGCGCAGCACGACCAGGGCGACGCCGATGACTCCGACGATCCCCCACCACAGTCGCCATGCGGAGAACGGCTCGCGCAGGACGAATATGACGAGGATGGCGACGACAAGGGGTTGCACGGCTCCTAATGTGGCGGCCACACCGCCGGGCAGGTGGTAGGCGGCGATGAACAGCAGCGGGAAGAAGGCG
Organism: Saxibacter everestensis; assembly: GCF_025787225.1. Taxonomy (NCBI): domain Bacteria; kingdom Bacillati; phylum Actinomycetota; class Actinomycetes; order Micrococcales; family Brevibacteriaceae; genus Saxibacter; species Saxibacter everestensis. Next base: position 3,788,203 of record NZ_CP090958.1, read on the forward strand.
CCGATGTTTAGCACGCCCAGCACGGCAGACTTCCACCACCAGGCACCCGTGGGCAGTGCGCGGGTCAGTGCGATCGCGAGCAGCCCTGCGGGCAATGCCCGCACCAGCGAGGCGAACAGTGGCTGCCCGGTGGGCAGTAGCTCGGTCGTCACGATGTACGTCGTCCCCCATACCGCGGGCGCAACCGCTGTGAGCAACGTGATCCGGAATTTGTCCACCGTAACTCCTCAATATTGAACTGTTTAACGTTAAAAATAGTACGATGGTAGTCTCACTCGGGTCAAACAGTTCAACGTTGAGGGGTGTGGGGTGGAGGACAGCGTCGACGGCATCATTGCCCAGTGGGGGCGAGTGCGACCCGATGTCGATGTCAGTGCGATGGGAGTGTTCGGTAGGCTCTCTCGCCTCACGCGTCTGTTTGAACGCGAGTTGCAGGGAGTCTTTGCTCAGCACGGCCTGCAGCCGGGAGAGTTCGACATTCTCGCGACCCTGCGCCGCGCAGACATCGACGGGCGCGGCCTGACCGCAGGGCAACTTGCGGACAGCGCCATGGTCACATCAGGTGCGATCACCAACAGACTTGACCGACTCCTCGCCAAGGACCTCATCACCCGCGAGACGGACCCGCAGAGTCGCCGCACGATTCGAATCGCCCTCACGCAGCGAGGGTGCGAGGTCATCGATGCAGCCCTGCACGACCATGTTGTCAACGAAGAACGTCTGCTCTCCACGATGACGGCCGGCCAACGCGAACAGCTCGAAGGCATGCTCCGCGCCCTGCTACAGAACCATGAGAACCGGGCCTAGAGTCATCGGCGCTGGACGACACTGCGGGGTGCTAAGCGCGGCAATCACCGGGCAGGCATCGCCGGAAAGGCATACATGAAGACACTGGGCTGGGCGCTTCTGCCACCACTCCTCGCCACGGCCTGTTGTGCTGTTTCTTGGTACCTCGACTGGCTGGACTACTACTGGGATCCCGTCTATTACATCGTGCGTATCACCTGCATCGTTCTGATTCTCGCCGCCGTGTTTGCCAATGTGTTGGCGTGGAAGAAGCTGTCGTGTCCCAAGGTGCTGCCTATAGCTTCCACCAGCGTCTTGGCGCTCGGTGCGGCCGGGATCGTGCTCGCCGCCACGGAGCAACTGATGAGGGGAGTTGGCGGTGACAGCACGGATATCGGCGGGGCGGCTGCGTGGTGGGCCGGCACGTTCCTGGCGTTCTGGTCCTCATGGATCTCGTCGTCCCTGTACCTCGGTATCGCGATCTGGAAGCGGAAGCGCCGCCGTGCCTAACGGGCGCTTCGACATACCTCAATGGCGCGGCTCGAATGCCACGGCCGGGACAATCCGCGCCCACCGGACGAGTAACCAGGCGCCGCGAACTAGGCTGAACTCGTGACTCCGGCCCAGTTCTCGACGCTTCGGCAACGAATGACTGAGGTGTATCGCCCGATCAGCGACCGGACCGTCGACTACGAGTACCTGAATCTGCAAGCATGGTGGGCCGACCCCGAGATCCTTGGGTCGATCGGCGCCGCGCTCGCGCGCCCATTCCTCGACCGGGCGCCGAGCTTCGTGATTGGCCCGCCTAGCAGCGGATATCTCCTCGGTGCGCTGACGGCGGCGGCCCTGGGCGTCGGCTTCGCCGCCGTGGCGAAGGAGCAACCGGACACCGTCGACAGTGACAAGTGGCTGATGGCGACCGCGCCGCCCGACTACCGCGACCGGCAGCTGAGTCTTGGCCTACGCGCCGGAACCGTGCGGCCCGGCGACCGCGTCCTGGCAGTCGACGACGTTGCAGAAACCGGCAGTCAGCTGATGACGCTGCGCCGGATCGTGGAGGCGGCCGGCGCAACCTGGCTTGGCGCCTCGGTAGTGCTGGACCTGCTGGACCGGCATCAGCTGCGGCGCGACCTTAACCTGCAGACGATCTTCCACGGGCGCGAACTGTGAGGCTCGCGGGTATTCGCCAATCCACGAAGCTCGGCGTGCTGGCTGTTGCCGGCCTGATGCTCCTGACATCGGGTTGCGGAAACTGGGTGACGGACGAATTCGGCGGTTACCTCGGTGTGACAGTCGATGATTCCGGCGCGCCCGTCATCCTGGTACGAGCCTGCACGCCGCTCACCCCGTACATCGAGCTGGCGGAGGGGCGTGACAATATCCCGGAGTCTGAAGAGAACGTTGAGCGTGGAGCCTGGGAAGCGACCCAGCCGCAGGACGGAATCAGCGAGCTCACCCTGCTTCGGCCCGACCGCAACTGGAAGACGGTGAGCACGGCGAGCAATCTCGAACCGGACAAACTCTTCCTGGTCACTGCCGGCTCTGTTGACGACAATTACTTCCTGTCGCAAGCACAGTTCCGGCCGCGCGAACTGGCGACGCTGGACGGGACAAGCGTCCTGGTGCCCGGCGATGAGGACGGCGGAACCCGAACGATATCCCGCCAGCAGTTCTCCTCGGAGGGATGTACCGATCCGGAGTACAACTAACAGGGTGAGCACGAAAGGCGTCTCCGCTAGCCGAACCGGTAGAGCCGCAGGCTGTTGAGCACCACGAACACCGAGCTGAACGCCATCGCCAGCCCGGCCAGCATTGGGTTGAGCAGGCCGAACGCCGCCAGCGGGATGGCGGCCACGTTGTAGGCGAACGCCCAGAACAGGTTGCCCTTGATGATGCCGAGTGTTTTGCGCGACAGTCGCACCGCGCTCGCTGCCTTGCGCAGGTCACCGCTGATCAGGGTCAGGTCACTCGCCTCGATAGCGGCGTCCGTGCCGGTACCCATCGCGAGGCCGAGATCGGCCTGCGCCAGCGCCGCCGCGTCATTGACGCCGTCCCCGACCATGGCCACGACGGCACCCTCGGCCTGTAGCCGCTGAATCTGTGCGACCTTGTCTTCTGGCCGGACCTCGGCGATGACGTCATCAATGCCAACTTCGGCGGCCACTGCGCGTGCCGCAGCCTCGTTGTCGCCGGTCAGCAGGATCGGCCGGAGTCCAAGCACCTTCAGCTCCGCGACAGCCTGAGCAGAGGTCGGCTTCACGGTGTCCGCAACCGCGAGCGTTCCCGCCAGCTCGCCATCGACTGCGATAGCCACCACTGTCGCCCCGGGAGATGCGGTCGTCGTCCCAGCAGACACGGTCGTCGTCCAGGAAGATACTCCAGCCGCTCCTAAAGATGCTGGCGCCGTCCCAGAAGACCCAGCCACCGGTTCTATAACTTATGCGTGGCTCGGGGGCAAAGAACGCTCGGTCGACACCAGTGCACTATTGTTGATGGGCTCCCGACTGTTCAATTCAATCACTGGCCAATTCACCAGCACTGATCCCGTCGTGGGTGGCAACTTAACCCCCTACGGCTATCCAGTCGACCCAGTCAATTCGTGCGATCTCGACGGCAATTTCTTTTGCCATTGTGGGCGAATGCCTGGTGGCGGCGGCTCCACATTTGGGCGGGGCGGTGGAGGCAAGGCGATTAACAAGTATTCGAAGCGTGCAAGGAAGAATGCTAAGTATCGAAAGCGTGCATCGCGTAACGGGACGAGTACTTCGAAAACAAAAGCAGCAGCGCGAGCCAGGGCTATGCGAGATGCTTCACGGGCAATTTGTGGACGATACCGTGGTCTCTGTAGCTCCGGAGATCATTACATAATCGGCGTGGAAAGAAGAAGTATACTAAGCACTACCGGTGGAGATAGCTCGAGGGAAGTATAGTTAAATTGAAACCAAAAAAGAAACTCCGTAAGCTCGCCAAGAAGACGGCCTACGCTCAAGAGGCTTTGGCGAGCCATTTTGCGACGACAATCGAGCCGAATGCTTCTATAGAGGAAGTGATCAATGCAAACAACAATCTGAGGAGCAAACTAAAGGAATATTCTGATGCATGCGCGCGAATAACTGGTTTTACGCTTTTTCGTGACCAAGAATTGCTAGCGAATGTGCTCGATGAAAATGGCGAAGACGCCGACCCGCCGCTCACTGGAACGATCACAGTTTGCATTCTTGAACGATCGGATTTTGCCGTGGACCGTAAACGGCTAGCTGAGCTGCCGGGGATTGGAGAATTGCCACTTGGTGAGCAAATTTATCAGGTAATGCACGATATTGGTATCGACGATTTAGAAGAGACTGGAATAACCGTAATTCAGAGTGCCTCGGTCATATACGAAGCGGACCCCGTCAGGTCAATAGATGTAGATAATGTCGAAGAAGTACTTAGGCCTGTCGGCCGTCGGTTGTACGCTTTTTCTGACGAGTATCTCTAAAGAGTGCGAACTTTTTTTTGCGGCTGGCAGTGCGCCGAATTCTCTGCCAATTCAGTTCTAGATCACTTGGGACCTGAGACGCATAGGTCTGTTCGAAATTTCGAGTAAGCGACTCATTGTTGGTCTTGTAAATCTGTTCTATATACCAGTTGACTAGAAGGGGAGGTAGAAATGGGATTGCGATACCTTGAACAAGACGGAACCATAATGGGAGAGAATAAGCGCCGCTATGATCCAGTAGACATCGAACTGAATATGCTGATTCTACAAAACTTACTGGCGACTTCGCGTCTCCTGGTTAGTGATTACATGAGCTCACAAGAAATAACTGCTGATTCCGAGCGCCTTGCTGATATCCTTGCGAATATTTGTTTCGGGGATTATTGCGAAATGTACACTTATGCTGTGTGCTTATTCAGAGGGAGCGGCGACGACACAGTGATTCTTTTCCAATATCAACATTGATCACCATGTGCCAGATTCGGGTTGTGCAACTTTGGTCACGATGTAGCGGGCGATGGCCAAAGCAGCAACACCATGATCAGGTGGGCGTTGATCGCGCCGCGGGGTCAGGTCACTGGCTTCTATCGCATCCGGTGCAACGACTTAGGAGAAGCTCGTGACTGAGGTACGCCGGTGCGCCATCGATCGGCTGCCGGGCTTTTACTCGGACGCACCTGGGCACAGCAATGTCCTGGCTGCTATGGGCTTGTTCACCGATGATGACGATGAACGGACGTTGCAACTGCTCACTCATTACGGTTTCTCCGTTCAAACAGTAAGAGGTAGACGGTGACCAATGTAGGGAGCGCGAAGAACGCTTACGTCGTTTCCTTCTGCGTCGACACCCTGGCCAACTTTGTGCCCAATCCGAAGCCCATGTTCAAGCAAATTGGCATGAGCCCAGGCAAGGGCCTCAAGCTCGCTCACGCCGCCCGCTTGGCTGCCGATGCGGACCTTCGAGGGTTTTAGCACCCGACCCGGAAAGATCTTGCCGATGCTGTCGTTATCGGTGGCACTTGGTGCCATCCAGATCTGTTTCGGAAGAATGCTTCCGGTCGGGACGCGAACGGTGAGGGACTGTCGGACGATGCAGTGGCATTGGGCAACGCCAACCGCACTGCGCGAAGGCGCGACGAACTCGAGGGCTAAACCTGCAGTGAGTTGTCCTAGCCGAACCGGTAGAGCCGCAGGCTGTTGAGCACCACGAACACCGAGCTGAACGCCATCGCCAGCCCGGCCAGCATTGGGTTGAGCAGGCCGAACGCCGCCAGCGGGATCGCAGCCACGTTGTAGGCGAACGCCCAGAACAGGTTGCCCTTGATAATGCCGAGTGTTTTGCGCGACAGTCGCACCGCGCTCGCTGCCTTGCGCAGGTCACCGCTGATCAGGGTCAGGTCACTCGCCTCGATAGCGGCGTCCGTGCCGGTACCCATCGCGAGGCCGAGATCGGCCTGCGCCAGCGCCGCCGCGTCATTGACGCCGTCCCCGACCATGGCCACGACGGCACCCGCGGCCTGTAGTCGCTGAATCTGTGCGACCTTGTCTTCGGGCCGGACTTCGGCGATGACGTGATCAATGCCGACTTCGGCGGCTACGGTGCGTGCCGCTGCCTCGTTGTCGCCGGTCAGCAGGATTGGCCGGAGTCCAAGCGCCTTCAGCTCCGCGACTGCCTGAGCAGAGGTCGGCTTCACGGTGTCCGCAACCGCGAGCGTTCCCGCCAGCTCGCCATCGACTGCGATAGCCACCACTGTCGCCCCGGGAGATGCGGTCGTCGTCCCAGCAGACACGGTCGTCGTCCAGGAAGGTGCTGCAGCCCCAGAAGTTACTGCTGCCGTTCCAGGAGACCCAGCCGCCGACCCCGGAGTTCTTAGAGCGGTACCCGTGGACGCTGCAACTCCCGCGGGTACTGCGACGTCGATACCTTCGTCAGTCAGCCAGCGGGTCTGGCCAACCAATACCCGGTGGCCGTCTACGTCGGCGGATACCCCACCGCCTGCGGCATTGCGGAAGTTTCGTACCTCAGGCGCCGGCCCGCCAGGCTGCACGCCGTCCGCCTCGTGCTCCCGACGATCGCCGCCAGGCCGCCGCCCGTCGTCGAGCCCGTCCCCGCCGTCATCACCCAGCCGGGATTCGGCAAAGGCGACGATGGCTCGGGCAATCGGGTGCTCGCTGTGCGTTTCGGCCGCGGCGGCAAGGAGCAAAGCGTCATCCGGGCACCGTGCGTCAACCACGCTCATCGCACCCGCGGTGACAGTTCCGGTCTTGTCCAGAACTACGGTGTTCACGGCCCGGGTGCTCTCCAGAATCTCCGGCCCGCGGATGACGATACCCAGCTGCGAGCCGCGGCCGGTGCCGACAGCCAAAGCGGTCGGGGTTGCCAGGCCCAGGGCGCATGGGCAGGCGATAATCAGGACCGAGACCGCCGCCGTCAGCGCGCTGGTCCAGTCACCGACCACGAGACCCCAGATCAGCAGGGTCACCGCGGCGATCGCAAAGACCACCGGAACGAAGACTGCCGAGACCCGGTCAGCCAAGCGCTGCACCGGCGGCTTACCAGTCTGTGAGGCCGCGACCAGCCGCCCGATTCTGGCTAGCGCGGTTTCCGAACCGACCCTGGTGGCCCGAACGGTGAGTCGGCCAGAGGTGTTGATCGTGGCTCCCGTGACTTCGGCGCCTGGCCCAACCTCGACCGGCACGGATTCACCGGTCAGCATCGAATTGTCCACGGCGGAATGTCCGGTCAGCACCACGCCATCGGTGGCCACCTTCTCGCCGGGCCGGACCACGAACTCCTGGCCCACCGACAGTGAGTCGATCGGTACCCGGCGTTCGGTACCGGCGTCGACAACCGCGACGTCTTTTGCGCCGAGTGACAACAATGCGCGCAGAGCGGAGGTGGACCGGCGTTTCGCTGCGGATTCGGCCAGCCGGCCAGCCAACAGGAACGTGGTGACCACTGCGGCCACCTCGAAGTAGATGTGTTGGCCGGCTGGGCCGTCGCCCGGAGTGCCGGCGCTGTTCATGTTGCCGCTCATGCCGCCGCCGGTCAGCGCGCCGCCGACCACAACCCACAATGACCACAGCGTCGCGACGATAATTCCGGCGGACACGAGCGTGTCCATCGTCGAACTTCCGTGCCGGGCGGCCTTGAACGCAGCGGCATGGAACGGCCAGGCGCCCCAGATGACGACCGGGAGTGCAAGCGCGGCAACGACCCACTCCCAGCCGGCGAACTGCAACGGCATCACCATCGAAAGCACCAGCACCGGAATGCTGAGCAGGATGGAAACCCGCAGTCGCGGCTTTAGGCCGGCACCCGGTAGGTCGTCATCGTCGGGCACCGGCCTGCGAACGGATGCCCCGTAACCGGTGCGCTGCACCGTTGCGGTGATGTCGTTGTCTGTTACTGATGCCGGAGCCTGCACCCGGGCCGTCTCCAACGCCAGATTCACCGTGGCGTCCACCCCGTCGAGCTTGCTGAGTTTCCGCTCGATTCGCCCGGCGCATGACGCGCAAGTCATCCCGGTGATGTCGAGATCTATCGTCCTGAGCTCGCCTCGGTCTTCTTCGTGCGTGCTCACTGTCACTCCGTTCGCAGACGGGAATGGTTCACTGTCGCACTCGCAAGCCGGCTGAACGCCATCGCTGCTTCACCGACACCGCTTACCGGCTTACGCCATCCGCAGGCTTTCGGGGCTTAGACCAGGGTGTAGCCGGCCTCTTCGATCGCGGCGCGAACTTCGTCCTCGCCCAGTTCACGCGCGGATTCGACCTGGACAGCTGATTCGCCGCCGGCGTTCAGATCAACGTTCACGGCCTGCACGCCGTCGATGGCTGTCAGCTCTTCGGTCACGGATGCGACGCAGTGCCCGCAGGTCATGCCGCTGACGGTGTAGGTGGTGTTCATCTCTTCGTGCTCCTTGAAGGGTGCCTGATCGGGCAGCGTCAGCTGCGGACCAGGCGGGAGATGGCGGCGGAGGCCTCGGCGACTTTCTCGCGGGCTGCCTCGTCGGAGGTTTTGGCGGCGTCAACAACACAGTGCGCGATGTGCTCTTCGAGCAGACCGACGCTCACGGCGTGCAGTGCCGAGTTGATGGCTGACACCTGGGTCAAAATGTCGATGCAGTATTTATCCTCGTCGACCATCCGGCTGATCCCGCGCACTTGGCCTTCGATTCGCTTGAGCCGTCGCAGGTAGGCAGCCTTCTGCTCCGAGTATCCGTGCTGGCCGGAATCGGTGTGTTCTGCTTTATCGGTCATTACTGTCTCCCTGGTGCGTTGCCGTCAGACACGACCACCTTATACCCAGAGGGGGTATGAGTGCAAGGCGGGATGCCTGCAGCCGGCTCGTCCCGTTCGTGGAAGACGCCTCAGTCAACCGTGACGTCGAACCAGCCGCGATAGCTGAACAATCTGCCGAGCGCCGGAAGAGTGACGATAACCGTGATGTGGTGCTGCTTTCGGCGGGCATCGAAGCGGTGCACAGTGTTCACCGAGGGCCGTAGCGGCCGCGGCAGAAAGAAATGCCGGCCCCGCGCACGGATGGCGGCATCGGCCGAATGCAGATGTAGCTCACCTTCGCGGACGGCTGCGGTCGTGTAAGCGACAATCCGTCGATGCCGGCCGAGATAGTCGACCAGGCCTGTGCCGTTCGCCGTGGTCCAGGATACGACAGTCCGTTCGGCGCCGTCCAGGTTCACGATTCGGGTCGCGCGAAGGCCGCCATCGTCGGCCAGGTTCCGGATAGTGAACGCCACGTTTCTGCCGAAGCCCGACAGCAGCGCCCCATCGCGCTGCAGCGGCGCGAGCAACGGCGCCAGCCAGGGGCGCACGCAGCCAACTTCGTCGAAGACTCCGTGGCCGGTCCAGCCGGTGGCATCTCCTTCGGCGGTGCCGCGAAAGATTTGCTGTAGTTCCGGGTGCAGGCGGTCGAAGTCGCTCCCGAGGGCCTGCTGGAATACGCCGGACATGCTCTCAGGCTACAACCGCGCCACCCGCCGGCGGCTGATCTGTGTGCACAATATGTTCATGATTCGTAAGGCGTGGGCGAGGGTAATGCGCACGCTGCGCCATTGGAGCGTCCCGCAGCGGATACTGGTCGCCAACCTCTTTATGATCGCCGGCCTGATCGTCTTAACGACCTCGCTGATCTACGTCGACGTGCACAATCAGCGCGTCGACGACACTAAGGAAGAAGTTGTAGAGACCGCGGAAACCATCGCGGTCTCGCCCTCGTTGCGCCAGTCATTCCATCGCGTTGACCCCAGCAGAGACCTGCAGCCCTTCGCGATGGATCTGATGCAATCGACCGGGATGGACAGCGTACTGCTGCTCGACACCTCAGGCGAGATCGTCGGCGGGCGGAAGGCAGAATTCATCGGGCAGCAGTACCGCGGCCGGATCGGTCCAGCGCTGGACGGTCGCGCCATCGTGGACATTGTGCAAAGCTCGGCGGGCGACACCCTGATCTACGGCGTGGCTCCCGTGAAGGCCAGTGACGGCGAGGTCGAAGGCATCGTGGTCGCCGGCGTGCGGTACGACAGTCTGCAGGCAAAAATTGCCGAGCACCGGCCCTGGATCGTCGGAGTCGGGGCACTGTCACTCGCGCTGGGCGCCTTGGCCACCTGGCTGACCGCCCGCAACCTCCGCCGCGTCACGGGAGACTACGGCGCGCAAGAGCTGACCAACATGTTCCACTACTACGAATCGGTGCTGCAATCCGTTCGCGAAGGCTTACTCATCGTCAATGGAACGCAGGGGATCGTCCTGCACAATAAGGAGGCCAGCCGTCTTCTGGATCTTCCGTCAAAAAGCGCCCGCACCGTGATCCCGTTCGATGCGCCGAGCCTGCCCGCGCCGCTGCGCGAACTGATCTCCGGCGGGAGCGAGGCCAAGGACGAGATCTACCTGACGCCCTCGCGGGTGCTTGTTGTGAACCAGCAACCGGCGAGCATGGGTAGTGCCGATGCCTCCGGCCAGATCACTCCGGTGGGCAACAGCTGGGTGGTCACGCTCCGTGATCACACCGAATTGCAGGCCCTGACCGGCGAGCTCGACTCGGTGCGCAGTTTTGCGGAGTCACTGCGCTCGCAGGCGCACGAGTTCGCGAACCAGCTTCACACAGTGGTGTCCCTGATCGAACTCGGCCGCTCGGATGAGGCGGTGTCCTTCGCAACCCAGGAACTCAAGCTCTCTCAGGAGCTGGCAGACGATTTGCTCACCGGCCTCGACCATCCCGTGCTCAGCGCGCTGCTGTTGTCGAAGTCCGCGGAAGGACGGGAGCGCGGCATCGATGTCGAGGTTGGCCTGCTCAGGTCAGGCGGTGAAATTCCGCTGGATTCCCGCGAACTGGTCACCATCGTAGGCAACCTGATCGACAACGCCTTCGATGTGGTGAGCTCGAGGAAGAATCACCCCCGGGAACGCAAGGTCCGGGTCGAAATCCGCGGTGGCAGTTCCGACCTGCAGATTGAGGTTTCGGACTCCGGGCGTGGAATGGCCGACGACGATGTCGACCGGGTATTCACCCGCGGCTGGTCTACCAAGCATGAATCGTCGTCCGACGTCGCGCCCGAGCATAAGCCGTTTTCCCGCGGCCTCGGGCTCGCCCTGGTGTCACAGGCCGTGCAGAGGCTTGGCGGCGCCATCGATGTGCGACCACGCGGAGAAGAACCGGAGCAATTGTCCGGCGCCGCCTTCATCATCTGGTTGCCGTTTTCGGCAATCGGTGTGTCCGGAAGAACATAGACAGTGTAAATTCCTCTGACATATCATCATCGACAGCAGACGGGAGAGAATTCATAGTGGTGAAAACGGCGTTAAGCGCATCGGTACGCGTTCTGGTCGTCGACGACGAACAGATCACCGCAGAGGCGCACGCCGAATACATCTCCCGGGTTGAGGGCTTCGAACTGACCGGCGTCGCAGACACCGGCGAAAAGGCACTGGCTCTGATCGATCAGGCCGGCCCGGACGGCCTCGACCTGGTCCTGCTGGACATGAACCTTCCCGATATGCACGGGCTCGACGTCTGCCGGGCTCTCCGGGCGAATTCGAGCGCTGTCGACGTTATCGCGGTGACAGCGGCCCGGGAGCTGCACGTGGTGCAAACCGCCGTCTCGGTCGGCATCATGCAGTACCTGATCAAGCCATTCACCTTTCCTGCATTCCGCGCCAAGCTCGAGTCGTACAGCTCCTACCGCAGCCGCCTGCAGGCCAACGATGACATGACGCAGTCGGAACTGGACGGTGCGTTTGCCGCGCTGCGCACGCCGAACGCCGCGGACCTGCCCAAGGGATTGTCCCGCCCGACGCTGGACACCGTGCTGCAGGCCATGCGCGAGAAGGGGGCGCTTTCGGCCGCCGAATTGGCCGAGTTGATCGGTGTTTCCCGGGTGACTGCGCGCCGCTACCTCGAACAGCTTGCGGATGGCGAAAAGCTGATTCGCGCGCCCCGCTACGGCACGGCTGGGCGCCCCGAACTGGAGTATCGCTGGCCGGAGTCCTGAGGGCGGCTCGACCTCGCTTAACCGGTCCGGCTCGACCGGCGTCCAATCGTGGGTTTGCTGTCCAATCGTGGGTAAAAGCGCACGATTGAATTACAAACCCACGATTGGCGACTACTAGCCGACTTCTACCCTGACCCGGCGCCGAAGCAGCAGAAAGTAGATCAGCGTCAGAATCGCCACGAACGGGATGCCGACCGCGGCGGCCGTCATCATGTCCGGCACCACAAAGGCCGTCGCCGCTACGCCGACGATGCCTATGACGCCGAGCACCGCGGCGGGGATGCCGCCAATCAGCGTGTACGGCGCTTTACCGACTGGATTGCTCCGCCGGTAGGAGATGAACGCCAGCAGGATCAGCACCCAGGTGACAAGCACGCCGAACGTGGCGATCGAGACCAGCAGAACGAAGATGTTTGCCACGTTCGACACCGCGAGGACGGCGGCAAGAACCATCCCCAGCGCGGAAAGCAGCAATGCCGGAACCGGTACGCCCCCGGTGCTGGTATGCCGGAACGGCCGCGGTGCCAGTCCGTCATGCGCCAGTGAGTGCAGCAACCGGGTGGAACCGTACAGGTTGGCGTTGGCTGCCGAGATTGCGGCGATCAGCACCACGATATTGGTGACGGATGCCGCCGCCGGGATGCCGACGCCGGTGAAGACGGTGACGAAGGGGCTGGCCTGCACGCCCGCGACATCCGCCGCCTGTCGCCATGGCGTGATCGCGACGATGATGGCGATCGACACAACATAGAACGCGGCGAGCCGGATCAGCAGGGTGCGCATCGCTGTGCGCACAGACCTCTCTGGCTCTTTCGCCTCCGCCGCGGAGATCGAAATCATCTCCACGCCGACAAAACTGAACATCACGACTGCCATCACCAGCCAGACCGAGCCGATGCCGTTCGGCAGGAAGCCGCCGTCCGCCGTCCACGCAGTGAGGCCGGTGGCGGGCGTCTCGGGCAGGCCGAACACTATGAGCAGCAGGCCGATCAGGATGAAGACGCTGAGTGCGATGACCTTGATGCCGGAAAGGAAGAATTCGATGACGCCGAAGGAACGGACGCTCATCACATTGATGGCGATGATCACCAGCGCGAAGAAGGTGATGCCCACCCACAGCGGCAGTTGAGGCCACCAGAATTGCAGGTAGGTCGCCGCCGCGACGACTTCGCCGCCGATTGCGATAACGGCTGCCGCCCAGTAACACCAGCGTGCCAGGTAGCCCGCCGAAGGCCCGAGATACATTGCGCATTGTGCGCCGAAAGCGCCCCGCACCGGATTCCGGGAAGTCATTTCTCCGAGTGCGCCGCCGATGATGCCCGCGAGCACTGCGCCGATGATGTACGCGAGGATGACGCCCGGGCCGGCAATGCCGATCGCTGTCCCGGAGCCGAGGAAGAGGCCGGTTCCCAGTGCGGATCCCAAGGCGATCATCGTCATCTGCCGGTGCGACAGCGAGCGTTTGAGATCAGTTTTCGTTTCCATAGCCTCGACAAGGGTAGACCCAGCGGCTACGTCGCGCTGAATCCAGCACTGGGGAGCTGGGCTGCAAACAACTCGTGGAGGCTGCGTCGCGGTGATGCCTCCCGAGGGGGCGGCCTGCTACCTCGCGGTTAAACGGCAATCACGCGGACGAGGTCGTCAAGCCCTGCAATGCCGTGACAGCGATAGGGTCGTGGTGCAGGGTTAGACGACTGCCAGGCCGGGCGCAGACGATTTCGGTCTGTAGGGCAGGGGCTCGGGGTACGGGTTGGGGCAGGGGCCTCCGGGTACGGGCCTCGGCATAGGGTCTCCGGGCCCGGGCCTCCGGGCAGAAAGGACGTCGAAATGAATAGCGCCGCCCAGCACGCACGGGTTGAAAGGTTTCGGGAGCTGCATCGGCCCGGTAAGCCACTTCTGCTGCCCAACGCCTGGGACGCCGCCTCGGCTCGGACACTTGCCGGTTCCGGCTTCCAGGCTATCGGCACGACGAGCTATGGCGTGGCGTTATCCGCTGGCAAACCCGATGCCGACGGGCAAACCAGGGCCGAGACACTGAGCCTGGCCAGAACGCTTGCCCGACTCGATGTGCTGGCCACCGTCGACATCGAGGCCGGCTTCTCGGACGACGCCGAGGCGGTTGCAGACCTCGCCGGCGAGCTGGCCCGCCTCGGAATTGCCGGCATCAATATCGAAGACGGCGCGGGCGACGGCGGTCTGCGAAACCTGGATCTGGCGGCCGCCAAGATCCGGGCGATCAAGGAAGCAGTGCCGCAGCTGTTCGTTAACGCGCGCACCGACTCGTACTGGCTGGCCGGAGGCGACGGCGACCTCGATGAAACTCTCAAGCGGTGCAGAGCCTATCGGGACGCCGGCGCGGACGGCGTCTTCGTTCCGTTGCTCGGCGGCCTCGACGCCATCCGCGAGGTCACGTCATCGATCGACGCTCCGCTCAACGTGCTGCACCAGCCTGATGGACCCAGGACAGCGGAGCTGGCTGCCGCCGGGGTGGCCAGAATTAGTAGCGGCTCGCACCTTTTCAGAACGGCGATGGCGGCCATGACCGATGCCATGGCCGCCATCGGGCGCGGGGATGTCAGCTAGTTAGCGAGTGGCGTGCTCCGGATGCTCGGCATGTTCCGGCGACATTGTCAGCTCATCGAACGGGTCCCGGCCGGAAAGCACGTTGACAAGCTGTTCCCGGTCGACTTCCTTGACCCAGGTGCCGATCACGACGCAGGCCACCGCGTTTCCGGCGAAGTTCGTGACGGCGCGGGCCTCAGACATGAACCGGTCGATTCCGACAATCACGCCTACTCCATCCAGCAGATCCGGGCGGTGGGATTGCAGGCCGCCGGCCAGGGTGGCTAAACCGGCCCCCGACACTCCGGCGGCTCCCTTCGAGGCAATAATCATGAACACCAGCAGGCTGATCTGTTCGCCGAGGCTGAATGGCCGGTCCATTGCTTCGGCGATGAACAGCGAGGCCATCGTGAGGTAGATGGCGGTGCCGTCCAGGTTGAAGGAGTACCCGGTGGGCACTGTAATGCCGACCACGGGTTTGGACACGCCCAGGTGTTCCATTTTCGCGATCAGCCGCGGCAGTGCGGTCTCGGATGAGGACGTCGAGACGATGAGCAGGAACTCCCGGCCCAGGTATGCCAGCAGTTTGAAGATGTTGATCTTCGTGGTGATGTAGAGGATCGCGCCGAGAATGCCGAACACAAAGATGGCGCAGGTGATGTAGAAGGCGACCATGATCAGCAGCAGGCCCTGAAGCGCCTTGCCTCCGGAGGCGCCGACCACCGCGGCGATGGCGCCGAACGCGCCGATTGGAGCAGCCCACATCACCATGGCAAGCACCTTGAAGATGACTGTCTGTATTGCCTGGACTCCCTTGAGGAAGGGCTCGGCCCGCTTGCCGAGACTTTGGCAGGCAAATCCGACCAGCAGCGCGACCAGCAGGGTCTGCAGGACACTGCCGGAGGTCAGCGAGGAGAACAGCGATTCAGGAATGATGCCAAGCACGAAATCGACCGAGCCGCCACCCTCGCTTTCCGGTGGCGTGTATGAGGATTCCTGCGCGGCAAGATGCAGGCCCTCGCCGGGCTGAATGATGTTTCCAACGATCAAACCGATCACCAGCGCGAACGTCGACATGGTGATGAAGTAGCCGAGCGCGAGCCCGCCCACCTTTCCGACCGTGGCCGCGCGAGCGACTGCGCCAACGCCGAGGACGATGGTGCAGAAGATGATCGGGGAGATCATCATCTTGATCAGACTGACGAAACCATCGCCAAGCGGTTTCAAGGCGATCCCGGTCTCGGGTGAAACGAAACCGACGAGTATGCCAAGGCCGACCGCCACGATCACCGCAATATAGAGGAGATGTGTATTCGGCTTCTTGCTCTTCTTGGGCGCTATCGCGCCTGTCTCGGATGCCATTGAAACTTCCGCCCTCTTCCGGGGCACAGCGCCCCACATCGTTGTGGATTGGACCGCGACCGGAAGAACCCGTCCCGTCGCGGGTATGAGCATTGCAGAGCGTCCACGCCCTGTCACGGTTGCGTACATAGAGTTCAGATGCGACAGACTTGTGTCATGCGTCTGCCGGTCAGCAACATCACCGACCGGACGCGGAAGCGTGCCGACGGGGTGCGGGACCGCGCCGGGCGGAAGCTGGGTGATGCCGGTTCGGTACGTCGCTGGCTGCGAGGTGGCAGCCTGGCGCAACGCATTCTGGCCTGGCACGTCGTTGCGGTTCTCGTCACTGTCGGCGTGACCCTCGGCCTGAACTACTTCGACGTCCGCACGCAAAATGTTTCCGACGCTGAGCAGAGGGCCCGGGCGGTAGTCTCGACGCTCGCGGATACGCCAACTGTCATCGAGGGCGTGCAAGAGCCCGATCCGGCGGCATCCCTGCAGCCGTACGCCGCCAGGATCAGCGCCGACAACGAGATGGATTTCATTACCATCATGGATGTCGACCGCACCCGGTTCACGCACAGCAATCCGGAGCAAATCGGCAGGAAGTTCATCGGAACCATCGGCCCGGCCCTCGAGGGCGAGACATTCACCGAAACCTACGCGGGAACGCTTGGGCCTTCGGTGCGGGCCGTCGCGCCGGTTCGCGACGCCAACGGTGAGATCGTCGCACTGGTTGCCGCCGGCGTCACTGTGCAGAACATCCAGGCCGACGTGTGGTCCCGAACGCCCTGGATATTGCTGGCCGGCGGAGCCGTCCTGACCCTTGGCCTGATCGGCAGCTGGCTGACGATTCGCAGTCTTCGCCGGGTCACCGGCGATTTCGGCGCCGACGATCTGAGCCGGATGTTTCGCTACTACCAGTCCGTGCTGCACTCGGTTCGCGAAGGCCTTCTGCTGGTGGAACCAGGCAAGGGAGTGGTGCTGCACAATGACGAAGCCAGTCGTTTGCTGGGGATGCCGGCCGGCACGGCACAGGGCGCCCCGATCGAATCCCTCGGACTACCGCAGCCGCTGAGCGAATTACTGCTGACCGGCCGGGAGGCAAGCGACGAATTGTTCTTCACCGATACCCGGGTGCTGGTGGTCAGCCAGCAGGTGGCTCGCCAACTGGACGGCGGTGAAATCGGCCGCGTGGTCACGCTGCGCGACCATACCGACCTGCAGGCACTGACCGGCGAGCTCGATTCCGCCCGTAGCTTCGCCGATTCACTGCGCGCGCAGACGCACGAGTTCACGAACCGTCTGCACACCATCGTGTCGATGATTGAGCTCGGCGCGGTCGATGAGGCGGCGGCGTTTGCCGCGCAGGAGGTGCAGGCGGCCCGTGGTTCCGGCGCGGACCTGTTTGCCAGCCTTGGCGACCCTGTGGTGTCGGCCCTTCTCGTGACGAAGGTGGCGCAGGGACGTGAGCGTGGTGTCGCGGTGGATGTCGACCTGGCTGGGGTGAGCCTGCCCCTCGATGTCGAGTCGCGCGAACTGGTGACGATATTGGGCAACCTGTTGGACAACGCCTTTGAATCGCTCGGCCCGGCGGAAGTCGCCGACGGTTCGGCCCGGCTGGTGCGCGTCGAGATGTCGTCTGATCAGTTGGGTACCCAGATCGAGGTCTCCGATTCGGGAGCGGGAATTCAGGACTCGGACTTGCCGAGCATTTTCGATCGCGGCTGGTCGACGAAGTCGGATCATGGCGCGACGATCCAGGGTCGTGGGCTGGGTCTGACCCTCGTGCGGCAGTCCGTCAATCGGCTGAACGGTTCGATCGAGATGGATTCGGCCGCAGGAGATGATCCGGTGCACGGCGAACTGACCGGAGCCTGTTTTACGATTTGGCTGCCTCGCGTCAACGGCGGTGATCGCGTCAACGGCAGTGATCGCGTCGCCGGCGACAATCTGCTGGGCGGATCAGGCGCATGACCGTCAATGTACTCATCGTCGAAGACCAAAAGACGGCGGCGAAGGCGCACGCCGACTATGTCGGCAGGATCGACGGATTCCGACTCGTCGGAGTCGCGCACAGCGGCATTAAGGCGCTTTCCCTGCTAATGGGTGAACCGCGGACAGCACGCAAATCGCTGCATGTCGACCTGGTCCTGCTGGACATGAATCTCCCGGATATGGCCGGGTTGGAACTGTGCCGAACCCTACGGATGCGTGGCGTAACTGTGGATGTGATCGCGGTGACGGCGGCGCGCGAGCTCGAGATGGTGCAGGGCGCGGTCTCGGCCGGCATCCTGCAATACCTGATCAAACCGTTCACATTTGCCACGTTCCGGGCCAAACTCGTCGGGTATCAGGAGTACCGGACCAAGCTCGGCAATCGACAGATCACCCAGGTAGAGCTGGACCGCGCCTTCGCGGCCTTGCGTGTGACCGGTGACGCTTCGATGCCGAAAGGGCTGGCCGAGCCCACGCTCACCGCTATCGTCGATGAGCTCCGCAGCCGCGGCGTGATGTCGGCGGGAGAAGCGGGCGGGGTCCTCGGGGTCTCCCGAGTGACGGCCCGCCGCTACCTTGAGGCACTGACAAAAGAGGGCAGGGTAGATCGGGTGCCGCGCTATGGCAGCACGGGACGTCCCGAAGTCGAATACCGCTGGATTGGGGACCGCTGAGTCGAGGACCTGTCGGTCGCTCAGCCGGGGTAGCGAACTGAGTCTGCTGACCCGCTAATCTGCGCACCTGCGGGGCGGTCGCCGACGTGAGAGACACCTCACCGTAGCCCGTAGACGTCGGAGCGGTGCGCGATTCGCGTCACGAGGAGCGTCTCCGAAGTCTCATCCATTGAGAAGAGCACACGGTAGTCACCCCGACACGCTGAGCGAAGTCCCTCAAGTTCAACTCTGAGTGGCTTGCTCATCCGCTCAGGGTTGGAAGGCAAGGTGACCGTGACGAACTCGATAATTGCCGTCGCTATCTTTGATGGCAGGCGTTCGACGGCGCGGAGCGCGCTCGGCGCGAACTGGACGTCCCAGCTCACTGTGGCGGCAGCCCGAATCGAGCGCGGACGTCCGCCGCGTTCACGGCTCGGCCGTCCTGCACCGCCATTTGTGCCTCGGCTATGTCATCTCGGATACCTGGTTGGGAGAGCCAGAATAGTGTCTCGTGAAGTGATTCGAGGTCATCTTCGCTCATCAGCACGGCGGCGCCGTGACCGTGACGGGTGATGCGGATGATCTCGTGCTCGCGGTCGGCCTCGTCTACGAGGGCTGAGAGTTTGTCCTTCGCCTCGCTGAGCGCAACGGTTTTCATAGCTAAAATATAGCCTAAGAACTGGCCTGTGAATAGGCGGACTATTAGCCCAGAGCACCTTTGGGTGCCCGCTACGATTCGGCGGATGCCCCGGAGTGTAGCCGCGGTAGGGCGGCGACGAGCGGGGCAAGCTCCGGTATGTCCTGAGCCTCGGCAAGTGCGCGCTCGAGCGTCTGATCGTGGAATGGCCGGGCGTCGTCTAACAGCTTCAGGCCAGCGGGAGTGAGTTCGGTATAGATTCCGCGACGGTCGTCCGCGCACAGTACCCGGGTTAACAGGCTGCGATCCTCGAGCCGGTTAACCAATCTGGTGGTAGCGCTGGCGCTCAGGGCGGTGGCCCGGGCGAGTTGCTGCATCCGCATGTGCCAACCGTCCTGGCGACCCAGGGCGTCCAGGACGGTGAATTCAACCACCGAAAGCTGAGCCTCGGCCTGCAGGCTTCTTTCCAGTTCGGTCTCGATCATTCCATGCAGCGCGGCAAGCGTGCGCCAGCCCTGTGCCCGGACCTCGACGGCGTCGTCCCTGATGCCCATCACTTCGCCTTTCTGTGCAGTCACTCTCCACGCGGCAGCCGCGCAAATGCAATATAGTTGCTTGCGCGGCATAATTGCGTATGCAACAATAAATACCGCGTGTGCAACTACCAGCATACGCGTTCCAGGCAGTCTTCATCAGGAGTGCAACTGTGCCCATTGGTCTGATAGCTCTCGCGATCGGCGGATTCGGAATCGGGCTCACCGAGTTCGTCATCATGGGCCTGCTGCCCGAGGTGGCCGCGGATTTCCAGGTGAATGAGGCCGCCGCCGGCTGGCTGATCTCCGGGTACGCCCTGAGTGTTGTAATCGGTGCGCTGGGCCTGACCGCGGCGGTGACCCGTTTCGCCCGCAAGCCGGTCCTGGCGTCGCTGCTGGTGCTGTTCATCGTCGGCAACCTGCTCTCGGCGCTGGCGCCCGACTACTCCGCGATGTTGCTGGGCCGCATTATCGCCGCGCTCTGTCATGGTGCGTTCTTCGGAATCGGCGCGGTCGTCGCCGCGGACATGGTCGTTCCGGCAAAGAAGGCCGGTGCGATCGCCATCATGTTCACCGGGCTGACCGCGGCCAATGTGCTCGGCGTGCCCTTTGGCACCTTGTTGGGTCAGGCGGCGGGCTGGCGCTCGACGTTCTGGGCGATTACGGCAATCGGTGTCGTCGCCCTGGTGGGAATCCTGGTGCTCGTGCCGAACTCCAGTCAGGCTGCGCAGGCAGCGGGCCTGCGCAGCGAACTGCTCGCCTTTCGTTCGAAGCAGGTATGGCTCTCGATCGCGGTCACGGTGCTTGGATTCGGCGGGATGTTCGGAGCGTTCACCTACATCGCGTTCACGCTGACCGCCGTCAGTGGTTTCGCGGCATCCGCCGTCCCGTGGTTGCTCATCCTGTTCGGAATCGGCCTCTTCATCGGAAACGCCATCGGCGGCAAGGCAGCCGATCGCAATGTCGATGCAACGCTTCTGGTTGTGCTGGTAGCGCTGACCGCCATCCTGGCTCTCTTTGCGCTGACTGCCCGCAATCCGATCGCTTCCATCGTCGCGTTGGTGCTTATGGGCGGGTTCGGCTTCGCGACGGTGCCCGGCCTGCAAACCCGGGTGATGGCGTATGCCAAGCAGGCGCCGACGCTTGCCTCCGGTGCCAACATTGCCGCCTTCAACCTTGGCAATGCGCTAGGAGCCTGGCTGGGCGGGACCATGATTGCCGCGGGCCTCGGCTACACCTCGCCGATCTGGGCCGGTGCCGGACTCACCCTGATGGCGGTGGCAGTCATGACCGTCGCCGCCACAACCGTGAACCGGCAGTCGGCGACGGCTGATCGCGCGACCGTCCCGGCCGGTCGGTCGGGTATCGGGCTAGGTTGTGCCGGCCGGGAATGATCGATGCCCCCTGTCGGTTACCTCAGGCATGCCCGGAACCCTAAAAGTAGACATCTGGTCCGATATCGCCTGCCCGTGGTGCTACATCGGAAAACGCAAGTTCGACCGCGGGATTGAAGACTTCCGTGCCGCCGCCGGCGACGACGCGCCGGCCGTCGAGGTCGCATATCACAGCTTCGAGCTGGCTCCGGATACTCCTGTTGATTTCGAGGGCAGTGAAGCGGAGTTCCTTCAGTCGCACAAAGGGATGCCCGCTTCGCAGGTTCGGGACATGCTCGGCCGGGTGACGGCGATCGCCAATGAGACCGGCCTCGACTACAACTTCGATGCTCTCCAGCACACGAACACGGTGAAGGCGCATCAACTGCTGCACTATGCGAAATCACGTGGCAGGCAGCTGGAGGCAAAGGAACGACTGCTTCGCGCCTACTTCATCGAGGGCCGGCATATCGGCCGGGATGCGGATCTCGCGGACCTCGCCGCCGAGATCGGCCTGGACCGGGATGATGTCCTGCGCTCCCTGAGCGAGAACGAGCACCTTGAGGAGGTGCGGGCAGACCAGGCCCTGGCTCAGCAGTACGGCATCACCGGGGTGCCGTTCTTCGTATTCGATGGCAAGTATGGCGTCTCGGGAGCGCAGGAGCCAGCCAGCTTCGCGCAGGTGCTTGACCAGGTGTGGAATGAGCGGGAGAAGGTTTGACCATCGGAGAGAATCACTCCGGCGAGGTTGCCGCGGAGTTGGAAGCCGAGTCTGATGCCGAAGTGGCTGCGCCGGCGGCCGGCCCCGAATCGTCGGTGCCCGACGCACCTGCCGGTCTGACCATGCTGGGCTCGACCGAAGCGGGCGCCTGCGATGGTGACGGGTGCGCCTTGCCGTCACTCTGAGCTATTCCTCCCAGATCGGCGGCGTGAAGGCGTTACGGGTGCGGCGTAGCTCGTCGCGATGAAGTTCGCTCAGCCTGGATAGTACCGTTTCCCCCTCAGGGGTCAGCAGCACCTGAACCGCTCGTGCGTCATCGGGGTGCGGTGCCCGGCGGACGAGCTCCTGCTTCTGTGCGCGGTTGACCAGCTCGACCACACTGTGGTGCCGGAGCTGAAGCCGTTCGGCCAGCTCTTGAACCGTGGCCCATTCCTTGCCCGGGTATCCCTTCAGGGCCAGGAGCAGCTGATAGTGCTGCGAGGTCAGGCCGTAACTGCGAACTGTCTCCTCGCTGAAGCGGAGATAGCGGCGGATCCCGAAGCGGAACCTGGCCAGCTCCTCGAAGTCCTGTTTGCTCAGTGGTTCCGACTTACTGAGTGGCTCCGCCTCGGCGTGCCTGTCTGCTAATGCCACTTTCACAGCACATCACGTCTTCTCGGTTGTTATCGAATGACACTCCGCAACCTAGTATATCTCGTGCTACGATATTTGTGTGTCGATCGCCCAGGGGTGAGGGCATCGCGAGTGGCACCGGAGGAGGTGCGTCATGCTCAGTGAAAGTGAACGTTCGAGGCTGCAACAGATCGAGCGTCAGCTCATCGATGATGACCCGCGGCTTGCCTTGTCATTCAGCCGCTCGAAACCGCCGCGCAGGCCACGAAGCCCTGATGGCATCGGCTGGTGGCGCAGGTTCAACTGGCGTCGATTTGCCAATTGGTTGGCCTTTTCCGCGCTTTTCGTCGTGATGACTCTCGGCTCTGGCCTGTATGGAAGCCTGATGGCCCTGCTGCTCGCCGCGATCGCAGTGGTTACCTCACGCCTGTGGCGTCGTTACTACGAAGAAGAAGGCAACGGGACCGCAGAGCCGCCGGGCGCCCAACACGACTAATGCTTGCCTGCTCTATCGGAGGTTGAAATGATCATCGCTTATATCGCGCTCGGCGTGCTCGCGTTGGGCATGCTCCTGATCGGGAAGAGCGTTCGGATCGTCAAGCAGTATGAACGAGGAGTGGTTTTCCGGCTTGGCCGGGTCAACGAGAGGCCCCGGCGTCCCGGGCTCGCCATGATCGTCCCGGGTGTCGAGAAGCTGCAAAAGGTGAGCATGCAGATCGTCACCATGCCGGTTCCCGCACAGGAAGGAATCACCCGGGACAACGTGACGGTCCGCGTTGACGCCGTCATTTACTTCAAGGTCGTTGACCCGGTACGGGCCGTCGTCGATGTCGAGGACTATGGATTCGCGGTCGGCCAGGTGGCGCAGACGTCCTTGCGTTCGATCATCGGTAAGAGCGATCTGGATGACCTGCTCACCAACCGGGAAATGATGAATCAAGGCCTTGAAGTGATGATCGACAGCCCGGCGGTGGACTGGGGTGTCCATATCGATCGGGTTGAAATCAAGGACGTCGCCCTTCCCGAGTCGATGAAGCGCTCGATGTCCCGGCAAGCCGAGGCCGAGCGGGAACGGCGTGCCCGGGTGATCACCGCCGAAGGCGAGCTGCAGGCTTCCGAACGTCTTTCTCAGGCGGCCAGTGTGATGGCGGAAACACCCGCCGCGCTCCAGCTGCGCCTGCTGCAGACCGTCGTCGAAGTGGCGGCGGAAAAGAACTCCACCCTGGTGCTGCCATTTCCGGTGGAACTGCTCCGCTTCCTCGAGCGGTCGACCCCTTCGGTGCGGCCGGATAATCAGGCCGACGCTTCGACGGAGAAGTTGCGTGACGGTTTTGCCGGCCTGGCCGCAGCGCTTTCGGATGCGGTGGGTTCGGCCGGTGCCGGCGCAACCGGGACCGGGACCGACAAGGGTGCGGCCGTCTCATCCGATTCCGCGAACGCTCGTCCGGAAGGACGCGCACCGGAGCTGCGTGCCTCCGACGTGCGGATACCTGCTGAGATCGGAGCCGGCATCTAGAACCGACGTGCCGGTTGCGGGCGGGGCTGTGCGCGCGGCGGCCTGACTACGTGACTACGTCCACCAGCCGGGCGGCGATGCCGGTGTAGGAGGCCGGCGTCATCGCGGCGATGCGCTCTTCTACGTCTTCGGGCAGCCCGAGTCCGCGAACGAACTCGACCAGCGACGACTGATCCACCCGGCGTCCGCGAGTCAGTTCCTTCAGTCGCTCGTACGGGTTCTCCATGCCGGGAACGCCTGCCACGCTTGCCGCGCGCATTGCTGACTGGATGGGTTCGCCCAGCACTTCCCAGTTGCTGTCCAGATCCGATTCGAGTGCCCCTGGATTGACGTCGAGGCCGGCCAGGCCGCGCTGCACATTGGACAGCGCCAGAAGTGAATGACCGAAGGCGATTCCGATGTTGCGCTGCGATGAGGAATCGGTGAGGTCACGCTGCAACCGTGACGTCACCAGGGTTGCCGCCAGGGTGTCGAACAGGGAGCAGGAGATTTCGAGATTCGCCTCGGCATTCTCGAAGCGGATCGGGTTGACCTTGTGTGGCATCGTTGAGCTTCCGACGGTGCCCTGCCCGCGAACCTGGGCGAAGTACCCCAGCGAGATATAGGTCCAGACATCGGTGGCGAGGTTGTGCAGGATCCGGTTGAACCGGGACACGTCCGCGTACAGCTCCGCCTGCCAGTCGTGCGACTCGATCTGCGTCGTCAACGGGTTGTATGCCAGGCCGAGGCCTTCGACGTAGTCCTGCGCGATCGAAGGCCAGTCGGCGTCCGGCACGGCCGCGAGGTGGGCGCCGAAGGTCCCGGTCGCGCCGTTGATCTTGCCCAGGAACTCGGCGGCTTCGATTCGGCGGATCTGGCGGCCGAGCCGGTGTGCCAGGACCGCAAGTTCCTTGCCCAGCGTGGTCGGGCTCGCCGGCTGCCCGTGCGTGCGTGACAACATCGACGCGTTCCGGTTCTCATCGGCCATCCGGGCGATATCTGCGACGAGCGACTTCGCGGCCGGCAGCCAGACCTGCTGCACGGCGCCCTTGATATTCAGGGCGTAGGACAGGTTGTTGATGTCCTCGCTGGTGCAGGCGAAGTGCACGAGTTCGGTGAGGTCGTCGGCACCAAGCGCCGTGAGGGTGTTCTTGATGTAATACTCGACGGCCTTGACGTCATGCACGGTCTCCCGCTCGATGACTGCCAGGGCCTCGATGGCATTCTCGTCGAAGTCGCTGACCAGGGCACGTAGCTGTGACTTCTCGTCGTCGCTCAGTCGGCGTGCTCCGGGAACTACCTGATGGTCGGTGAGGTGGATCAGCCACTCGACCTCGACGTGCACCCGTTCACGGTTCAGCGCCGCCTCGGATAGATGGTCGACAAGGACGGCGACATCCTTGCGGTATCGACCGTCGAGCGGGCCTAGGGCAACGGCAGGTGAAATTGCGGCAAGAGAGCGACGTTCAGGCATGCCTTTATCGTCTCACGACGGTCTGACAAGCCATTAGTCTCGTGCTCGACCTGGCTTGCCCTCACTCGTCCGGCGTCATCGAGGCATTGCCGCCGATGGAGTCGCTGCCGCCGACGGAATCGTCTAAGGACCGCAACTTATCGGCTGCTTTCTCGTCCGCGTTGTGCTTACCCTCATCGGAGTAGTCGGAATCATCCGTACAACTCGGCCCGACACAGCCGACACAGCTGGTCCCGCCGACGCAGCCGGTCCCGGGTCCCGCTGATGTCGAAGTCGAACAGGAAGGACATCGCTGATGAAGATTGATTCACTCTGGCACGGCCGATTCTGGACCGGAGACCCAGACCATCCCGAGGCCCGGACGATAGGCGTTCACAACGGCCGGATAGTCGCCGTCGACGAGATCGGCGGTCTTGAGGCGAAAACCGAGTTCGACTTCGGACAGACGCGGGTAATTCCGGGTCTGCACGACGCGCACCATCACACTATGGGCACCGGCGAGCAGCTGGCCATGGTCGATCTGCGGTACCCGAAGGTGAAAACCCTCGACGAGCTCTACGACGCGCTCGCCGAGCGGGCGGCTCAACTTCCGGCTGACGCCTGGGTTCGCGGCAGCGGATACGACCAGAACCGGCTCGGCGATCATCCAACCGCGGAGGGCCTCGACCGGGCGGTGGGCGGCCGGCCGGCGATCGTCGAGCATGTCTCACACCACATGATCGTCGCGAACACCCGGGCATTCGAACTCGCCGGCGCACCGGATCGCCTCGGGTATCCAGATGTTCCCGGCGGACGGGTCCTCCGGGACAGGGACGGGCGTGCGAGCGGTCTGCTCCAGGAGAACGCGGGTGAACGAATTCGCCTTGAAGGGGCCAAGGTCACCGCGGAGGAATCGATCGAACACCTCCGGCTCGCCTCGGACCAGGCTGTGTCCTACGGTCTGACCAGCCTGACCGAGCCAGGCGTTCTGGTCGGCGGTGCGTTGGGAATCAATGCTCCGGTGCTCAACTCGTACCAAACGGCGATCGAAACGGACGTTCTCCGGCCACGGATGACCGTGATGCCCTTCCATCAGATTCTGCACGGCCTCGAACTCAACGCCGACGGGATGAAGACGCTCGACTTGGGTATCCGTACCGGATTCGGTGATGACCGGTTGCGCTTCGGGCCGGTGAAGATCATCTCCGACGGATCACTGATCGGCCGGTCGGCCGCCGTGCACGATTGTTTCTGCGGTGAGCAGGACAACCTCGGCGTCATGGTGGTCGACCCGGCGGAGCTGCGCGACCTCGTTCTCGCGTTTCACGCCGCGGGATGGACAGTGGCGACCCATGCGATCGGGGATCGCGCTATCGACCATGCCCTTGACGCCTTCGCCGCGGCTCAAGCTGCCCTGCCGCGGGCCGTCCGGCACCGGATCGAGCATTTCGCCATCGCAACCGATGCCCAGGTGAGCAGGTGTGCCGAGCTCGGCGTGATCCCGGTGCCGCAGGGCGTGTTCATCTCGGAGTTCGGCGATGGGATCGTCAACGCCATCGGTGCGGAGCGAGCCCTCGGTACCTACCGGATGCGGTCCCTGCTCGACGCCGGCATGGTGGTGCCTGGATCGACGGACTCCCCGGTCTCCGACGCGAATCCGCTCGTGTCGATCCACGACCTCGTCAATCGTGAGACGTCCTCTGGGGCGCCGTTCGGCCCGGCGGAGCGGGTCAGCATCGCCGAGGCGCTGCAGGCCTACACATACGGATCCGCCTACGCGGTGAACAGGGAGAGCGATGTCGGAACGCTGAGGATCGGCCAGCTCGCCGACTTCGTGGCGCTCAGCGATGACGTGCTCGCCGTCGAGGCCGCGCGGATCAAGGACACCACCGTGACCGCGACCGTGATCGGCGGTGAGCTCTTGCTCGGTGCGGACGTAGTGCCGCAGTGCTGAGGGCCGGTAGTCACTGCACTCGTCGTCACCGCCGAAGAGCCCAGACCGGCTTTTCCACAGAATGCGCCAGCCAGGTCCCGTCCGGCGTGAATCTCCCTACGGTTGGGAACAGCAGGCGGCATGGGAGGGCAGCGATGACGGGGACAGAAGAGATCCGACTGATGGCTAGCCGGTGGGACGACTTCGGCGAGGAACTGCGCCGGATTGCGGCCCGCATCGACTCCGGGCGCTCGTTGGACTGGGCGTCGGCGGCGGCAAACGAGTATCGACACCGGCTCGACGGGGTGAGCGGCGCGACTTCGCAGCTGCTTGACGATGTCGCCCGGGTCGCGGAGTCATTACGGCGTCACGCGGATGCGGTGTCCGCGAACCCGATAGCGGCGGTCGGCGCGTAATGCCGGAGCAGACGAGAAGCTACACGATGGACGTCACCCAATTCGCCGAGTTGGTTGCCGGAAATGGGTTACGGTTACCGGCCGCCTTCCGACTCCGCGAACCCGCTCGGCAGGCGGTGAGGCCTCGCCGCTCACGAAATCCGTCAGACCGACTTCGGCAAAGCATGCTGGTGGAGGGACTTCGGCTGCACGATATGGCTGCCCTGAAGCTGTCGGTTCGGGTGCGTCATCCGCAAGCGCTGATCGTCGGAGAGTACGCGGTGCTCGGGCACTGCGCCGCGTCCCTGTCGCGGATAGAACTGCCCGGAAAGCCGGGCGAAAGCCGGAGATACGGCAGCAAAGTCAGGACAAGCGTATTCGGTACCGATCGGATCGGCGCCGAGATCGTTAAACTCGCGGTTGGCGGGGCGTCGACGGCACTGATCGTCATCCCACACCATGACGTTGGCGCCGTGCGTGCCTGGAAGATCGAGGATGGCCGCTGGCAGACAAGAATCGGATCTCCTGCACCAGGATGGCGGGCAACCGACGCCGGTGACGTCGGCCGTTTCTGCCGGGAGGCCCTGCTGCGAATCGCGGGGAGCTCGTGATGGACGGTGTTGATGTCCGCGGTGGTTCGACATCCGTCAAGGCCGCGATACACGATATGGAGGCGTACGGCGCGGAACTTCGCCGGGTCGGCCTGGAACTGGCCGACCTGGGCGTGCGGGCCTCTTCCGACGTGTTGAACCCGAGCCTGCTGCTCAGCCAGACGCTGTCGCCGTTCACGTTCCTCAGTGTCGAGGCCGACGTCATCAAAGCGGCGGCGGGTATCGGGCGGCTCGCGGGAGAACTTGTCCTGCTCGGCACGGCGCTGGGCGGCGCAGCGCACGCCTACCAACTCGCCGATATTGCCGTAGATGAAAGTCTGCGCCGGATCAAGACGTACGTGGCGTACGGATTTGGTGTTGCGACCCGGAACGCGGCGATAGCGGTGGGCGCGGCGGGACTAGGGGCAGCGGCAAGCCCGACCGGGTTGGCTGCGATCGGGCTGGCGGTTCTGGCATACCGCCATGGCGGCCGGGAAGCGTTGGCCCGTTGGCTGTCTGAACATCCCGATGTGAAGGAGGACATCGCTGAAGCCATCGCGGACAATAGCGACGTGGTGGCCGCCATTGTCGGTGGGCTTCCCGGCTACCTCAACGGACTGGCCGGCCTACCAAGCCCGGACACACCCTGGATCAACGAGGAACCACCCTGGCCGGACGATAGCTCATCGGTCGCGGCGCTCATCGCCGCACTCGCCCATTCCGGCGCAGGGATGCTTGGCGAAACGGAGGTCAGCGTCGCGCGCACGTCGAGCCAGGTGCCAGAACCTGCGCGCGGTCCCGGATCCCTGAGCGAGCTGTACGAGCGGGTGCTGGAGCAGAGTGGGCCCAAGCCCGGCCAGGTTCGGATCGAAAAGATTGTCCAGGCGGATGGCTCGTCCGCGTGGATCGTTGAAATTCCGGCGACCCAGGACTGGTCCCCGACACCGGGCGAGTACCCGACCGACCTCACGACGAACGTCAACGGGGTGGCGGGCAACAGCAGTGCGATGATGCGTGTCGTTCAGGAGGCCATCGCTCGCACGCCCGGATTGCGGCCGGGTGATCCGATTCTGCTCGCAGGCTTCAGCCAGGGTGGGATAACCGCGGCGGGCCTCGCGGCGAATGCGGACTTCAGAGCGAAGTACAACGTGCAGGCCGTTTTTACGGTAGGTGCACCGGTGGCGACGATGAAAATCCCGCCAACGATCAAGGTGCTATCGATAGAACACGCGAACGACATCATTCCGGACCTCGAAGGCTCGGACAACCCGGATGGCCCGAACTGGACGACCGTCAGCCGCGATTTCAGCCCGGAATCGATGCAGCGGAGCGAAATGTTCAAAGCGCTCAGCCCTGAGGAGCAGCGGAAGCTGCTTGACGATCCGTTCTTCGCGCACCGCTCAGGGTCGTACGCAGACACAGTGCGCGAAATCGAGCGAATACGGGATCCAGCGGTCCTGGCATGGCTTGCCGCCAATCGGCAATTCTTCTCCGGTGGCCCCTCCAGTAGCACGGACTTCGTCGGCCGCCGGGTGCAGGCGAGGTAGCCGAAAGGTGACATCCCCGGCCTTCGCTCATTCGGCGACGAGAGTCCGGAAGATGCCCTCCCGGCAGATCACGTTCGATTTCCTGATCCGGTGAGGCGGGGCAGCTATGTCCGTCGAGTCACTGCCCAGGCATCCAGACCAAAAGGATAAAGAACTAAAAAACCTAAAGGAGCCTCGTGAAGAACCCGTTCAAACCGACCGCGGGCGCTCGGCCGCCGTTGCTGGTCGGAAGGACAGATGCATTGGACGGCTTCCGCGAAGGACTGGAGGATGGGTCTGAGTCTCCTAGGTTACTGACTATCTTCACCGGCGCGAGGTGCTGGTGAAACTGTGATGATCGCCGCGCCGAGGACATCGCGAAAGGAGTCGGCTGGAACCTAGCCTTCCTTATGTCGGCTACTGGGGTAGCTTCCCTCTTTACAGGGCGAGCAGAAAAAGCGCCGAGGAAGCAGGCTCTGCGTCCGATGGCAGCGGCGCGTGCGGGGGATTGCTGGCAGGACGGAGACGCTCTGTGCAGCACGAGCCAATTTCCTGCAGTACTTCACGGGTTGTATTCGTCGCCTTCTCGACCAGAACCCACGGGTCCATCATGGGCGCGTCGGAACCTAAAGGTGTTCTAGCTCCCCAGTACATGGCCCCGCCCAACGGAGCCGCCAGGGATGTGAATTCCTGCTGATCCTCCCTGGGAAGTACGAACCACCAGGCTCCGCTACCCACTATCGGCTTAGCCGGCGCGTCGTGTATTCGGTTCCGGATCAGCCCGAGCAGCTTGTACAGATCACTCCACATCTCGAGGCGTGACATGTTCAGCTCGGTCCACTGCCGCCGGAGGGCATCGACGAAGACGGGGCGGTGCAGTTTCAACTGGTCATGCTTGAGCAGTTTGCCCTTGACAGTTGTGAGACCGAATTGCTGACCGAGAGCGCTTGCGGCGACGTCAAGTGCTCCGCAGAGTTGCAGGAGCAAGGCCTCGGTCTCGTAGAGAACAACGTCGTGAATCTCATTGCCTTCTCCCTGCAACAACCCGGACAGGGCGCGGTCACGGGCGCGCAGCGCACGGGCGAACCGGCCAATTATGCCATCGACTGGGTTGGCGTAGAGGCGGAGCCCCTGCCAGTCGGCCGCACCACTATTCGGTTCGTCTGAGAGTCGGTGCTTCCAGGCCCAGATCTCTGGAAGTGCTGCCGAGGCACTGATGCGATAGAACCAGTGCGGCGGCAGTATGTCCACACCATCTTTGAATGAGGCATTACCGACGTAACACTCGCCTCTGGAACGAAGAAACAGTGCTAGCAGCAGGGTCGCCTCGGATTCGGTAACGACATGGACGCTGCTGGCGAATTGCTCAGCGGAAGATACTAGACCGGGTGAACGAGTGATGAAAATGTCGGTTTGCCAGGCATTGGCTGCTTCGGTAAGAACAAGCCCTTCCCTCAACTCCTCGGCGTTGACCCCGTACGAGCTTGCCCTCTCGTTCGCGAATCCCTCAAGGATACTTAGCGGCCTAATAGCCAACCACGATTGGGAAAGTGTTAGAGGAATGGCGTCGGACTCTCGGTGCGGTCCGTGAATCTGCACCGTGCAGTACGCCTGATAGCCTACGGTTCCAAGCTCAACGTGGGCGTTTTTCAGAAGCCCGCGAAGGGTGACGTCCAAGCTTTCCTCGGCAATCCGTGGGTCTATAACCACGCGAGCGGGCCGGTGCTCATAGAGGTCGAACAGAGGAGGCTCGCAGGGAGGAGAGTGCTCTCGCGTCTCGAACACCCGTCGGGGAATCCTGTCCTGCGCGTTGTTCATGTTAGGCCCGGCAGGCTCTGCGCTAGATCAGGTGCTGCCCCCGGCAGCGACCTAGTCCACGGATATACCCAGAGGCCCCGGCGCATCTCTGTTATTGTACTCGCGACACCCGGCGATCCCCTTGTTATAGGCGGCTTGATCGCCTCCGAGTTTGATGCGAGGAATCAGTTGGCTGGAGCTGTTCGAGCCACGCTGCCGCGAGTTAACTGCCACCTCATTCGATTTCCTGGGACTCATGCTTGCGAGAGAACATCGGGCAGCACTATCCCATGATGAACATGTCGAAGGGCGGCAAAGAGCAAATCTGGTGGAGTACCGCGCGTGTGTAAAAGGCCAGGAGCTTGCCGGGCTCGGGTGGAGCGACTCCAGGGCTTGGGCGATCCAGGCTTCCAGTCGTGGAGTTACGGCGTGGCCGATTGGGAGCACTCAGGCGTCGATCAGCAGGTTCCGCAAATAGGTGAGTCCCTTGTCGAAGTTACATGAACGTCGTCTCGTCGAGCGGGGTGTCGGTGCGGACGATCGACTGGAGCAGTGCGATGTGAGGGTCGCGGTGCAACACTTGATGATCTGCGCGGGGCACGGCTTGGCGAGCAGGTAGGAGCGCAGTGCCGCCATTGGTTCGGAGAGTTGCCTGTCGGGGCCAGCGAGCAGGTCGCGGCAACGGTCGTCGAGCTGCGGGCCGACCACGGCGACATCCCCGGCCTTAAGGGCAATTGGATGAAGAGACTAAAAATACCTAAAGGAGCCTCGCGAAAACCATTCAAACCGACCGTGGATGCTCGGCCTCTGATCAGAGCTAACTCATTCAGTCCGAAGCAGATCCGCGAACCGATCCAGGTCGACGTTTCCACCCGAGACAATGACGCCGACGCGCTTGCCCCGGACATCGATCGTCTTCTGCATCAGTGCTGCCGGGGCGAGGCAACCGGTCGGTTCGACCACAAGTTTCATCCGGGAGGCGAAGAACCTCATCATCTTGACCAGCGCATCGTCATCGACGGTCAGCACATCGTCGACGAGCTCCCGGATCACGGTGAACGTCAGCGCACCCAGGCTCGTGGTCTGGGCGCCGTCGGCGAGCGTCTTCGGCGTTGGAATCTCGACGATCGAACCCTGGCGAAAGCTCTGCTGACCATCGTTTCCGGCCGCCGGTTCCACGCCCAGAATCGAAGCGTTCGGCATTACGCCGTTCACGGCGATGGCGGTGCCGCTCAACAAACCGCCGCCGCCAAGCGGGGCCACTACGACGTCGAGTGGGCCGGTCTCCTCAAGCATCTCAAGTGCCGCGGTGCCCTGGCCGGCGACGATATCGGGATGGTCGTACGGCGGGATGAGCGTGTAGCCGTGCCGGGCAACCAGGTCGGAGCCGAGGTCATTGCGAGACTCGGCGTACCGGTCGTAAAGCACAATCTCAGCGCCATAACCTCTTGTCGCCTCGAGTTTGCTGGCCGGGGCGTCGCGCGGCATCACGATCACCGCCTTGATACCGAGCAACTTGGCCGAACGAGCGATCGCCTGCGCGTGGTTACCCGATGAAAATGTGACGACTCCCGCCGCCTTCTGTTCCTCAGTGAACCGCGACAAGGCGTTGTAAGCGCCGCGGAACTTGAAGGCACCGACCTGCTGCAGATTCTCCAGTTTGAAGAACACTTCGGCGTCAACGAGATCGTTGAAAGTTCGCGAGGTGACGACCGGAGTTCTATGCGCGACCGGAGCAATCCGGGCTTGAGCCGAACGTAGGTCGTCCAGTGTCACCGGCAGCGTCATCGCACTCCCGCCGGAAGCGATCTCTCGGCGTTCACCGCTTGTTCTCTGCCTTTTCGCGGCCACCTGTGAGCAGAGACCCGAAGAAACTCACGATGCTGACAATCAGCGCGGCAAGAATTGCGTCCCAGAAGAACTTGTCGATCGTCACGGTGATCGGCGTGATACCGGAAATCCATTCCACCAGCTTGAGCATCAGGGCGTTGACGATGAAGGTGAACAGCCCGAGCGTCAAGATGTAGGCCGGCAAGGCGATGAGCTTGACGATCGGTTTCACGATGGCGTTCACGAGACCGAAGATCAGACCCACGATGAGGTAGGTCAGGATCGAGTTCATCGTTCCGTCGGCGTTGGCCGTGCTCAAAATGGAGCCGGAAATGGAGAAGCCGTCAATCAGTAGGTCCGCTACCCACAGAGCGAGTGCGCTGATCAAAACCTGAAGAATAAACCGCATACGCCATCCTTGCACGAGCCGCGAGACGGTAGCCACTTCGTCGACGGCGGTGACCATTAGCCTGTATTTCCCACGTTCGCACTGACGAAGAGAGGTCCGCACCGCCAATCACGATGCTCGGAAGTTGGCCACGTATCGCCGCTGCCAGGGCGTTTCGACGGCTCGGGGGTTGTAGTGCTCGCGGACGAACGCAACGGCCTCCCGCGCCGGAACGCCGTCGAGTACCGCGATGCACGCCAGCGCGGTGCCGGTTCTTCCTCGTCCCCCCGCACAGGCGATCTCCACCCGTTCGGTCGTGGCACGCTGCCACGCCTCCCGAAACGCTTCTCGTGCGTCATCGCGATCGGCGGGCAGCCGGAAGTCGGGCCAGCGCACCCATCGGTCGTCCCATGGGATCGGTGCGGGCTCCGTCCCCAAGAGGTAGAGGCCGAAGTCGGGAGCGGGACCATCCGGAATCGACCCGCGCAGCCCACGGCCGCGCAGCAATCGGCCGGAGGGCAGGCGCAGGGCGCCCGGGCAATCGGCGTCCCACTCGTTACTCATGACCTCAAGGTAGCGCGCCGCGGTATGTCCGACCGCGCTAACGACAGTGGCGCACTCGGTCCCTACGGCGAAACTCGGTCATCCAAGCATTTGTTGGACAGGGACAAGCAGCCGATGAAACGCTGGCGATCGGGGCAACCGCAGTCGGCGACGATGCCAACTACGGTGAAGACATGACTCAACTTCTCGTCGCCCATCAGCGGCAGACGGTGCCAGGATTATGGCGTGACGGTGGTGTTAGCTACCGTAGTAATTACGTTGTGACGCCACTCACAACGACGCCGATAGCGGATCACCTTTCTGCGAATCGGCGTTATCAGCAGCGATTGGTGCATCGGGCAATCCTCGAAAGCCAATTCTGGACAAAGGAGTCACAATGAGTGCTGTCCCGCAGCAGGAGCCAGCGCGGCATGCGCTTAGCGCCGAAAGCATCGAGCACCCGATGGTGCAAATGATCACGGCCGACGGCGAACGCGTCGAGAACGCGGAATACGACAAGCTGGTCGCCGACCTCACCGATGAAGACCTACGCGGCTTCTACCGCGATATGGTCCTGGTGCGGCGCGTCGATAATGAAGGAACTGCGCTGCAGCGCCAGGGACAACTGGGCCTCTGGGCGCCGGTCCTCGGCCAGGAAGCCACCCAGATCGGCACCGGGCGCGCCACGCATCCCAACGATTACATCTTTCCTACCTACCGCGAACACGGGGTCGCCTTCACCCGTGGCGTTCCACCGGAGACCCTGCTCGGCATGTTCCGCGGCGTCAGCCACGGCGGCTGGGATCCGACAGAGAACAACTTCCACACCTACACCATCGTGATCGGCTCGCAGACGCTGCACGCGGTTGGCTATGCGATGGGAGTGCAACGAGACGGCAACGTCGGAACCGGCGATCCTGATCGCGACACAGCCGTGATGGCATTTTTCGGTGACGGCGCCAGCTCGCAGGGGGACGTGAATGAGGCGCTTGTGTTCTCCGCGTCGTACAACGCCCCGGTGCTCTTCATCTGTCAGAACAATCAGTGGGCGATCTCCGAGCCGTCGACCCGTCAGACCCGCATCCCGTTGTACAGGCGCGGCGAAGGGTTCGGCATTCCCGGCGTTCGCGTCGACGGCAACGATGTCCTGGCGATGTATGCCGTGACGAAGGCATCGCTCGACCATGTGCGATCGGGCGCGGGACCTCTGCTGATCGAAGCCTTCACCTACCGGATGGGTGCGCATACCACCGCCGACGATCCGACCAAGTACCGCTCGTCTGCCGAGGTTGATGCCTGGAGCAGGCGTGACCCGATCGATCGATTCCGCAAGTACCTGGTGAACAACGGCACGGCTGATGAAGCGTTCCTCACCAGCGTTGACGACGAAGCCGACCAGCTGGCAGCGCGGGTTCGTGCGGCGTGTATCGGCATGCCGGACCCCGATCCGAGCACGATGTTCGACCACGCCTATGCGAATCCACATCCACTGGTGGACGAAGAGCGGGCCTGGCTCGCCGAATACAACGCGTCCTTCACGGACGCCAGTGTTGCAGGGGGCGAGTAGTGATGGAAAAGCTTCCAATTGCGAAGGCGATCAACGCGGGTCTGCGAAAGGCCCTCGAAGACGACCCGAAAGTTCTGCTGATGGGTGAGGACATCGGCCCCTTGGGCGGAGTCTTCCGGGTCACGGAGGGCCTGCAGAAGGACTTCGGCGAGGATCGCGTTATCGACACCCCATTGGCGGAGTCCGGCATCGTTGGAACCGCCATCGGACTCGCCGTCCGCGGTTACCGGCCGGTGGTGGAAATCCAGTTCGACGCCTTCATCTTCCCGGCCTACGACCAGATCGTCACCCAGCTGGCCAAGCTGCACAATCGCACCGCCGGCACCGTGAAGACGCCGGTCGTGATCCGGGTTCCTTACGGGGGCGGTATCGGTTCACCGGAGCATCACTCCGAGTCGCCGGAAGCGCTGTTCGCGCACGTTGCCGGGCTGCGCCTGATCTCGCCATCGAATTCAAACGACGCCTACTGGATGATCCAGCAGGCCATCCAGGATGACGATCCGGTGATGATCTTCGAGCCGAAGCGACGTTACTGGCAGAAGGGCGAGGTCGATTTTCAGAACTCGCCGGGCGATAAGCATCGGGCGCACATCGTCCGCCCTGGAACCGACCTCACCCTGGCGGCTTACGGCCCGTTGGTAACGACAGCGCTCAGTGCCGCAGAGGCCGCACAAGAAGAGGGAAAGAATATCGAGGTGATCGACCTGCGGTCGCTGTCACCGATCGACTTCGAGACCCTTGCCGAATCGGTGAATCGCACCGGTCACCTGGTGATCGCGCACGAAGCTCCGACATTTGTCGGACTCGGCGCGGAGATCGCCGCCAGGATTACCGAGCGGTGCTTTTTCAGCCTTGAGGCGCCGGTGCTCCGGGTCGGCGGCTTCCATCTGCCGTATCCGCCGTCGCGACTGGAAGAGCATTACCTGCCGGACCTGGACAGGATGCTCGACGCAGTTGACCGGTCGTTGGCGTACTAAGCGAAGGTGGATGTAATCGTGCAAGAAATCTTTAACCTGCCCGACGTAGGCGAAGGGCTCACCGAGGCCGAGATCGTCTCGTGGAAGGTCAAGCCGGGTGACACCGTGACGGTCAACCAGATTCTGGTGGAGATCGAGACGGCGAAGTCGCTCGTTGAACTGCCGTCACCCCATGCGGGAAAGATTGGCGAACTGCTGGCGCCGGAGGGTGAAACCGTCGAGGTCGGTGCCCCGATCATCTCGTTCGCGGGCACCGATTCGGTCGCTGATGGCGCCACTACGCCCGGAGACGGAGCAGCCGCAGCGGCAGCCCCCGCCGGCGACCGGGGCACTACAGCCGAGAACTCCGGCAAAACAGCAGGCCAGGCCGGCAAGCACGGTGAGGATGACGACGGCTCCGGTGCCACCTTGGTGGGCTACGGTTCGCGTCCGGCCAGCTCGGCACGGCGCGCCCGGCACCAGCCATCTGCGGCAGCCTCGACGCCGGCCGTTCCCGTGCCCGAACCGCCGACCGCTCCAGCGCCGACCGCTACAGCGCCGGAGCCGACTGCCGCAATCGTGCCGGAACCGACGCCATCGGCCGAACACACGGTCACGGACATTTCGGCTGCCCGCGTGCTGGCGAAACCGCCGGTGCGCAAACTGGCCAGGGATAAGGGGCTGGACCTCGCCTCGATTACTCCGACCGGCCCCCGCGGCGAGGTGACCCGCGACGATGTACTCGGCGCCGCCGCTGGCGCGCAGACCTCGGAAGCAGTTCCGACGGGGTCCGGGTCAGCAGGACCGGCAGCGGAGGCCGGGGCTGGAGCCCTCGGCATCGGGCTGGCAGCCGCGGCAGGTGAGCGGGAAACCCGGATCCCGGTCAAGAGTGTGCGCAAGATGACTGCGCAGGCAATGGTGCGCTCGGCGTTCACCGCTCCGCACGTCAGCCTGTTCCTCGACGTGGACGCGACCCGCACGATGGACTTCGTCCGCAAACTCAAGACATCGAAGGCGCTGGGGGAGGTCCGCGTTTCGCCATTGCTGCTGGTTGCCAAGGCAGTTATCTGGGCAGTCGGCCGCAACCCGATGGTGAACTCGACGTTCGCCGACGATGAGATCACCGTGAAGAACTACGTGAACCTGGGAATCGCCGCGGCGACTCCACGGGGACTGATCGTGCCGAATATCAAGGATGCCGACCGGCTGAGCCTTGGTGGCTTGGCGCAGGGCATCAGCGACCTGACCGAACTGGCACGTTCCGGTAAGACTCCGCCTGCCGACCAGGCAGGCGGAACGATCACGATAACGAACGTCGGCGTTTTCGGCGTCGACACCGGTACGCCGATCATCAACCCCGGCGAGTCGGCCATCGTCGCTTTCGGCTCCATTCGCAAGAAGCCCTGGGTGGTGGACGGCGAGGTCGTTGCCCGTGACGTGACCACGCTCGGAATTTCCGCGGACCACAGGGTGATCGATGGCGACGTCGCGAGCCGCTTCGTTGCGGACATCGGTGCCGCCCTGGAAGAGCCAGCAATCCTGCTGACCGGCGGCTGAGCAGTCACGCGGGCCTTGCCCGCTCGCCCGTCCTTTAGTGGGCGGGCGGGAACGCGTGCCTTAATCGGCACTCGGCACGCGACTGAGTTCGCACGCGGGTACGCGGACCAGTAATACCGATCGCACACGCCTGCTTTTCCTGGTCGAGTTCCTCCGGGGGCGATGAACGGGAAGCTCCGCCGGGCCGCACCAGAGGCTAATTGACCATGGAGGCCGGGCTGCACCAAGATGAAGGGCGACATGAAAGGGACGTGATGGCAAAAGTGGAAGCTCGGCAGCGGCACTCGCCGCAGCGTGAGGCGGTTCGCGAGGTGCTTGGCGCCCGGTCGGGCTTCGTGAGCGCCCAGGACCTTTATGGCGAGCTCCGCAATGCCGGCTCGTCGATCGGGCTCGCCACCGTCTACCGCCACGTCCAGGCGATGCTCGAAAGCGGCGAACTCGACGTGCTGCATACCCGTGAGGGCGAGGCGCTCTACCGTCAGTGCAGCACGAGGCATCACCATCACCTGATTTGCCGCAACTGCGGCAAGGCTGTCGAGATCACGGCGCCCGAGATCGAAGCGTGGGCGGAAAAAACGGCTGCCGAGCACGGGTTCACCGAAATCGACCACTCTGTGGAGATTTACGGTCTGTGCCGCAACTGCTCGTGAATCAGACTCCGTGCCGGCGGGCTTAGCCGCCTACCGGCGAGATCATCGAGCGTGCCGCCGGGCGAGGGTCACGCGGCCTTGGGGTGGGCGACCCGCACTGCCTCGTGCAGGAGTTCGATCGTGCGATTAACGGCGCTGCTCGAGCGAGAACGGTCTTTCACCAGCGCGACGATCTCGCGAACAGGTGGATCGACCAGCGGAATGACGGTTACCGTGCTGGGCACCGATGACAGCGCGAGCTGCGGCATCACAGTGATCCCGAGGCCCGCTCCGACGAAGGCCACGGCCGTCGGGTAATCACGGGTCTGCACGCTGAAGCGCGGGTGAAAGCCTGACTGCGCGCAGGCCGTCATCACGACTTCCCGGCAGGCCGCCGTCGGATACTCGTTGTCCACCCAGGGCTCGTCGGCAAGGTCGACCAGGGTCAATGGCCCCTCCCGCTTGGCCAGTGGATGCCCGGCCGGCACGACAACGTGGTAAGGGTCGCGGTGCAGCGGCACCTGGCTGAAGCCCGGCGGCGGCGCTCCGAATGCGCTCGTCACGATCAGCTGGACGTCAGGCCGGGCGGTGGACTCGGCGACGGCGAGCGGGACGTCGATCAACTCCAGGTCCACGTGCAGGTCCGGAAACTCCTGCTGCAGCCGCGCAACCGTGGTCGGAACGAGGACGGTGCCCGCCGAGGCAAAGAAGGCGAGCGACAGCGTTCCGGTCTGGCCGTCGCGCAGTCGCCTGGCCAGGGCGTCGAGTTCGGCCATTTGCTCGAGTACCGGGGCGGCGGCCTCGGCCAGCTCGATTCCGCTCGCCGTGGGCTGGATCCCGCGGCCCACCCGCTCGACGAGCGTCAACCCGGTTTCGCGCTGTAGCAAGGTGATCTGCTGGGAGATCGCCGATGGAGTGAAACCGAGCTTCTTCGATGCGGCCTGGATCGATCCGGTCCCGACGACGGAACGAAGCACGCGGAGGCGATGAATGTCCAACATAGCTTCAGTCTAGCGACAATTCAGTATTTCTAAAGAGAAGTACAGAAAACATCGCTTGTGCTAACTGTTTGCCGCTCGCAGGCTGGATCCATGAAGACAAATTTCCGTTCCCTTCTGCGCCTGTTCAGCCTCGCCCTGCTCTGGGGGTCGAGCTTCATGTGGATCAAACTCGGCCTGCGGGAGTTTTCGCCAACACAGCTCGCAATGATCCGGATTCTGCTGGGCTCGCTGGTTCTGATCCCGGTCTGCTTTGCCCTGAAGCAAAAGTTTCCGACCTCCCCACGGATCTGGCTGCATCTGCTGGTCGTCGGCGTGCTCGGTGCGGCGGCGCCGTTCGCGCTGTTCGCCTACGGTGAGCAAACCGTCGACTCCTCGGTTGCAGGGGTTATGAATGCGACCACTCCATTGTGGGCGCTGGTGATCGGGCTGCTGATTGGCACCGACCGGCCAAATGCGCGCTGGCGGATTGTCGGTCTCGTTCTCGGTTTCTTTGGCGTCTGCCTGGTGCTCGCGCCGTGGAAGCATGCATCTGCCGACCTGGCAGGAACTATCGCCTGCCTTGTCGCGGCTGCCTGCTATGCGGTGAACTTTGCCTACATCGTGCGCTTCGTTTCGCCAGCAGGGCTGTCCCCGTTCGTGCTTTCAGCGATCCAGCTCGGCCTCGGCGGCAGCGTCCTTGCCCTGACGCTGCCGCTTGGCGGCCTGCAGTGGGCAGCGCCTGACCCGATCGCGATTGGTGCCGTGACCTTTTTGGGGATCGCGGGAACCGGGGTCGCGTTCGTGATCAACAACAAGGTGATCTACGAGGAGGGGGCAACCGCCGCGGCAATGGTCGGGTACCTGTTGCCCGTTGTAGCGGTCATCCTCGGCGCGGTGGTGCTGAAAGAGCCGATCACCTTGGACATTCTGGTCGGAATGCTCCTCGTGCTCGTCGGCGTGTTCATCAGCCGCTGGGCGGCCAGGCGTGGGGAGCCGCAAGAGCGAATTGCCGGCCCGGAGCGGAATGAACAGCTGACCGAAGCGTGAGTGGAGGCGAAGTCACCGGCAGTGACACCAATCCGACACGCCCGACATTCTGGAGCCCATCGGCGTGTCGATTGTGAAACAGGACACATATTCGTGGGCTGCACCGCTGAGATTTCCGGCTCTCGCGGGACTGCTGAGGAGGCGAACTCCGCCGCCCTGACCGTCGCTGCGATAGGTAAGGACTGCGGGTGCCGGGTGGGTACGGGGTATCGTAAGAGGCGAGAAAAACCGCTAGAACATGCGGGATGTGGCGGTTCGGTTTGCGCTGCGGTCCGAGCAGTACCTACTATTAACTAGTTCTTTGAACGCTGTGCGCCGCACTCGAAGCTCTTTAACTTATCTCACGGGTTGTAGCCGAGGCGCACAAGCGAAAAGCACTGGTTTTCGCACCTCTTTAGTGTGCGCAAAAACCTCGGTGTGCAAGATGTCCGTAGATGTCCGGCCCGTGAGATCCTAATCCGATCCATTGGTTTGTATGTCGAAAACTAACTGGAGGAGAGTCATGGCAGCCCACTGCCAAGTGACCGGAGCCGAACCTGGCTTTGGCCACAATGTTTCGCACTCGAACCGCCGCACAAAGCGTCGCTTCGATCCGAACATTCAGAAGAAGCGTTACTGGGTTCCGTCGTTGCGCCGCAACGTCACCCTTACTGTCAGCGCCAGAGGCATCAAGGTAATTGATGTCCGTGGTATCGACTCTGTCGCCGCAGAACTTATCGCACGCGGGGTGAAGCTCTAATGGCAAAGGCACAGGACGTACGTCCAATCATCAAGCTGAAGTCGACGGCCGGAACGGGTTTCACCTACGTGACTCGCAAGAACCGCCGGAACGACCCGGATCGCCTGGTCCTGAAGAAGTACGACCCGAAGGTTCGCAAGCACGTCGATTTTCGCGAGGAGCGGTAAACACACATGGCTAAGAAGTCAAAGATCGCCCGCGACAAGCAGCGTCGCGTCATCGTTGAGCGTTACGCCGAGAAGCGTCTCGAGCTCAAGCGCGCCCTGGTAAACCCGGAGAGCAGCGACGAAGAACGCGAGGCCGCACGCCTCGGTTTGCAGAAGCTTCCCCGCGATGCTTCACCTGCCCGACTGCGAAATCGCGACCAAGTTGACGGTCGTCCGCGTGGCACCTTGCGCAAGTTCGGTCTTTCCCGGGTACGATTCCGCGAGATGGCGCATAAAGGCGAGCTTCCTGGAATTACCAAGTCAAGCTGGTAAGTTCGGCACTGGCGCACAATCGATACGAACGTCCTAAAGGAGGACTAGTTACATGGCTAAGAACCGTAGTGAACTCGTTTCAGAGGTAGCTGAAAAGGCTGGCGTAACCCAGAAGCAGGTCTCTGACGTGCTTGACGGCGTTTTCGAAGTTTTCTCGGATGTCGTTTCCAAGGGTGACAAGCTCACCGTCCCAGGTTGGCTCTCCGTAGAGCGCACCGAGCGTAGCGCTCGCAAGGGCCGTAACCCGCAGACCGGTGAAGAGATCGAGATCAAGGCCGGTTATTCGGTCAAGGTTTCAGCCGGCTCGAAGCTCAAGGCTGCTGCTGGCACCCCTAAGGGCAAGTAAGAGCGTTCTAAGGAAAGGGCGGTCACTCGTAGCGAGTGACCGCCCTTTCTGGTGTCCGGGGAACCATGATGTCGCTGGCACCGGACGGGACCGCTTTCGACTGGGCGTAGAAGAAGATTTAGGCTGTAACTATGCGCGTTCACTCAATCCAGCTCGGCTACGGCGACGATGAGTCGATGCCGGACCGCATCGCGCGAGCCGCCGCACTGGTGCGACAACAGGCCGGGGCCGACCTGATAGTCCTGCCTGAGCTATGGGCGCCGGGAGGATTCAGCTATCGCAGCTGGCTCGAACGCGCTCAGACCACCGCCGGCGAAATCGTAGCGGCAATAGCGGAATCGGCAAGGGCTGTCGGCGCGTACGTGCACGCCGGCTCGATTATCGAGTACCCAGAGGACGCCGAGAGCCCAAACGGATATCCGTCCGACGGCCAGCCAGTGCCCGATGGTGAGCGCCGGCTGTGGAACACTTCGATCCTGCTGGACCCGAGCGGCAAGGTAGTTGCTCGATATCGCAAGATCCATCGATTCGGTTTCGGAGCCGGAGAGCCCAAACTGCTCGACGCCGGAACCGACATCGTCACCGTGCCGATCGCCGTCGACGGCCGTGAGGTCATGCTCGGCCTCGCCACCTGTTATGACCTGCGATTCCCTGAATTGTTCCGCGCCCTGCTGGACAAGGGGGCGGAGGTCGTCATCATTCCCGCAGCCTGGCCGGCGGCGAGGGTTGACCACTGGAGCCTGTTGGCACGGGCGCGCGCTATCGAAGACTTTGTGGCCGTTGTGGCTGTCAATACCGCAGGCACCCACTCGGGGGTCGAGATGGGCGGCCACAGCGTTACGGTGGCCGCCGATGGCACAATCCTTGCCGAGGCCGGACCGGACGAAGCGATACTCGAGGCCAGCATCGATATCGCCGCGATCCACGCCCGGCGGGAGAACTTCCCCGCGTTGTCAGACCGGCGACTGTGACAACATCGCGGGAAGTCGCGCAACGGCCCTTGGCGGCGGATGTCGGGCTGGCGCTGGCAGCGATCGCCGCCGTGATAACCCTGGTCGGCGGGCTGGCGTTCTCCGGCGCCGCCGCGGCCAGCCTGATCAACGACCCAGGAGTGTTCGTCCGCTGGGGACTGCCGGCCGCAGAACTCGTCTACAACGTCTCGCTGGCGGTGACCGCCGGGGTGCTCGCCCTGGCCGCGGTCGCCATCCCGCGCACTGCGTCATCGAATCGGCAGCGCAAGGGAACTGAAAGTCAGCCGCTGAACCCGGCGTGGGAACGCGCGCTCGGTATCGCCTCGGCGTCATCGGTGGTCTGGACTCTGTCGTCCGTCGCGGTCTTGGTGCTCAGCTACATCGACACGGCGGGTGAACAGGCGCTTCGCTCGGGAAATTTCTCGGCGCAGCTCGGCCTGTTCGTTACCCAGCTCGACACCGGCCGGGCCTGGCTGGTGATCGCGCTGACCGCCGCCGTCGTCTCCACGCTGATCTTCGGAGTTCGTTCGCTGACCGGCATCGGCCTGCTCACGCTCGCCACGATTTTCGCTCTGATACCTCAGGCGCTTATCGGGCACGCCGCGGGCAGCGACAACCACGAACTGGCAGTCGGCTCGATCGGCCTGCACATCTTCGGCGTCGTGCTCTGGTTCGGCGGCCTCCTAGGCCTATGCCTGCTCTCCGGCATTCTCACCTCGCGTGCAACCGCCAGCAAAGTCGTCCCGGGTGGTCTGGCCGATGTCGTCAGCCGCTTCTCGAATGTGGCGCTGTTCGCCTACCTGCTGGTCGTCTTCTCTGGCGTGGTGAACGCCAGTATCCGGCTAGGTGGCTGGGACGGCCTGCTGAGCGGCTACGGCGCCCTCGTGGTGCTCAAGTCGCTGGCGGCACTCGCCCTGGGCGGGGTGGGCTGGTGGCACCGGCGCTACATCGTCCGGCGGCTTGGCGACGCGGCTGCTGCGGCGAAGGTGCTGTTCTGGCGGCTCATCGCTGGAGAGATGCTGCTGTTCGGCATCGCGAGCGGCGCGGCAGTGGCACTTTCCCGTACCGCGCCGCCCGTTCCACAGGAACCACCGGTAGAGCAGACGCCGGCACGCTTCCTGACCGGCTACGACCTGCCGCCTGAGCTGACGCCTTCACGTTGGTTCACCGAATGGGCGCCGGATCCGATTTGGATAGCCATCGCAGGCTTCGCGATCATCGCCTACTGCCGCGGCGTCTGGGTCGTGCGCAAGCGCGGCGACCACTGGCCGATTCACCGAATGGTGCTGTGGATCTTCGGCATGCTGGCGCTGATCTACATCACTTCCGGCGGCGGAGTCGTCTACGGCCGGGTGCTGTTCAGCGCGCACATGGTGCAGC
Source organism: Saxibacter everestensis (assembly GCF_025787225.1). Taxonomy (NCBI): domain Bacteria; kingdom Bacillati; phylum Actinomycetota; class Actinomycetes; order Micrococcales; family Brevibacteriaceae; genus Saxibacter; species Saxibacter everestensis. Next base: position 3,833,012 of record NZ_CP090958.1, read on the forward strand.
ACATGACCCTGGCGATGGCGATACCGCTGCCCATGGTGCTCGGCGCGCCCGTCACGCTGCTGATGCGCGCCGTCCCGGCCCGGCGGGACGATTCGCGTGGACCGCGCGAGTGGGTGCTTGCTGCCGTGCATTCGCGATTCGCCCGGTTCATGGCACACCCGCTGATTGCGGCGATCAATTTCGCCGGCAGCATCATAGTCTTCTATTACTCGCCGCTGTTCGGGCTGGCGCTGCGCACCCACGTCGGGCACGAACTGATGATCGTGCACTTCCTGATCGCGGGCTATCTCTTCGCTCAGGCACTTGTCGGCATCGATCCGGGACCCACCCGGTTCAGCTACCCGCTGCGATTGGTCCTGTTGCTTGCGACCATGGCGTTCCACGCGTTCTTCGGTGTCACGCTAATGGGGTCCACGGTGCTGCTTGAGGCAAGCTGGTTCGGCAACATGGGCCGTGACTGGGGCGGCTCTGCCCTTGCCGACCAGCAGGAAGGCGGTGGAATCGCCTGGGGCATCGGCGAGTTCCCGACCTTCCTGCTCGCCGTCATTGTTGCGGTGCAGTGGGCCCGGAGCTCGGATCGCGAAGCGAAGCGCAGCGACCGGAAGGAGGCGCGCACGGGGGATGCCGAACTGCGCGCCTATAACGAGATGTTGGCCAAGCTCGCCGATTCCGATAAGAAGTAGGCGTGCGCCCTCAGCGCGGCTTTGGCCGTTCGCCGAAAATACTGCTGCCCACCCGCACCATAGTGGCGCCCTCTTCGATGGCCAGTTCGAAGTCGTGGCTCATCCCCATCGAGAGCTCATCGACCCCCTCGAAGCCGGCCCCGCGCAGCGACTCCTGAACCGCAATCAGGTTCCGATAGCTCGGCCTGATCTCCTCGTGGTCCTCGGACGGGAGACCGATCGTCATCAGCCCTTTGAGCTTCAGCCGATCGAATTGGGCCAGGGAACGCACGAAGTGCACGGCGCCGGCCGGCTCGATTCCGGACTTGGAGTCCTCCCGTGAGGTATTGACCTGGACATAGACATCCACAACTGCGTCCTGCGCCTCGAGCCGACGCTGGATCTTCTCGGCGATATCCAGCCGGTCGATCGACTGAATACAACTCACATGCCGCAGGGCATGGTTGATCTTGTTGGACTGCAGTGGACCGATCAGGTGTGTTTCATGCGGGACGGCGGAGAGCTCGTCCGCCTTGGCGACCACCTCCTGCACCCGGTTCTCGCCGATAAGCGTGAAGCCATGTTTCAGCGCGGTAAGAATCAGTTCGGCAGGCTGGGTCTTGGTGGCCAACATGACGCGCACGTCCGAACCCGAACGTCCGGACCGCTCGGCGGCGGCATCCGCACGCCGGCGGACCTTATCCAATCGGGCGGGGATCAGATCGGTGTCGGCGGACATCGCACTCCTTGCAACTGAATAGGGCAATTATCGGGAACTCTCTACGCCACCCTATCGCCGCAGCTGGCTGCGCCGAGGAGCGGAACGCCCTTGTGAAACGGGACACGTAGATGACGTCCGATGTAGTCCGGGGAAGCAATAGTGCCGTATATGTTGTTGACTAGGGATGTGACGACAAAAACCCGTGTGCGCGCCCCTGAGCTGGTCGGACGCCGCTGGCTGAACACCGGCGGCAAAGATGTGACCCTGCAGGAACTGCGCGGAAAAATCGTGCTGCTCGACTTCTGGACGTTTTGCTGTATCAACTGTCTGCATGTCCTGGATGAGCTGCGCCCGCTCGAAGAGAAGTACTCCGACATCCTGGTGATCATCGGCGTGCATTCTCCGAAGTTCGAGTTCGAACGCAGCGAATCTGCCGTGGAGACCGCGGTCAGCCGCTACGAGGTGCAGCACCCTGTGCTGGATGACCCCAACTTGGATACCTGGCAGGCCTACGCCGCTCGGGCATGGCCGACTCTTGCCGTGGTTGACCCGGAAGGGTACGTCGTCGCAAATATGTCCGGCGAGGGCCACGCCGCCGGTTTGGCGGTGCTGATCGAAGAATTGATCGCCGAGCACGAAGAGAAGGGCACACTGCACCGGGGCGACGGACCCTACGTTCCGCCGGCAGCGCCAGAAACGGAGCTGTACTTCCCGGGCAAGGTTCTGAGGCTTCCAGACGGCGGCTTCCTGGTTTCGGATTCGGGACACCACAGGCTGCTTGAACTGGCGCCGGACGCCGAGACAGTGCGCCGCCGATTCGGTGACGGCGAACGCGGCCTGGTCGATGGCGATGCCGCTGTGGCTCGGTTCAGCGAACCCCAGGGGCTCACCCTGCTGCCGGCTGCCGTTTCGAAGCGCGTCGGCTATCACGTTGTCGTCGCTGACACCGTGAATCACGTACTGCGCGGCCTGAACCTGGATGACGGCAGCGTCATCACCATCGCGGGGACCGGCGAGCAGTACATGGTCGGCGCCGTCGACAACGTCGCGATAGAGCCAGGTGAGCCTCGGCGCGCGGACCGAGGCGCCTACGACGGTCCAGCGGCGACGATCAAGCTGTCGTCGCCCTGGGATGTGCTGTGGTCTGAGTCCACTCGCACCGTCGTCGTCGCGATGGCCGGCAATCACACGGTGTGGAGCTTTGACCCGCTGGAAGGCACTATCGCCAATCTGGCCGGCACAATGAACGAGGGGCTGCTCGACGGCTCGGCAGGCGAGGCCTGGTTCGCGCAAACATCCGGTCTGGCCGCCGACGCATCCGGCCGGATCTGGACGGCCGATTCGGAAACCTCGGCGCTGCGTTACATCGAGTTCGAGGACGCAGACGTTTACTTGGACGAGCTGGGCGAGGACCCGGAGGCAGGTCGGACGATCTCGCCGGACGCCGCCGAGATTGCCCGTCCGCGCGACTTCGGATCCATTTCAGTCCGGACAGCCGTCGGCGAAGGACTCTTCGACTTCGGCTTCCGGGATGGGCCCGCAGAAGCGGCACGCTTGCAGCATCCGCTCGGCGTCACAGTCTTGCCGGACGGCTCGATTGCCATTGCGGACACGTACAACGGCGCCATCCGGCGTTACGACCCTGCCAGGGCAGAGGTCGGGACGCTGGCACGCGACCTTGCGGAGCCGAGCGATGCTGTGGTCGTGGGCGAAGGCACCGACAATGACCCGTTCCACCTTCTCGTGGTGGAGTCCGCTGCGCACCGGCTGACCCGGGTCGCAATTCCGGCGCATGCTCAAACCGTGGACGACGGCGCGAAGAGCACGTCACGTCCCTCCACCGATGTAGCGGCCGGCACCTTGGCACTCGACATCGGATTCGTCGCGCCGACCGGCCAGAAACTCGATGACCGCTACGGCGACCCAACCTGGCTCCAGGTGTCCTCGACCCCGCCGGAACTGCTCGGCGAGGGAAGTGGCGGAGCAGAAGGGCTCACCCGAAAGCTCTCGATTTCGGACGGCTTCACCGAGGGCATTCTGCATATCACCGCGCGCGCGGCGGCCTGCGATGGCGACCCGGTGACCGGCGAGGTTCCGGAGCACGCCGCGTGCCACCTGTATCAGCAGGACTGGGGGATTCCGGTGCGCGTCGTCGAAGGCGGAGCCACCGAACTCGCACTGGACCTGCGCGGGGCCTCCTAGGTAGTCACACCGGCTTCCGGGCGCCGTTACGCTTCGGCTTTCGGTGCCGTTACGCCTCGGCTCGGGCGAACAACGCAAAGGCGGTGCCCTGGTCGTCGGTGCACTCCACCCAGCGTCCGTAGTCGCCACCCTCACCGGTATCCTGCGCGGTGCCGCCCAGCTCGCGGACCTTTGCGATCGCCGCGTCAAGGTCGTCGGCCTGGAACGCAAGACCATTGTTCCGTCGGGTAGTTGCGGTCTCGGCAGTTCCTGGCGACGAGGACGGGGCCGACCGATCGTCCTCTTCGTCGACGGTGCCGTCGACTCCCACCGCAAAGAGGTGGTGCTCCTCGCTGTCGCGCGGCGGCAGGGCTGGGGCCAGGCCGCCCCAGGGATCGGACTCCAGCACGTGCCGCCCTCCGGCCGAGCCGGGCTCGCTGAACGTCCAACCCATCACGGCGCCGAAGAATTCGACCGCCCTGTCGACATCGGTAACGGCGAGGGTCCAGTAACTGAGCTGAGCGGGCATCGCTGACCACCTTCCTTTCAGCTGCGCTGTGCGCCGCCGGGAAGCGGACGCTAACTCAACCGTCCCGCCGAATCAGCGATACGTCAACGCCCCGAGGCCCTGCCAGCAGAGCGCTATGGGGCGGTGATGCCGAAGGCGTGTGCCAGCTTCTGGATCTTCTCGGCGCGGCCGAGCCGAGGCAGGTCGCTGCCGTCACGGACGACGCTGCCGTTGGCGACGAAGTCGTCGAGGAACTCCTTTGCCCAGGCGACGTCACTCTGGGTAGGGCTGATCACCTCGTTGATCACAGGCAACTGGTCTGTCTGCAGGCACAGCTTGCCGGTCATACCCATCGAAACAGTGACAGCTGACTGTTCACGCAGGATCGGGTGGCTGGTGCCGACTGTAGGGCCATCGATCGGTCCGGGCAGTCCGCCGATCCGGCTGGCGTTCACGAGTCGCGCCCGCGGGTAGGCCATGGCAAGCGCGTCACTGCTCATGCCGGTATCCCGACGGTAATCTCCGCTGCCGAATGCGAGGCGGAAGGCGCCCTTCGCCCGGGCGATGTTGACTGCCTCTTCGATTCCGATTGCTGACTCGACGAGTGCCACGATCGGGGTGTCGTCGCCGAGAAGCTCGGCGGTCTTCTCGACCTGCTCGGCGGACTCGGTCTTCGCGAGCATGATTCCGCGCAGGCCCTTCTTTCCGCGCAACTCGGCGATGTCGTCGGCCCAGAATGCGGTGGATGCGTCGTTGATCCTGACCCAGCCTTCGCTTCCGTTGGAAAGCCACTGGGCAACATCGGTCCGGGCGCGCGGTTTGAGCTTGGGATCCACCGCATCTTCGATGTCGAGAATGATTTGATCGGCAGCGGAATCCATCGCCGGGCTGAACAGTTCGGGCTTCGTTCCGGGAACCAGCAGCCAGGAGCGGGAGATATCTGCGGGAACGGAAATTTTACGTGGCGACATGGCGACTGATATTACGCGATCTGGCCATGCAGACTAACCTTGGGGTCCGAAAAGTGACCTAGAACTCAGGGCTGACGATAACTCTCTCACCCGACACACGCACCGTCGCCGAGTACTCGAAATCGCTGCCGAGCGAGAACCTGCCGACCTTCGCCGTCACGATATCCGTCTCGGAACCGGTCGCCTCCGCACGTCCTCTGGCCGACTGCATCGTCCAACCATTGTCTGTCCTGCGCAGCGTCACCTCGGGGTACTTGATGATCTTCCAACTGACATCGCCGTTGATCTGATTGACGTTCTCCACCGCGAACGGACAGTCCGCCGGCGCCAGCACTGTCTGCTGTGCGCAGCCGTCAAGTGAGGCGTTGACCTGACGAGAAACTTCGCGGGCAAGCTCCGGCGTCGCCTTGAGGTTGAGTCGAACCACATTGTCCGGCTGGGAATCGTCAGTGACGTCGAGCTGTTCGCTGTCCGCCGTCATGTACGTGCCGCGGTAGCCGAATGAGTACGTGGCCGGATAAAGCAGTGGAAGCGTGTTGCTGTGCCGCAGATCGACGTCCGAGCCGTTGATCTGCACGGACTCGGCCCCCGTCACCTCGACATCGACGGTCGGCAAGGCGGTATCAGTCAATCGCCAGGTATGGAACAGCAGCCAGTAGGGTCCACTGTCCTGCAGGAGAAATGTCGTCTGTTGCTGGTTGCTGCCGATCCGATACGAGTACCTCGCCTCGACGGTTCCATCTGCCCTCCGTTCGGAGGACACCAACTGGATATCGACGGGTAGATTGGCCGCGTTCTTCAGCACGGAATCGCTCAGCCCTTCGAGGTTGTTGTCCTCGATGTCGTCCGGGTTGAGCAGATTGAGTGCCGTTTCAGCGTCACCGCGTGCCACGGCTTCCAGGTAGCTCCCGGCGACGCTTTCGGGACTGTAAACGTATCGATTGAGCAGCAGAATCGTCGCGACGCCGAGCACTACAAGGATCAGTGCGCTGATGAATGTGGCTTGAATAATCCTGCGATCCGGACGCGCGACTGGTTCGGGCGTTTCCAGGTCCTCAGGGATGCCGTAGCCAGTGGTCGGCCTGCGGAGCGGAGGATGCGGCCGATCACCTTCTCCTGCCGAATCACCGGCTGGCTCGCCCTGTGGCATCGTGTACCTCCTGGGCCGGTCGGGTTCTGAATCGAACCCTACATCTAGAAGGCCGCTTCCGGCAGTTCTAAAACGCGGCCTCCGGCAGTTCCATCAGCTCATTGTCGGTCGCCTCCGCGATTTTGCGCTCCGCTGTCAGCTTTGGCAGAACCTGACGGGCGAAGAATCGTGCGGCCGCAACCTTGCCAAGGTAGAAGTCGCGATCCGCACCGGATACATCGCCGGCCAGCGCCTCATTGGCAACAACGGCCTGGCGAAGCAGCAGCCAGGCGATCGCCACATCGCCGACGGCGAGCAGCAGCCGCGAGGTGTTCTGTCCGACGCGGTAGATGTTGTTGATGTCGCCGCCCTCGACCCGGGGATCGGCCGATTGCAGGAAGCCGGTCAGTGTGGCGACCAGGCCGCCGACATCGCCGAGCGCACGGCCCAGCAGCGCCCGCTCTGCGGCAAGCGCGGCACCGCCCGCCTGGCTCTCGGCGAACGCCTGGATTTCGGCCGAGAGAGCGCCGAGCGCCGCGCCCTTGTTCTTCACTATCTTGCGGAAGAAGAAGTCCATGCCCTGGATGGCGGTGGTGCCCTCGTACAAGGTGTCGATCTTCGCGTCGCGTACATACTGTTCGACCGGGTAGTCCTGCAGGAAGCCCGAGCCGCCGAACGTCTGCAGCGATTCCGTGCCGAGCAGCACCCAGGACCGCTCGGAGCCGTAACCTTTCACGATCGGCAGCAGCAGGTCGTTCGTTGAAACGTCCAGCGGATCGGGCTCGGCACCGGCGCGTTCGGCCAGCTCGATCCGGTCCTGGACCGTGGCCGTGAGCGCCACGAGAGCGCGCAGCCCCTCGGCGTAGGCTTTCTGCGTCATCAGCGACCGCCGGACGTCGGGGTGGTGCGTTATGGTGACCCGTGGCGACGCCTTGTCCGACTGCTTCGCGAGGTCGGGGCCCTGCACGCGCTCCTTGGCGTACTCGAGCGCATTGAGGTAGCCGGTGGACAGGGTTGCGATCGCCTTCGAGCCGACCATCATCCGCGCGTACTCGATCACGTGGAACATCTGGCGGATGCCGTCGTGCACGTCGCCGAGCAGCGTGCCGACCGCAGGGACGCCGTCGACCTCTCCGAAGCGCACCTCGGTTGTGGTCGATACCTTGAGCCCCATTTTGTGTTCAACGTTGGTGACATAGGCTCCATTGCGCTCGCCGAGTTCGCCGGTCTCAAGGTCGACGTGGAACTTCGGCACGATGAAGAGGCTCAGCCCCTTGGTTCCCGGGCCGCCCGCGCCCTCGGTCCCCTCCGGACGGGCGAGAACGAAATGGATGATGTTGTCTGAGAGGTCATGTTCGCCGGACGTGATGAAGCGCTTCACGCCGGTGAGATGCCAGCTGCCGTCGGCTTGCTGCACTGCCTTGGTGCGGCCGGCGCCAACATCGGACCCGGCGTCCGGTTCGGTGAGCACCATGGTGGCGCCCCACTTGTTCTCGACCATATGTGCGGCAAGCCGACGCTGATCCTCAGTGCCGAGGTTGAGCAGGATTTTCGAGAACGAGGCGAACGAGGCGTACATATGGATCGCGGGATTCGCGCCGAGGATCAGTTCGGCCGCGGCCCAGCGCAGCGATGGCGGGACGGCGGTGCCACCGAACTCCTCCGGCGCCTCGAGCTGCCACCAGCCGGAGTCCACAAATGTCTTATAGCTGTTCTTGAATGATTCAGGGAGCGTGACGGAGTAGTCTTCCGGATTGAAAACCGGCGGGTTCCGGTCGGAGTCCAGCAGCGAATCGGATAGTTCAGCACCGGCCAGCCGATTGATCTCGGACAAAATCTCCTTCGCGGTTGCCGGATCGACGTCCTCGTATGGGCCGCTGCCGAGGATTTCCTGCCGGTTGAATACCTCGAAGAGGTTGAAGTAGATATCGCGGAGGTTCGACTTGTAGTGGCTCACTGTGGCTTCCTTCTTCGGTCGCTGGTCGGCGCGCTGGCGATGGTGAGGGCGTGTGGCACCTCAGGCACGCCTATAGCTCAAGGATGCTACTGGCGAGTAACTTATGCAAGACGAATTAAGCCAGCCGGTGACGCCGGCCCAATGGATCGGGTCAGAACGGGTATGCGTGCAGCTGAGTTTGGTCCACTTCGACCCAGACCCTGGCACCCAGCTCGGCAACGCCATCAATTAACTCGGTGATTGGGACATCGGCAAACAACTCAAGTCCCTGATCGGGGTCGATGGGGGAGACCCGAAGCCGGACGGCCTCATAGTGTTCCTCCAGGCCGACGACGCGGGCGGGGTAGATGTTGTGCGCCGGGATCTCCGGAGCGTCTCGCCGGACCTGTGCCGCGGTCGGTGGCAGCGTGATGAGCGTCCTGCCGTCCAGATCGGTGCGCGCCGTCACCTTGGAGTGGCCGATCGACAGCCGGCCCTTCCGGGCGAGACCGGTAAAGATGTTCACCCCGACCAGGCTTGCCATATAGGGTGACCGCGGCTCCGTGGTTACCTGCCGCGGCGATCCGCTTTGCACGGTTTCACCGTTCTCGAGCACGATAATCCGATCCGCCAGCACCATCGCGTCGGCGAGGTCGTGCGTTATCAGCACGGCCGGTCCGGCAAAGCTCCGCAGTTGCGCGCGCAGGTCGGATCGCAGCCGCAGCCGGGTCCCGGCATCGACGGCGGCGAGTGGTTCGTCGAGCAACAAGAGGTCCGGTTCCGAGGCGAGAGCCCGGGCAAGGGCGACCCGCTGCGCCTGACCGCCGGATACCTCGCTCGGCCTGGCCTGCGCTCGCGATCCGAGCCCGACCCGTCGAAGCCAGTCGGCCGCTCTCCGGCGGGCAGCTGTTTTCGTGCTGCCGCGCGCCCGCAATCCGAAGGCGACGTTCTCCAGCAGGCTCAGGTGTGGAAAGAGCAGATAGTCCTGGAAGACCACACCCACCCGGCGCTGATCGGGACTTCGGCGCCGCGTGCCGTCGTCGAGGGTTTCGGTGCCGAGCCGGATACTGCCGGTGGCCAATGGAAGCAGGCCGGCCAGCGTGTGCAGCGCTGTTGACTTACCGGCGCCGTTCGGGCCGAGTAGGGCGACGGTCTCTCCTGCCGCTACCTCAAGATCGAGGTTGAGGGTGAAGCTGCCTCGCTTCACCGTGCCCACCGCCCTAAGCATTGGCGTTCACCCGACGGGTCCAGCGATCGCCGAGCACGGCGAGGATGGCGACTGAGACCAGCAGAAGCAGCAGGGCGAGGACGATTGCCGCCTCCGGGTCGTTTTCCATCGCGAGATAGACGGCCAACGGCATGGTCTGGGTTGTACCGGGAAAGTTCCCGGCGAATGTGATGGTGGCGCCGAACTCGCCAAGCGCGCGAGCCCACGCAAGAACCGATCCGGCGAGCACGCCCGGCCAAATCAGCGGCAGTGTCACCCGGCGGAATGTGTACCAGCGTGAGGCGCCGAGCGTCGCGGCGGCGGCATCGAAGCGGTTGTCCAGGCCGCGTAGCGCGCCTTCCACCGTTACCACCAGGAATGGCATTGCCACGAAGGTCTCCGCCATGATCACGCCGAGTGTTGTGAACGGAAGAGAAACGCCGAACGCGTCGTCCAGCAGGCGGCCGATGAACCCGTTGCGACCGAAAACCAGCAGTAGTGCGACGCCGCCAACGACCGGCGGCATCACGAGCGGCACGGTGACGAGCGCGCGGATCAGGCCCCGCCCGCGGAAGCGCGCCTTGGCCAGCAGCCAGGCCAGCGGGACGCCGAGCACAATCGAGATCAGCGTCGCCGCGCTCGCGCAGATCAGTGAAAGTCGCATTGCATCGGCGACCGTCGGGGTGCCGAGTATTTCGATGAGTCGGGTCCAGGGTGTCCCAACCACCAAGCCGATCGCAGGCAGGACAAGAAACAGCAGTCCGATGGCGGCCGGAATTGCCAGCGGCCACGGCAGCCGCCAACTAGAGCGCATTGATCCGCACCTGCCTAGCTTGGCGGCTGGAATCCGGCGTCGTCGAAGACTTCTCGGGCAGCGGGGGACATGATGTATTCAACGAAGGCCTTCGCGGCGTCAGGGTTCTGGGACTCCGGCAGTGCCGCGATCGGATACTTGTTCACGGCAGCCGAAGACTGCGGGAACTCCAGCATATCGACGCTGTCCTTTGCGGCCAGCGCGTCGGTCCGGTAGACAAGCGCGGCGTCGACCTCGTTGAGCTTCACCTTGGCCAGTGCGGCCTTGACGTCCTTTTCAAGGGTGTCCGGTTGTGGTGTCACGCCGGCCCTGTCAAGGACCGTCTGTGCCGCCGCCCCGCATGGCACCTCGGCGGCGCAGAGCGCAATCTTCTTCTGCTCGTCGGCAAAGTCGCGGAGGTCGGTGACCCCGGCGCGGTTACCTTTGGGCACGGCGATTACCAGCACGTTCGTGACGAAGACTTCTGGATCGAGGGGGGAATCGGAGGCGTCGGACACAGTCTTCATCGTCTTCTCGTCTGCAGAGGCAAAGACATCGACGGGCGCCTGGTCGGTGATCTGCTGTGCTAGGGCCGAGGATGCGCCGAAGTTGAACTTCAGATCGACTCCCGGGTTATCGGCCATGAAGCTGTCGCCGAGTGCGGTGAATGTTTCGGTCAGTGACGCCGCGGCCGACACCGTCAGTGTGCCGCTCAGCCCGGACTTCCCCGGGGCGGCCTCGCTGGCACTGCCGCATCCGGTTGCAGCGAGCAATGATGCCGCTGCCAGCAGGGCAACCAGGCGCCTAAGCATCGCGAGCTCCCGGTCGGTCGAGCACGACATTTGTCGCTTTGATGCTGGCAACTGCTGCCACCCCGACCTCGAGGCCGAGTTCCTCGGCCGCCTCTGCGCTGATCAGTGAGACCACCCGGAATGGACCGGCCTGGATGTCGACCTGGGCCATCACGGAATCCTTTTTCACGGCAGTCACGATGCCGGGAAAGTGATTGCGAGCAGTGGATGGCGTTCTGCTGCCCGGGGTTTCCGGTGCCGATTCGCCGAGTTCCAGGGCGAGTCGGGCAAGATCCGCGCCATCAATCATCTGGCGTCCGGAGGAGCCGGCGCGGTCCGCCGCCCTCAGTCGTCCCTGGTCGATCCACCGCCGCACGGTGTCGTCGCTGACGGCGAGCAGCCGCGCAGCTTCGGAAATCCTAAATCGCGTCATGAAGCTGAGCATACAGCCGCAAATGCGGCTTTGTCAGTCGATTTTGTCGGCTTTTGATTCCTTTGAGGTTTCCGGGGCTGGTTCTGCCGCTGTCCCGGGGGCCGGTGGTGCTGTCCCGAGTGTCGTCCTGGGATCGGCGGCGGGACCTGTCTCCGGATCTGCCCCGGGACCTGTTTCCGGTTCTGCGGCGAACTCGGTGCGGTACGACTCGCCCCAACGCTCGATGTCGCTCACCAGTGGTGCGAGCGTCCGGGCGAAGCCGCTGACCGAGTATTCGACCTTAGGTGGCACCTGGTGATAGACCTTTCGCACCACGATGCCGTCTTCCTCGAGCTCGCGTAGCTGCCGACTGAGCATCCGGGGCGTTATGTTCGGCATCAACCTGCCGAGTTCGCCGAACCGCCGGGTTTCGGCGAGCAGATGCTTCAGAATTGTCAGCTTCCAGATGCCCCCGAGCACGGCCATGGCCACCTCAAGGGTGCAGCTGTCGATGGTTTTCGCAACGGCCTTTCGCATGGGCTCAGTATACATTTTGGCACTACTAGACGAATAAGACAGTACTTGCGTCCAGGGAACTGTTCGCCGACGCTGGGATTGGCAGGGTTTACTGACGAGCAGAGCTCAAGGCTGGTCGGCAGCAATGCCGGGCAGAGCTCATAGCCAGGCAAGGCTCCGGGTGCCGGGCGCGATACCGAGAAGGAGATCAGATGAAGGTGCTATGGCTCTTCGCGCATCCCGAACACCGCTCATTGAACGGCGCGCTTCGCGACGTCGGGCTTCGCAGTCTGAAGGCCCACGGGCACCAGTATCGCGAGTCCGACCTGTATGCGATGGGATGGAATCCGGTGGTCACCGGAGCCGACTTCGGGCATGACGGCGTTGATCGACTTAGGGTAGCCGCGGCATCCAAAGGAGCGTATCTTGACCAGACGCTGAGTGATGAGGTGTTGGTTGAGCAGGAAAAGCTGGCGTGGGCCGACACGGTGGTCTTGCAGTTTCCGCTGTGGTGGTACGGGATGCCGGCCATACTCAAAGGCTGGTTCGATCGAGTATTCGTCAAGGGCTTCGGATATGGAGTCATTGATCGGCGGACCGGCCGCACGCTTCGTTACGGCGAGGGCAAGCTCGCCGGTCGGCGCGCAATGATCATCGTTACTGCCGGTGCGCCTGAGGCAACGATCGGACCGCGAGGCGTCAATGGCGATATCGATCAGTTGCTGTTCCCGCTGACCCACGGCACGCTCTGGTACAGCGGCATCACGGTGTTGCCGCCACTCGTCGTTTCCGGGGCGGACCGGCTCCCTGATCTGGAGTTCACCAGGGTGTCCCAGGAACTGGAGCGGCGGCTGCTCTCCGTGCCGACGGCGGAGCCGGTTCCGTTCCGCTATCAGAATTGCGGCGACTACGACGAAGACCTCGTGTTGCGCCCGGATGTGGCGCGATGTGAAACGGGTCTGGCGGCGCACATCGCGGGAAACTAAGATCCGGCGCGGTCGATTGTCCGGCCGAGGATACGTGCTCCCTCTGGATATGCACCCGGATTCGGCCCCGAGTAGTTGAGCCGGATGAATGGGCCTGCTGGTTCGGCTGGGAACCACTCGGTGCCGGCGGCGATGATGACGCCGGCCCTCTCGCAGCCGCGGGTCAGCTGTTCGAGGTCGGTGCCATCGGGCAGACGTGCCCAGAGGTTCAGCCCTCCCTTCGGAACGTGCTCGATGTGGGCCTGCGGTGCATGCTCGCGCATGCTGCTGACGAGGAGGTCGCGCCGCGATTGGAGCTGGTGCCGGAGGCTTCGTCGATGGGTCGTCCAGGCGGGCTGTGTGACGACATCGAGGGAGGCCGCCTGGAGGAGGCCGCTGACATACATCGACTCCGCGCCACGGTCTGCAAGGATGCGTTCCCGTGCCGGTCCTCTAGCGATGACGGCGGCAATGCGGATTGCTGGGGAGACGCTCTTCGTCAAAGATCGAAGGTAGACGACGTGGCCGGAATCGTCGCGGGTGGCGACGGGTACGGGATTGCTGGTGATGCCGAAGTCGTGTGCCCAGTCGTCCTCGATGAGGAACGCGCTGTTCGCGCGCACCACATCCAGGATCTGTTCACTCCGCCCGGTTGCCCATTGCGCTCCGGTGGGGTTCGCGTAGTTGGGTTGCGCGTAGAACAGCCGTGCGCCAGTTTTCTCGAATGCCCGGTCCAGCTGTTCCGGGTCGGGGCCGTCTGGTCCGCTGGGTATCGGGATGACGCGGGCGTCGGCTTGGGCGGCGGCCAGGATCGCGCCCCAGTAGGTCGGAGACTCCATCAGTAGCGGTTGCCCGCTGCCGGCCAGTGCGCTGAAGATGGAGCTGAGTCCGCTCTGGCTTCCGGGCAGCACGATGACGTCGCTCGGCGTCGGCGGGCTAATACCCGCCGGGGTGGAGCCGCCGAGTTCGTGCGCGAACCAGGATTGCAGCTCCGGGAGTCCGGCAACGGGTGGGCGGGAAAGGGCTGCGTCGCCCCGGGCCGCCCGGGCCAGTGCCGCCCTGACCAGACGCTCCGGCAGAAGTTCCCGATCCGGATAGCCCGAGTGGAAGGCAATGGCATCATTCGGTGCGCTACGCAGCGCGGCGGAGGTCGTTGGAAGTTGCGTCTGCCGGGAACCGAGGGCCGCGCTCTGCCAGCCGTAATCAGATGGGCGGGCGGCCCGAGCTGCCCGGACGAAGGTCCCCACGCCAGGGCGGCTCTCGATCAGGCCCTGCGCTGTGAGCATCTGCAATGCCTTCTGCACTGTCACCGGACTGGCTTGATACTCGGCAACCAGGCGCCGTGTGGATGGGAGTCGGGATCCCGGTGCGGCGCCGCCGAGCCATTCCCTTAGCCCCGCGGCAATTCGAGAACTGCTATCGTTGGTCATGAGAAGCAATAGTAGCGCTACTACGATTTTTCGGCCGCCGATACTCTCTAATCAGCGTGTGGGGCTGTGGTGGGGCCTTCTCGGAGTAGCGGCTTTCTCCTTTACCGTTCCCTTCACCCGAGTCGCCGTCGCTGGGCTGTCGCCGCTGTTCATCGGGTCCGCGCGCGCAGTCGTGGCCGCTATTCTGGCCGTGCTGGCGCTTGCGCTGACCCGGCAGCGGTTCCCTCGTGGCATGCAGTGGGCGCGGCTCACGGTAGTCGCTGGCGGGATAGTCGTGGGATTCCCGCTGCTCACATCGTTTGCGCTCACAACCGTGCCGGCCGGCCATGGCGCCGTCGTTATTGCGCTGCTTCCCGCTGCGACTGCGACGGCCGCGGTTATTCGGGGCCGGGAACGTCCACCGGTAGCGTTCTGGGCCGTTACGGCCGCGGGATCAATCGCGGCGATAGTTTTCGCCTTCGCGCAGCCCGGCGGTTTCGGGCAATTGCACTGGGCGGACCTGCTGCTCTTCTGCGCCGTGCTGGCCGCCGCCATCGGATACGCCGAAGGCGGATTGCTCGCCCGAGAGATCGGCGCGTGGCAGACAGTATCCTGGGCACTTGTCCTCGCATCGCCGCTGATGGTGTTCCTGACCGGGGTTTCAGTCGCCCAGCAGCTGCCCACGGGGACCTCGCTGCAGTGGGCGGCTTTTGGCTATCTCGGCGTGGTCAGCATGTTCCTTGGCTTTTTCGCCTGGTACCGCGGCCTTGCCATCGGGCCGATCGCTCAAGTGGGTCAGATCCAGCTCGTGCAGCCGGTACTGAGCATTTGCTGGGCAGCGCTCCTGCTGGGCGAGGCGCTGAGCTGGCAAACCATTGTCGGCGGAGTCGCCGTCATCCTCTGTGCAGGTATCGCCGTCCGTGTCCGGCTCAGGCCGCAGCTCCAGCCGCGGCTCCAGACCGAAATCGCGGCTCCAGCCGCAGCCACAGCTCCAGACCGAAATCGTTGACGTCCCGCGGACCAGTCGCAATCATCCAGGGTGACCGCCTGTGCCTCGCCCTCGTGGTTAGCGAGATTAGCCGCGCGGGGCCCCATCGCGGGCGCGCAGGGCATTTGTGCCGCTGGTCATTGCGCGGTATGACTCGGTGATGATGGCTTCGAGTAGGCCGAGATCGATAGTTTGCAGGTCTTTGATGTAGACGCAGCCAACGCCGGTCGTATGGGGACCGAGTTGCTGCAGCTGGCTGCTGTACGGACCGACGCCATCCGGTAGGTAGATCGTTGTTGCTGCCTTACGGGGCGAGAATCCGGCGGCGGGCGCATCGCCCTCTCGCCCGCTCTTGTACTTGTAGTGGTACTGCCCGAAGCCGATCACAGTTCCCCATAGCTGCGGTGCCTCGCCGGTCACCGTGGACATCAGCGCGATCAGCTGTTCGGCGTCTGTCTGACGCTTCTTTGGCGTTACGCCAGCCAGGAAGACTGGAACGTCCCCAGGGGTCCTGTCCATCGGATTCTCCTCATTCCGCTGGGCCTTATGTTGCTGGACCGGCAAGTTCATGAAGCGGTCCGCTCGTTGTACTCGGCGAACCGGGTGCAACGGGCAAAGCTGAGGGCCGTGGCGATCGTTCGCCACGGCCCTCAATTCTACCGCTGACGCGGCA
The DNA here is from genome assembly GCF_025787225.1 of Saxibacter everestensis. Taxonomy (NCBI): domain Bacteria; kingdom Bacillati; phylum Actinomycetota; class Actinomycetes; order Micrococcales; family Brevibacteriaceae; genus Saxibacter; species Saxibacter everestensis. Next base: position 3,848,874 of record NZ_CP090958.1, read on the forward strand.
TGCAGAGCTTAGATCTCGCCCGCATCGGTCGAGCTCTTCGTGCTGCGACGGCGAGTCAACAGGACGCTGGCTGCACCAACTGCGAGCAGCACGACTCCTGCGCCGAGGCCGCCGAGTTCGGCACCCGTGCGTGGCAGCTGGTCGTCGTTGTCGTCGGCGTTGTTATCGCCGTCGCCACCGCCGTTGCCCTCGTCATCGCCATTGTCATCGGCCACAACTTCGAAGCCGGTCGACAGTGATCCGTCGGTCTCGTCGCCATTGAGTTCAACGGTGTAATTTCCGAGAACTGCATCACCGATGGCGTAGAGCTTGAAGGACACATTGCCCTCTTCGTCCGCCGTGGCGTTGAGGGTGAATTCCTCGGTCTTGCCGTCTTCGTGGTTGACGGTCGCCTTGACGGTTTCGCCTTCCTGGTACCCGGTGGCCTCGATCGTGACGCCCTTGTCTTCGTTCTCGAAGTCAGAGGCGGAGATCTTTTCCGGTGTCGCGGTGATCGACGGTTCGACCTTCTTCTCGACGACGGTCAGCTCTACTGACTCCGCGTAGACGCCATTGGCACCCGCAACGAGGGACATGCGCTCGTCGTCCTCAAGCAGCCGTGGTGCCTCTTCCGGCGTGAAGTTCTTCAGGGTGAAGTTACCGTTTTCGTCGGTCTTCACATTTGCGCTGGCGATGCTGCTGCCCGACTGCCCGTTGCCGATTCCGATTTGGACGGTGACCTCGGTGTTAGGCTCCCAGCCTTCGCCGGTGACGTCGATGCCGCCACCCCAGGTCTTGTCGCCCGCGGTGAACTCGGTCCTGTTGGTCTTGATGCTGCCGGCCTCGACAGCTTCGGTGATCTCGTAGCTGGTGGTGGCTGTCTTGCCGCTGGTTGCACCGGTGACCACGACCTCGTGCGTGCCGACGCTCGTCGGAGCGCCGTCTTCGGCCGTGACGTAAATTACGCCTTCGCCGTTCTCGAACGACTTATCGAAGCTGAGCTTCTTGCCGTCGATCGTGACGGTCACTTCTTCGTCAGCATCGAAGCCGCTGACATCGACATTGAACGTGTTGCCATCTTCGAAGGCGTTCTGCGGCAGTGACTTAGGGTCTACCGATGCCTTGGGGGCGGCCGGAGCGTCCTCGACGACCGTGAGGCCGATGGTGCCCGCTGCGCCTTCCTGGCCTTCGATGAAGAGTTCGATCGTTGCGGCACCAGGCGCAAGCTTGCCGTTAGCCTTGATTGTTCCCGAGTACTTGCCTTCGGAGTCCAAGGTGAAGGAAGTACCTTCGAACTGACCTTCCTTGCTGTCAACGAACTTCGTCGTGACCTTTTTGCCGGCCGGGTCGCCCGTGGTCGGCTTGATCGAAACGGGGAGGCCCTTTTCCTGCAGGTCCGTCTGCGAGATGGACTTCTCATCCGCGACAGGGGCGAGTGCTGCAGGAGCAGGTGCTGTCGGAGCGGCCTCCTGCGACTTTGTCTTTGGTGCGGACTTCTCAGTCGATGGGCTGGCCGGCGCCGGGTCTGCTGCCTTGTCGGTAGCGAATGCTGGGGATGCGACAAGGCCGGACAGCGCCAGCGCTGTTACGGCCGGGGCAAGCATTAGCTTGCGCTGGGTTTTGCTGAGCGTCATGGGGACGTAGTACCTTTCGGTGCTCGAGGTAAAAACCGCGTAACGGGTAAGTCACAACCTGATCAGTATTATCCCCAGCGGTAGACAAGCGCTAATGAAAAGTCGATTTGTCCATATTGTTCACGGTAATTCAATATTCAACTATGTGAGCTGTTGCACAAATTATTGCCGTTATGGCTGTTTTGGTGCAAAAATGCACTCTATGGCACCTAGTGCAAAAATTCTGGACGAAACGTTAGGTCTCCGCGAGCGGAAGAAGCTCGCTACCACTCGCTCACTGACGTCTACGGCCCGACGGCTGGCGGCGGAGCGCGGGATAGATCGCTTCACCATCGAAGACCTTGCCGACGAGGCAGGTATCTCCCGACGCACCTTCTTCAACTACTTCTCCTCGAAGGAAGAAGCATTGCTGGGAGTGCATCACAAGAGCAAAGTCACCGCCGCCGCGCAGGAGGTGTTTCTGACTGACGGGCCCACCGGGCATTTACTGCAGGATCTGTTGACTGTCGTTGCGGCGGGATTCGATGATCCGCAGCCAGATCCTAAAGAGCTGAGAAACCTCAAGGCGGCGCTGCAGCAGTCGCCGCGGCTCTTGGAGCTGCACCTGCGAAAGCACATCGAGCGCAGTAGCGAAATCAAGGCTCTTATCGCTCAACGTGAAGGCCTCGCGCCGGACCATCCGAGCTGCATCCTGGCAGCGAACCTGCTGAGCGCCATTCTGCAGTCCAGCTCCGAGATCTTCCTGGCCGAGGGCAATACCAGCCCGTTCGACGAGATTGTCTCTGCGCGCCTGAAGGATGCGCCGAGACTCTTTGCGAAGTGAGCCTTGACGAGAAATCCTCAGTGCTCGACGAGGATCCCATCTTCGTCGCTGTAAAGCTTGGCGCCGGGACGGAATGCGACGCCGCCGAACTCCAGTACGACGTCGGACTCGCCATCGCCGGTCTTGGTGCTCTTACGGGGATTCGTTCCAAGAGCTTTTACGCCGATCTGGATTTCGGAGATCGCGACACGATCGCGAATCGCACCGTTGATGACGACGCCCGCCCAGCCGTTGTCAGCAGCGATCTGCGCGATCATGTCACCCATTAGCGCTCGCTCGACAGACCCGGCGCCATCGATGACGAGCACAGCGCCGTTACCGGGCGTGGAAACGACAGACTTGAGCAACGCGTTGTCCTCAAAGCACTTGACTGTTCGGATTGAACCCTCGAACTTGGACACGCCGCCGAACAGCTGCAGTTGCAGTGACAGGGACTGAATCTTCTCACCGAGTTCGTCGTAGAGATCCGCGGTGTTAGTAGCCATTGTCGTCCTCTCGTTCCGCCCGAGCATAGCGCGGTGGCCAGGGCGCCCGCTTGGCGCGGGTGACGAGAAGCCCTACCTCGCTGGCGCTCGGGGACCCTGTTTTCATCAGAGCGGGTGACGAGAATCGAACTCGCGCTATCAGCTTGGGAAGCTGAAGTTCTGCCACTGAACTACACCCGCGGACGCCGTCTGAGGCGCTCGACGCCAGTCTAACCGACGCTACCGGATGGCGGGACGACGGCTAGGTCGGTGACGCGCCGAAAAGTTCGCTACGGTGAACTCGTGACTTTGCTTTCAGATCGCGACATCCGCGCCGAAATCCAGAACGGACGCGTCAAGCTCGAACCCTTTGACGCCAGTCTTGTCCAGCCGTCGAGCGTTGACGTTTGCCTCGATCGGTTCTTCCGGCTATTCGACAACCACAAGTATCCGGTGATCGATCCCGCTCGGGAACAGCCAGACCTCACCCGGCTGGTGGAGGCGAAGCCGGGAGAGCCGTTCGTGCTGCACCCGGGCGAGTTCGTGCTCGGGTCAACCGTTGAAACTGTGTCGCTGCCCGACGACATCGCGGCGCGCCTCGAAGGAAAGTCGAGCCTCGGCCGGCTCGGGCTGCTTACGCACTCCACCGCGGGATTCATCGACCCGGGATTCTCCGGGCACGTCACGCTTGAGCTATCGAACGTCGCAACCCTGCCGATCACGCTGTGGCCGGGGATGAAAATCGGGCAACTGTGCTTCTTCCGACTGTCGTCCGCGGCAGAGCACCCCTACGGTTCAAGCGAATACGGTTCCCGCTACCAGGGGCAGCGCGGGCCGACGGCCTCTCGCTCGCACCAGAACTTCTACCGGGCCGCCACCTAGATGCAGCTGGATCAGATGCAGCTTCAATCGACCCACCTGCTTCTCCTCGATGGCGAGGTTGAACCAAGTGACGTCGTCATCCTGCTGCAGACCCGGCTTCCAACGCTCACCAGGATTGACGGCGAACACTGGCGGCTCAGTCGACATGGCAGCGTGGTCGGCCCGGTTGAGCTGACCGCCGCGGATCGCGTCGCGCTTGGGATCGACGAAACCATCGAGGCAGTCTTCGGCCTCGAGATTCCCCGGGAACGCGAGGCCAGTCCGCCACCTAGCTGGCTTGCCGATCGTGAGGGCTTGCACCTTGCCTTCCCTGAGGGCCTGCCCACCCGCGGCGAAGGCCGTGCGCTTGAGCTGCTTATCGACGTCGCACGACGCCTGCATTTGTCGATCCGGCTGGCTGACGAGCCCTCCACCGGAGCGCGGCCGGATGAGCCCTCCACCGGCGCGCGGCCGGATGAGCACTCGGGGTCCGGAGCGCCGGCGCCGCGAATCATCACTCCGGACCCCGGTGACGCCGTCGACCTGTGCGTGTTCTCCGCCTACTGGCTATCGCCTGAGACGCTCGAGCCGTTAGCCCGGCGGGTTGCGCCGACCGCAGAGTTGGCCATTGCCACCCAGGAATGGCATGGACCACCGCCCGGTCTGGTGAACGAGCCCGGTGACGGTGCCGATGCGGATTTGACGGAGGAGCAGCGGGTCGCGCTGCATGCCCGGTCCGATCAGTTTGACGCCGAGGCCCTGGCCGGTGAAGAGGTGCTGGACGGTTATGCCATCGTCTGCCCGTTGCCCGGCGGGGCGATCGAGTTACGTGTTCACGTTGCCGAAGAGCTGCCAGCCGCGCTCGGTGGCATCGACTGGGGCGATATCGACGTAACTGAATACGAGGTCCGCTGGACCGATGCCGGCGAGGAACGCTACACGGCCGACCCGTCGGAGGAGTTCATCGAGGCCCGCGAATCCGCGCGGCCGATTGTCGAGCGCCTTTCCCGCGCGCTTGCCGAAGCCGTGAACGGCGAAATCGTCGATGAGTTCGGCTTCCTGGTCAACCGCCACCAGCTGTAGAGCATTTTTGGTGTGGCGACCCTAACCGATAGGCTGGGAGCCAAAGCCAACCGCCCGGAATAGGGTAGACCCGCGAGGAGGGCATGTGCTCGTAGTGCTCTCGGTTTTCGGGGTGGCCTCGCTCGTAGCGCCGGTCCTGTTCCGGAAATTGGGACGACGGGCATTCCTGATCGTTCCGATCGTTCCGGCCGTCGCGTTCCTGCACACCCTGGGCTACTACAAACAGGTCCAGGGCGACGGCGACGTCACAGAAACCTACGACTGGATACCCGGGCTCTCGCTGCAGCTCACATTCCGGATGGACATGCTCGCGTGGGTGCTTGCCCTGCTCGTGACGGGAGTGGGCGCCCTCGTCCTGTTGTACTGCTCGCGATACTTCCGCCCGAACGATGGCGGCCTGAGCCAATTCGGTGCCGTCCTCCTGGCATTCGCCGGCGTGATGTACGGCCTGGTAATCGCCGACGACCTGATTGTGCTTTTCATTTTCTGGGAAGCGACCACGATCTTCTCCTACCTGCTGATCGGGTACAACACGGCCCGGAAGCAGGCCAGAAGGGCCGCCCTGCAGGCGCTGATCGTCACGACTGCGGGTGGTCTCGCGATGCTTGTCGGCCTGGTGATGCTTGGTCGCGCTGCCGGAACCCAGCTGCTGTCCGAGATCCTTGCCGCCCCGCCGTCGGGCCCCGTGGTGACTTGCGCGATAACGCTGATCCTGGTCGGTGCTGTCTCGAAGTCGGCACTGGTTCCGTTCCACTTCTGGCTCCCCGCGGCGATGGCGGCGCCGACGCCGGTCAGCGCCTACCTGCACGCTGCCGCGATGGTCAAGGCAGGTATCTATCTGATCGCCCGGTTAGCGCCTGGGTTTTCCGATACACCAGGCTGGCAACCGCTGCTGATCAGCCTGGGCGTGATCACAATGCTGGTCGGCGGCTGGCGCGCCCTGCGGCAGACCGACCTTAAGCTCCTGCTTGCCTACGGCACCGTGAGCCAGCTCGGCTTCCTGACCGTGATGGTGGGTTTCGGAACCCGAAACGCCGCACTCGCCGGACTGGCGCTGCTGCTGGCGCACGGCTTGTTCAAGGCAGCCCTTTTCCTTGTGGTCGGCATAATCGACCACCGCGCCGGCACCCGCGACCTGCGGAAACTATGTGGCCTCGGCAGGAAGGCGCCCCTGCTCGCGACGATCGGCGTAATTGCCGCCGCTTCGATGGCGGGCATCCCACCGCTCGCCGGATTTGTCGCCAAGGAGGCGGTGTATTCGGCACTGCTGGAAGCGCACTCGCCCTGGGGCTGGATCGCATTCGGTGGTGTCTTCCTCGGTTCGACCCTGACCGTGGCCTACAGTGCGCGCTTCGTCTGGGGCGCTTTCGGCAGGAAGCCCGGGGTCAGGGAAGCCCGATACGTCCAGGAGCACGTCGACTTCCTGGCCGCGCCGGCGATTTTGGCCGCGCTCACCATTGCCGGCGGCTTCGTTGCCGCGCTCGCCGATCCGGTACTCGCCGGATACGCCGACACGTTTCCGGCAGACGCCGGCTCGGCTCCGTATCACCTTGCGCTGTGGCACGGACTGGAGCCCGCCCTCGGCGTCAGCGCGCTGAACATTGCTCTCGGCCTGTTGATGTTTTACCGTCGCGCCGCCGTCGCCAGGCTTCAGCAGTCCGTCTATCCGCTGGTGGACGCCAACAAGGCTTACCGCCGGGTGATGACTGGCATCGACCACTTCGCTGTCGTCCTGACCTCGAAGACCCAGCGCGGTTCCTTGCCGATCTACCTGGGCGTCATTCTTGTCGTGCTCGTGGCCGCCTTGACTGCTGGCCTGGTCGCCAACCGCACCTGGCCGGACGACATCAGGCTGTGGGACTATCCCGCGCAGCTGCCGATCGCCGTAATCATGGGCGGCGCCGCCCTGGTCGCAACCCGCGCGAATAAGCGATTCATGGCGGTCGTCGTGGTCGGCGTGACCGGTTACGGCATGGCCGTGCTCTTCGCGATGCAGGGTGCGCCTGACCTGGCGCTGACCCAGGTGCTGGTGGAGACCATTACGCTGGTCGCCTTCGTTCTCGTGCTTCGGCGATTGCCGATTCGGATCGGCCAGGCGCACGGGTCGGTGCATCGGAAGTTGCGGGCCGTGATCGCCGTCGTCGTCGGAACACTGATGGCGGTCGTGGCAGTCGTCACCCTGGGCGCCCGCACCGATACCCCGATCAGCGTCAGCTTCCCGCAGCTCGCCTACGAGGTCGGCCACGGCAAGAACACTGTCAACGTGACCCTTGTCGACATCAGGGCCTGGGACACTCTTGGCGAGATTTCGGTTCTGGTGATTGCCGCGACGGGTGTGGCCAGCCTGATCTTCATTCGTCAGCGTGAAGTCAGGCTTCAGCGCCTTGGCGAGGGTGTCCCGCGTAAGTCCTTCCTCGATCGGCACAAGCCGATCACCGATACCTACGATTCGCACCACATCGACGAACATCCGTCGATCGGCGATGCCGAGGCTGAAGGTGACGCCAGGAACGCCTGGCTGCTCGCCGGACGCAGCCTCGCGCCGGAGAACCGCTCGATCATGCTCGAGGTGGTGGTGCGGCTGCTGTTCCACTCGGTGATCGTGCTGTCGCTCTTCTTCCTCTTCTCCGGCCATAATCTGCCCGGCGGTGGATTCGCCGGTGGCCTGGTGGCGGGGCTGGCGCTGGTGGCGCGCTACCTGGCCGGCGGACGCTTCGAGCTTGCCGAAGCTGCCCCCATCGATGCCGGCAAGCTGCTCGGTGCGGGACTGTTCATCGCGGGCGGCACGGGCGCCGTCGGCCTGCTGGTCGGCGCGAACGTGCTCGAATCGACCTGGTGGGAGTGGGAACTTCCGCTCTTCGGCCCGATGGAATTCGTCTCGACGACCTTTTTCGACATCGGCGTGTACCTCGTCGTGATCGGACTCATGCTGGACGTGCTCCGCAGCCTCGGCGCGGAGGTTGACCGCCAGGAAGAAGAGGACAAGGAAGCGGGCGAGGCCGAGCACCGGGACAGCGAGCACCTCGTGGCGGAACGCGTCGGGGCGACAGATGCCGATGCGACATCCGTCGACGGCCCGATGGGAGGACACACGCTATGACCGTTCCCCTTATCCTCGTGGTCCTGATCGCCGTGATGTACTCCTGTGGGATCTTCCTGCTGCTGGAGCGTTCGCTGACCCGGGTACTGCTTGGCTTCCTGCTGCTCGGGAATGCCACCAACATCCTGCTGCTGATGGCCGGGGGTCCCTCGGGACGGGCGCCGGTGACCGACGGGAAGAACTTCAGCACCGAGGGGATGAATGACCCGCTGCCGCAGGCACTGATCCTGACCGCGATCGTGATCACTTTCGGCATCAGCGCATTCCTGCTCGCGATGATCTATCGCTCCTGGCGGCTGGCCCGGGCCGACGAGATCCAGGACGACACCGACGACGTCCTGCTTGCCGAGAGCGCCGCGTCTGAGGCGGAACTGGATGTCGAGTTCGGCGAGGCTGCGGGCGACGACGACACCGAGTTCGGCGACGAGGCCGAGGACGCCGTCGAGGGCGCTCCCGATATCGACGACGACGGCACTCCCGCCCAGCGGGCAAGAAACGCCCGGAAGAAAGAGACGGGTGCCAGGTGACCTTCCTGATCCCACTGCCCGTTCTGCTGCCGTTGCTCGGCGCCGCGGTGACCCTGATGCTGTCGAGGCATCCGCGAGTGCAGGCTGCGGTGAGTATTTCGACCCTTGCGATCGTGCTGGCCGTGTCGCTGACAATGTTGTTCATCGTGGACATCGTCGGTCCCCAAGTCATGCATGTGGGTGGCTGGCAGGCTCCGATTGGAATCGTCCTGGTCCAGGACCGGCTGGCCGCGCTGATGCTGGTCATCTCGGCCATCGTCACGCTCAGCGTTCTGATCTACTCGGTGGGCCAGGGCATGGCCGACGGCGACGAGGAAACGCCCGTTTCGATCTTTCACCCTACCTACCTCATCCTCGCCGCCGGAGTGGCGAACGCTTTTGTGTCCGGTGACTTGTTCAATCTCTACGTGGGGTTCGAAATCCTGTTGGCGGCGAGCTACGTTCTGCTGACGCTCGGCGGCACGGCATCGCGGGTGCGCGCGGGTATGACCTATGTCGTTGTCAGCCTGCTTTCGTCGCTGATCTTCCTCGCCGCCATCGGGATGATCTACGGTGCTACCGGAACCGTCAATCTGGCGCAGCTGTCGATGCGGATCGCCGAACTTCCGCTGGACACCCAGCACCTGCTGCACATCATGTTGCTGCTGGCATTCGGCATCAAGGCGGCCATCTTCCCGCTGTCGTTCTGGCTGCCCGATTCGTATCCGACCGCTCCCGCGCCGGTCACCGCGGTGTTTGCCGGCCTGCTCACCAAGGTGGGCATCTACGCCATCATCCGCACCGAGACGGTGCTGTTCCCGGACAGCGACTTCGGTATGCCGCTGATGATTCTCTCGCTGCTGACGATGCTGGTCGGAATTCTCGGTGCGATAGCGCAGTTCGACCTGAAGCGCCTGCTTTCGTTCACCCTGGTGTCGCACATCGGGTACATGTTGTTCGGCATCGCGCTGGGCACGCAGATCGGCCTGAACGCAGCGATCTACTACGTCATCCACCACATCACCGTGCAGACCACGCTGTTCCTGGGCACCGGCCTCGTGGAGCGACTTGGCGGATCGGCATCGCTACGCAGACTGGGCGGCTTGGCGAAATTCTCACCGGTGCTCGCCATCCTGTTCTTCATCCCGGCAATGAACCTGGCCGGAATTCCGCCATTCTCAGGATTCCTCGGCAAGCTCGGCCTGTTCCAGGCGGGCGTGGACGTGGGGACGCCGCTCGCGTACCTGCTGGTTGCCGGCGGCGCATTGACGTCCCTGCTGACGCTCTACGCTATCGGCAGGGTGTGGAACTTCGCGTTCTGGCGATCGCCAGCGGATGCAGAAGAGCCGGAAGACGGCCTGGTAGAGCTGATGAAGGAACACGAGGCGGCGAAGCGGCCGGACGGCGCCAAACCCTCATCCCGTACCGAGGTGGTTGCTTCAGAAGCCGGCGTGGGCGTTGAAGCCGTGAAGCGGTTCCGCGCTGCCGAAGCGGCGGAGAATATTCCGTCGTCGCTCGCGGTAGCCGAAGGGGTTGGATCAGACTCGCCGGTCAGCAATCCCGACACGATAGGGCAGCGGTTGCCGAAGACCATGGTCGGCAGCACGGCCGCGATGGTTGTGGTGAGCATTCTGCTGACCGTGTTCGCCGGGCCGCTCTACGGCGTCAGTGAGCGCGCCGCTGCCGGGCTGGATGGAGCGGCCGCATATGTGGAAGCCGTATTCGGAGGGCCGACATGATGAGCCCGGGGGCCACGCGCGTAAAGATCCGGCGCTCACTGCTTAAGCAGCTTCCGTTGCTGGTGTGGCTCGTCTTCCTGTGGGTGATGCTCTGGGATCACTTTTCGCTACTGAGCGTGACCACCGGCATCATCGTTGCCGTGTTGGTGACCCGGGTGCTTTACTTGCCTCCGGTTGAGCTTTCGGGGCGCTTCAATCTCTATTGGTTCCTGGTTTTCGCCGGCCACTTCATCGTGGACGTCTGCCGGGCGTCGGTGCAGGTGGCCGCGCAGGCCTTCGATCCGCGCCGGCTGCCGGTGAACTCGGTGATTGCCGCCTCCCTGCACACGAACTCCGACTTTCTGATGACTCTCGTCTCGCAGGCAGTTTCTCTGGTGCCAGGCAGCCTGGTCGTGGAAGTCGATCGCGGGAACTCGGTGCTGTACCTGCACGTGCTCGGCGCGTCATCAGACTATGACGTGGAAAAATTCCGCCGAAACGTGCTGACCACCGAAGAGCGCCTGGTCCGGGCCCTCGGCACCCGGGACGACATCTGGCGGGTCAACCAGTTTCGCACCGCCACCGGGCGCAAGCCGATGGGCATGAGCAGAGCGCAGCTGACCTACGAGAAGGAACGGGGGTTGTCCTGATGTTTCTGACCGTCGCGATGTACACGGTCGGCATCTGCGTTGCCGCCACGGCGGCGATGGCGGTAATCCGGATTGTCCGGGGGCCGTCGATCCTTGACCGGATGATTGCCTCCGATGTGCTGCTGGCGACCATCATCTGCGGACTTGCCGCGGACATGATCCACCGCGAGCACACATATAACGTCCCGGTCATCCTGGTGCTCGCGATAATGGGCATGGTCGGCTCGATCAGCGTTGCCCGATACGTGTCGAAGCAGGACCCGCAATGAGCCTGGATGTGATTCGGGAAGCCGTGATCGGAACCCTGCTCATCGCGGGCGGCATCCTGTCGGTTTCGGCCGGAGTTGGATTGCTGCGGTTCCGCGAGGTGCTCTCCCGGATGCATTCCGCGACCAAGCCCCAGGTGCTCGGGCTGATCTGCATCCTGACCGCGATGGCAGTCAAGTTCCCGAACTGGGGCACAATTACATCGGTCATGCTGGTGGCGCTGTTCCAGATGATGACCGCGCCGGTGTCGGCCCATATGGTCGGGCGTGCTGCCTACCGTACGAAACACATGCGGGGTGACCTGCTGTACACAGACCAGTTGAAGCGGATGATCGACCAGGCTGAACGCAAGAAAGAAGCTGAACGGGAAAAGGAACGTGCACGAGCGGCGGAGGAGAACGGTGCAGATTAAGCGACCGGTGGCGTACCAGGCGGCCAAGCCGAAGGTTCTGGTGGCCGATGATGAGCCGGAGGTTCTGGCCGCCGTCGTGCCGTTTCTGCGGCGCAGTGGTTTCGACGTGATACCTGCGGCCGATGGATCCCTTGCGCTTGATGAGATTGCCCGGCACAAACCGGACGTGTGCGTTCTCGACGTGCTGATGCCGGGCGCCGACGGCCGTGAGGTGCTTCGTCGGCTCCGCCAGGATGAAAACTGGGTGCCGGTACTGCTGCTCACCCAGGTCGGCGAGGCTGTCGAGCGTGCGATGGCGTTGGAAGAAGGCGCCGACGACTACTTGAACAAGCCCTTCGATCCGCACGAATTGGTCGCCCGGATCCGCGCCGTGCTGCGCCGGGTGAAGAATGACGGCCCACCGATCGCGAATGCGCCGGAGTTGGTGTCGAACGGCGGGCTCAAGGTAGACAGGGTCGGACGTCGCGCCTGGCTGGGCCACAAGGAACTGGTGATAACGCCGAAGGGTTTCACCCTGCTCGAGTACCTGATGGTGCACCAGGACGAGTTGATCGAACGATCCCGGTTGCTTGAGGTTCTTTGGGGATTTGACGATGCGGTCGGCACCCGCGCGGTAGACAGCCGGGTCGCCGAATTGCGCCGGGTTCTTGGCGAGGACGCCGGCGATCCGCAGTGGATTTCGACCGTCCAGGGCCGCGGCTACCGGTTCGTCGGCGACGTGCGCGCTGCGGGAAGCCGCTAGAGGTGACGAACACCGTCATCGTCGTCCGGATCGAGGTGTGGCTCTTCGTCATCCTCGCCCTCGTCGTGCTGCTCGCAGCGGCCGCTCTGGTGTGGTGGTTGATCCGGCGCGGACGGAACCAGGCGCAGAAGGCTGCCATCCAGGCCGCCGCTGCCGAGCAGCATGAAGCCACCGTCAGGCGTAACCGGATGCTGATCAGGCTTGACCACGAGCTGAAGAATCCGCTGACGGTACTCAGGACCTCGGCGGTGACGCTGCGCGACATGCTGGCGGACGGTTCGGCGACAGCGGAAGATCTGGACATGTCCCTGACGGCGATCAGCTCGTCATCGAACCGGGTGGCGCGGTTGCTGGCTGACCTACGCAAGCTTGCGGACGTCGAGACCCGGCAGATCGACTACCTCCGGGTGGATATGGCCACGCTGGTCGAACAGGCAGTCGAGGATGCGCGGACAGCACCGGGAGCGGAAGGCCGCAGGCTGGTTGCCTCGGTTGCAAGGGCACCGTGGAAGCTGCCGGACGTGATCGGCGAGGAAGACCTCATTCTGAGCGCGATCCTCAACCTGATCGGCAACGCGCTGAAGTACTCGTCCGCTGACGATGTGGTGGAGATCCGCGCCAGCGAGCAGGTCGTCGACGACGTTCGCTGGGTGGTCATCGAGGTCGCCGACACCGGGATGGGGATTCCGGCCGGCGAGCAGATGGCCGTGTGGGAGGAACTGGCTCGGGGTCAAAGTGTGCGGGCCGTACCAGGGTCAGGCATGGGCCTTGCGCTGGTCCGCTCGATCGTGCTGCGTCACGGCGGCAAGGTCGAACTGCGAAGCCAGCAGGGTGACGGGACCGCGGTTCGGATGCTGTTGCCAGCGCTGATCGAAGCCGAGGCGCAGCCCGGTGCCGGCCCGACCTACCCGAATTCAGCTGGAGCGGCGCGCTCCCGCTGAGTTTGGCGCTCGCGGCGGGGCGAAAGGCACCGCGCCATCGAACGTTCGGCCCGGGCGGCACACGCGGCCTTCGCAGACTTGTACTAGTTCACCTTGGTGGTCTTCGTCTCGTCCAAGGTGGCGCGTCGCTCAGTAGTCGGGGAGCGTGCCGTGGCTGTTGTTGTATACCTTGCCTTTCTTCGGGTGAGTGAACTTCAGACCCGCCCATGTGTCGTCGATCCGGAGACAGGTGCTCTCGACGAGCCCATGGTTGTAGCCGATCTCGATCACTATGGGCAGGGAGAGGTCGGAGCCTAGCTTCCTGCTCTTGGGCCACGACAGCCACAACATGCCCGACGGTTTCAGATAAAGCTTGAGCAGTGGGAAGGTTTGGTTCATCTCGGCTCGGGTCATGCTGAACAGGTGGATGTAGTCGAAGTCGCCGACGAGGTTTTCGCTGATTTCCAGCTCCGGTAGCTCGATGGCATCCAAGGCCAGTGCGGGGGCGTTGACGAAAAAGGTGCGTACCCCTTCCTTGACGCCCATCTTCTGCGCTACAGACCGTGTCACGGCAGCTCCTCAGTCCGCATCGACGGGCCGTCGTGCGTCGCGATGGCTCGAAGAACGTCCAGGTAGTGCGGGTTGTGCATAATGCCGAGGATGTTATCGAAGGGGTCAATGACCGCGGCGGTGACGAAGCCTTCTCCCCGATCGGTGGGCGGCTGGTACTCGGTTGCGCCCATCGCCAGTAGCTTCTCGTAGGTGCCGGTGAGGTCGTCCACGTGCCAGTACGCCACCGCGCCGCCCTGCGTGGCTCCGACGCCGGATGGAGCGTAGCTGCTGTCGATGATGCCGAGCTCATGCTGGTAGTCGCCGATGCGGAACTCTATGTAGGCGGCCGGCGCGGGAGCCGGTGGCCGGATGAAGTACGGTTCGATACCCAGCAGCCGGGTGTACCAGTCCTTCGCTGCTTCCACGTCGGCGGCCCAGAAACTGATCGTAGTAAGCCCTCGCAGGAGTGGTGCCTCGCTCATTTTCGCATTCCTTCGTCTCGTTGTGTGATCTGTGATGGCTACGCTAGGAGGTGTTGTGGAATGTGTGGTTCCTAAATGAAAGAAGCGGGTCTCGGCAATGTTGGAAACCTCGGTACGGCTTTTGCGGCTTCTCTCGCTGATGCAGTCTGGCCGCCAATGGTCCGGTGAGGAGCTCGCCCGCCGACTGGATGTGACCACTCGGACCGTGCGAAACGACATCGAGCGGCTACGCATCCTGGGCTACGAAGTACACGCCACCACCGGGACGACCGGCGGGTACCGCCTCGCCGCCGGATCCGCGCTCCCGCCGCTGCTGCTCGATGACGATGAAGCCGTCGCTGTCGCGGTCGGGCTTCGCGCCGCGGCCGCCGGCACGATCACCGGAATCGAGGAGACCTCGCTGCGAGCGTTGGCAAAGCTGGAACAAACGTTGCCCTCACGGTTGCGTCACCGCATCGACGCCCTGCGCACGGCGACGCTGTCTGCTCCGCGGCGCGGCCCCACCGTCAGCGCCGACACGCTTACTGCGATCGCAACGACTATCAAGCGTCAGGAACGACTCAGATTCGATTATGTCGGACACAATGGCCAGGCCACCGTCCGCGACGTCGAGCCGCACCGGCTCGTCTTCACCGGCCACCGCTGGTACTTGGTGGCCTGGGACACTCAACGCGCGGATTGGCGAACCTTCCGGGCCGACCGGATCAGCCCCCGTGTTCCTACCGGTCCGCGTTTCGCTCCACGCCCACCCCCTGATCCGGACGTCGCCACCCACACCGTTCGGGGAATCAGTTCACAGGCCTGGCCTTATCCGGCCCGGATACGGTTGCACGCGCCCGCCACCGTCATCGCCGAGCTGATATCTCCTGCTGGTGGCGTGCTGACCGCGCTTGATGAGACCACGTGCCTGCTGGAAACCGGCGGCAACTCGCTGCTCGACCTCGCCGGCTATCTCGCCAGCCTTGACACGGCGTTCGACGTCCTCGACCCGCCGGAACTGCGTGACCTGCTGAGCCGCTTGGCCAAACGCTACGCCGCCGCAACCATTGCCGACGACTACGACGTGAATGGTTCCGACCAGGCCAAGGATCCGCGCAGCCAACAGTGATCTCCACCGCTGACTTCAGGGTGGCGTGTCGTTCGTCGAGCCACAAGAGGAAGGCGATATTCCTTTGTCGCTGCTTCTGCTAAAGGTTGCCTCGTCGAGCGGGGCCTCTCCGAGCGCGATCGAGCGCAATAGGTCAGCGTGTGGGCCGCGGTACAGCCACTTGATGGTCTGCGCACGGCGCGGCTTGGCGAGCAGGTAGGAACGCAGTGCTTCCATCGGCTCGGAGAGTATTCCTCTAGTATACCTACCATACAGATGGTAGGTATACTAGAGGTATGACATCCAAGACGAACATTCTCGACGCGGCGATCAAGGTCCTGCGGCACGGTCAGACCCTCACCATCGATTCGGTGGCGCGGGAAGCCGGTCTGACTAAGCCAGGGGTGGTGCATCACTTCGCAACGAAAGCAACGCTGACTCTCGCCGTGGTGGACCACGTGATGGACATCTGGGAGAACGATCTGCTCGCCCGGGCGAGCAGCGAGGCCGATGCCCCGACAAAACTGCGCGCGTATGTGGAATTCGCTCTCACGAGCCCGATGGACCCCAGCGACCTGGCGTTGTTCGCCGACGCCCGACTGCGAGACGAACTCTCTGAGCAGTGGGTGCGCCGCCTCGATCCGTGGTTCGGCACATCAATCGATCATCCCGCCGCACGCGCCGCGCGCTTCATTGCGGACGGTGCGTGGTTTGACCGGTCGCTCGGCATCGTCGACCTGACCGAAGCACAACTTGAGGACATTCTCGCCGTCGCGATGCGATTGATCAACGAAGGAGTGCAGAAGTGAAGAAGTGGCTGTTCCTGGTCGGCGCGATCCTGCTGGAGGTGACGGGTTCACTCTCACTCAAGGGCGCCCTCGACGCGCCGGGGCTCTACGCGCCGGTCGTCATCGGCTACATCAGTTCGTTCCTGGCGCTGTTCATGTCGCTGCGCAACGGGATGGCCCTCGGCGTCGGATACGGCATCTGGGGTGCCAGCGGTGTGGCGCTCACCGCGATCATGTCGATGGTGATCTATGGCGAGCCCATCACACTTCTGATGGGAATCGGGATCATCGTTGTCATGGCCGGCGTCCTGTTGGTCGAACTCGGCTCGCAAGCCGCGCAGAAGAAGGAAGAGGAGGCTTCCGCATGAACATGTTTGCACTCATTGCACTCATCGGCGCAATCGCTGGTGAAGTCGTCGGCACCGTCTCGCTGCGTATGGCCAGCGGCGGGAAGAAGCTCTGGTGGAGCGGAGTCGGACTCGGGTACGTCTTCGCATTCGGCATGCTCGTTGTTGTCCTGGATCAAGGCGTCCCCCTCGGCGTCGCGTACGGAATCTGGGCCGCCGCGGGTGTGGCCATCATGGCTATCCTCAGCCGCATCTTCTTCAACGAACCCCTCACCTGGGTGATGAGCCTGGGCATCGTCCTCATCGCCGGGGGAGTGCTCCTGATCGAAATCGGAGCCGCACACTGAATTTCCACCGGCAGGTGGCTTCGATGCTCGATTACCGGCAGGTGTTTAGCGGCGGTAGCGAGGTGATCGGCTCATCGAGTGGCGAGCACGCCCACGGCGCCGTCGTGTCGAATCTGGAACATCGCTGCCACCACCGAAATGGCGTCGGGTTCGAGAGTAGGAGGAGAAAGAGAAACCGTGACTCGAAAGGCCCGCCATGAAGACCAGAGCAGCAATCAAAAGCCGCGCAGTATTGAAGAGCAGAGCAGTCGTTCTTCCGGCCCTCGCGCTCAGCCTCGCCGTCACGCTGAGCGGTTGCTCGTTGGCCTTCGAGCCTTCGGGCAATAAGGAGCAGCAGGGGGAGCAGGCGCCGACGACCGATCAGCCCCAGGACGAGCAGCAATCCAAGCCTGAATTTGGCACCGGGGTGGAGCCCGAACCGGAGCAGACGCCAGAAACCCCGGGCAACCCGGATCAGGACAGCAGTGCGGATGCCGGAACCGGCAGCGGCATCGAGCAGATGCTGTCCGACTACGGCATCAGCGCTACGCAGGTGTCGCCCGGCGAGCTTGGCTCGCCAATTGTCACGGTGCCTACACCGGTCGGCTGGACCCGAGATGACTCCAAGGGCCCGGCGGGAAACTGGGGAACGTATGTGAACCCCGCGCCGGAGGTGGCTGGCTTCACGCCGAATGCGATGCTCTGGACGCTAAAGGTGCCTGCCGGAACCGAGACTTCGGCAATTACGGCAGCAGCAGGGGACGAGATCGAGTCGCTACCCGGTTTCGTGATGACCGTTGACGACTTCGGGCCGGTAGGGTCGAGCGACGCGTTCGGCATCGCGGGAACATATAACCATCCCAGTGGAAAGAGCCTGGCCATTGCTTCACGCACCGTGGTAGTCGAGAAGACGGACGCCACCTACGTCGTCCAGCTTGTCACCACGAACAGCCAGGACCAGAATGAAAGCGAGAAGGCTGCGATCGAAGAGATTCACAACGGAATCGCCGTCACACCGTAAGCGAGTCATCGCCAGTGCGAAAGGAAGCCACCGTGAGCCGTGCCGCAGCGACGCGCACCCTCGGGGTGGCTTCCGCCGCGTTCGGCGCCGTCCTGGTGCTGAGCGCTTGCGGGCTGAGCGTGGAAGTATCGAAAACCGAGAATCCCGACCCGCTGAGCATCTCGTTCGGCGATGGAGCGGCCGAACCTACCGCCAAACCGACGGCCGCGCCGATCCCCAACGCCACCAGCATTTCAGCCCCACACAGCGCAGGGAGCCCGGCGGTCACTTTCGATGCGCCAAGGGAATGGGCGGATTCCTTCGATAAGTCGTCGTATTCTGACACGTCGTACGTCTCGTACTTCGCCCCAGAGATCGGAGAATTCAGCACGACGCCGGTAATCTCGGTCCGCCAGGCCGAAGATGAGTACGCTCTCGATGCCGCTGCCGCAATCCAGAACCACCGGCAGTCGACACACGGCCTCGAAGGCTTCGACCTGATCAGTGAGGGCGAGCTGCCGACCAGGAACGGCATTGCCATTTACCGAATGAACGCAAGCTATCAATCACTTGCTGAGCCGATCTGGTTCTCCAGTCTTTTTGCCGTGATCGACGCCGGTGACACCCTGCAGACAATCGAGATCGAAGTGCGCGCACACGCGGGCGACACCGAGAATCGAAAGTTGCTCGAAGCGATGGTCGGTTCTGCGGCAGTCAACGGGACGAATCTGGCTGAGTAAGCGGGCAGGGGGGCCCGGCAAGTTCCGCCTGACGCCCGGGACGTCGCGGCCGCCTACCTCGCGAACAGTTCCCGATCACGCAGCGCCGGCAACACCTTCTCCCGGAGCAGTGGCGCGTACTCATCATCGAACTCGGTGTCCATGCTGACCAGTCGGAGCTCCTCAATCTCCGCCGCGGCAAACACCTGATGAGGCAACCGGCCGGAGTAGACGGTGGCTTCAACTCTGGTGTCCGCTTCGTTCGCCGCCGCAGCATTGAACCTGCCCAGCAGTCGGAGCGAACCTGCGTCCAGAGACAGCCCGACTTCTTCTTCGACCTCGCGCAGCGTCGCGCTGAGCGCGTCCTCGCCGGCTTCCCGCTTGCCGCCGGGCAGCATGAACTTGGTCGTGCCGCGTTTCCGCACGGTGAGTAGCTCGCCATCGTCGGTCAGCAGGCATGCGGCGGCTATCGAAAGTGTCGTCATGGCCGAAATCCTATCGTTGCCAGCACGAAGGGCGGGTGGAAAATCTCCACCCGCCCTTCGATGCTCGCTGGGGAACCTAGAGCCGGTTCGATGCTTCGGTGAGCACTCCCCGAAGGATCTGCTCGTACTGATCGAACTCGGCCTGGCCGACGATCAGCGGCGGCGCCAACTGGATAACGGGGTCTCCCCGGTCATCCGCGCGGCAGTACAGGCCGGCCTCGAACAGGGCCTGGGAGAGGAAGCCGCGCAGCAGGTGCTCGGATTCCTGATCGTTGAACGTCTCGCGCGTTGCCTTGTCCTTCACGAGCTCGATGCCGTAGAAGTAGCCCTCGCCGCGCACATCGCCGACGATCGGCAGGTCGAGCAACTTCTCCAGCGTGCTGCGGAACTTCGGCGCGTTCTCGTGGACGTGCTGATTAAGTCCCTCACGCTCGAAGATGTCGAGGTTCGCCATCGCGACCGCGGCTGACACCGGGTGTCCGCCGAAGGTGTAGCCGTGGTAGAACGTCGTGTCGCCGTGCTTGAACGGCTCGAAGAGTCGATCGGAGGCGATCATCGCGCCGATGGGCGAGTAACCCGAGGTCAGGCCCTTCGCGCAGGTGATGATGTCCGGAACGTAGTCGAAGTCGTTGCAGGCGAACATTTCGCCGATCCGGCCGAAGGCGCAAATGACCTCGTCGGAGACCAGCAGCACGTCGTACTCATCGCAGATCTCGCGAACCCGCTCGAAGTAGCCGGGAGGCGGTGGGAAACATCCGCCGGAGTTCTGCACCGGCTCAAGGAAGACGGCGGCAACTGTGTCCGGGCCTTCGAACTCAATGGCTTCGGCGATCCGGTCGGCGGCCCAGCGGCCGAAGGCCTTCGGGTCTTCGCGCAGGCCTTCCGGCGCCCGGTACTGGTTGGTGTTTGGAACCCGGAACGCTCCGGGAACCAAAGGCTCGAACGGGGCCTTCATATCCGGGATGCCGGTAATCGACAACGCGCCCTGCGGGGTGCCGTGGTAGGCAACCGCACGAGAAATGACCTTTGTCTTGCTGTGCTTTCCCTGCAATTTGAAGTACTGCTTCGCCAGCTTCCAGGCCGTTTCGACGGCCTCGCCGCCGCCCGTGGTGAAGAACACCCGGTTCAGGTCGCCTGGGGCGTAGTGGGCAAGCCGTTCGGCAAGCTCGATGGCGGGCGGATGGGCGTAGGACCAAATCGGCATGAACGACAGTTCCTTGGCCTGCTTGGCCGCGGCTTCGGCGAGTTCCTCGCGCCCGTGGCCTACCTGGACAACGAAGAGTCCGGCAAGGCCGTCAAGGTATTCCTTGCCCTGGTCGTCGTAGATCTTTGCACCCTCGCCGCGGGTGATCACGGGGACGTTGCCGCCCTCGACAAGCGGCGAGTGGCGGGCAAAGTGCATCCACAAGTGATCCCGCGCTGCCTGCTGCCGGTCCGTTCCTCGCGGTGTGGTGAAAGTCTTTCGGTTGTTAACGCCAGCCGGCGCGGTAATTGGTTCGGTCATCTGGTCCCCCAGTCGTATTGTTGCTTGCGCAAGGAAAGGTATACAAAAGCTTCTGTCGCCAAGACCCCGGGAAGTGCCCGAATGCGATTGTTGATGACGTTCAAGAGGTCGTCATCGTTCTCGCAGATGATCTCGGCCATGATGTCGAATGAACCGGCGGTGACCACGACGTAGTCCACTTCCGCCATGGCGGCAAGTGCGTCGGAAACGACGAGAGTGTCGCCCTGCACTTTGATGCCGACCATCGCCTGCCTGGCGAATCCGAGTTGCATAGGGTCGGTAACGGCCACGATCTGCATGACACCGCTGTCGACCAGTCGCTGCACCCGCTGTCGGACCGCTGCCTCGGAGAGCCCAACCGCCTTGCCGATAGCCGCATATGAGCGGCGTCCGTCTTCCTGCAATTGTTCGATGATTGCCTTTGACAGCGCATCTATGGGCTGCGTGACAGCGGATGACGTGGTCAAACGTATGCACCTCCCTAAGTCCTGACGATAGCCGGTCAGACAACCGTCCGGCCGGTCAAGAACCATTGAATCGGTAGTTTCAGGATAGCGCAAGGTGCGATTTCAGTGGAGGAACGAAGGAATCGCTATCGATTTAGTCCCTGCAGGATTATTGCCGAATGTGCTGACTCGACGATGAGCCGCCGGCCCCGATGTCGAAAGGGGTGACCGCGCGGACCGCTTAGCCACGCAGTGTAGCTACGAAATACGTAGCAAAACGTCGGATCGACAACTGAATACATTGCTAGATTCCTGAAACTCTGTCAGAATCGATACTTGTGCCGTCGTCGGATGGCGTCGGAGCACAGTTCTCTACAAGGGAGTAGGCAGTGGAAAAGTTAGAGCGCGATGTCGTCGTGATCGGAGCCGGAGCAGCCGGGTTGAGCGCGGCGTACGAGCTGAAGAAGGCCGGGCTCAGCGTTGCGGTTCTCGAAGCCAGGGATCGGGTTGGCGGCCGGCTGTGGACCGACGATATCGACGGTGCCATGCTCGAGATCGGCGGACAGTGGGTATCGCCCGACCAGGACGTCCTGCTGGGCATGCTCGACGAGCTCGGCCTGGAGACCTACTCGCGCTACCGTGAAGGCGATTCCATCTACGTGAACGCCGATGGACGGGCCACCCGGTTTACCGGCGAGGACTTCCCGCTTGCCGAGTCCACGCAGCAGGAAATGGACAAACTCGTTGAAGCCCTGGATGAGCTGTCCAAGGAAGTAGACCCCGCCGACCCCTGGCGGCATCCGCGCGCCAAGGAACTCGACCGGATCTCTCTGGCCGGCTGGCTTGAGTCCCTCAGCGAGGACAAGGAAGCCCGCGACAACGTTGCCATGTTCATTGCCGGCGCGATGCTCACCAAGCCGGCGCACGCGTTCTCCGTACTGCAGGCCGCCCAGATGGCGGCAAGCGCCGGTAGCTTCCGTCACCTCGTCGACGCCGACTTCATCCTGGACAAGCGAGTGATCGGCGGCCTCCAGCAGGTTCCGCTGCGGTTGTCCGCCCGCCTGGACGGCGATGTCCACCTGAATCAGCCGGTGCGCAGTCTGCGCAGCGGAGAGTCGGTGCCGAGCGGCATGGGGGTTGTCGTGACGAGCGACGACGTCGAAGTCAGTGCGCGGCACGCCATTGTCGCTATGCCGCCGAACCTGATCAGCAGGATCTCTTTCGACCCGCCGCTGCCCCGGCGACAGCAGCAAATGCACCAGCATCTTTCGCTCGGTCTCGTTATCAAGGTGCATGCCGTATACGACCGGCCGTTCTGGCGTGAGCAGGGACTGTCCGGCACCGCGTTCGGCCCCTACCAGATCGTGCACGAGTCGTATGACAACACGAACTACGGCGATGAGCGCGGAACCCTTGTCGGTTTCGTGTCGGATGAGACCGCGGACCAGATGTTTCGGCTGCCCGCCGAGCAGCGCAGGGAACAGATCCTGGATTCACTTGCCGCCTACTACGGTGACGAGGCCAGGCATCCGGAGGTTTACTACGAAAGTGACTGGGCCGCGGAGGAGTGGACCCGCGGGGCGTACGCCGCAAGCTTTGACCTCGGCGGGCTGTCCCGCTATGGCGCCGACCTCCGCTCGTCGGTCGGCTCGATCCACTTCGCCTGCAGCGATTTCGCTGGTGCCGGTTTCCAGCACGTCGATGGAGCGCTGCGGATGGGCAAGGCCGCGGCCACTGCTATTGTGGCGCAGCACAGCGAGCAACCCAGAATGCAAGGAGCGGGTATCAGTTCATGAAGTATGTCGTCGGCTACTCGGCGGACGAACGGGGCAAGGAGGCTCTCGCGCTGGCGATCAGCCTGGCCAAAGTTCAGGGCGCCTCGCTCGACGTCGTCGTAGTGCTACCGAAGACCGAGCCGTTCAACGCTGCGTACCCTCCGGCGCCTGACTTTGACTCTGTGCTCACGGATCAGGCGAACACCTGGCTCGACACGGCGCTTGCCACAATCCCGGAAACCGTCAGCGCGCAGAAGCATGTCAGATTCTCTTCGTCCACTGCCGAAGGGCTGATCGAAGCGGCCGCCGAGCTGGACGCGGGACTTATCGTCATCGGCGCCGCGCGTGGCGGGATGCTGAGCCGCTATTCGGTCGGCAGCGTGGCGAACGCCCTGCTGCACGCTGCCTCCACGCCGATTGCCCTGGCGCCCCGCGGCTGGAAGGCTGACAAGTCGATCTCCCGGCTCACCTGCGCCATCGGTACCCGGGCTGGCGCCGAAGCCCTGTTGGATGTCGCCATCGACTCGGCGGCGCGTCGCCGGCTTCCGCTTCGACTGGTCTCGCTGGTCGCAGTCTCTCCAGACGGGGCGGCCGGTATCGACCGACGCGAACAGGCAAAGCAGCACGCGGAGGCGGTTTTGGCTCAGGCGGTTTCCAGCCTGCCGGAAGGGGCGCAAGCGACCGCCACCGTCGGCGAAGGGAACACGATCGAGGACGCCGTCGAGGCACTGGACTTCGACCCGGCCGAGATCGTGCTGATCGGATCAAGCCGGCTGGCCGAACGGCACAAGCTTTTCCTCGGCGTCGCCGCCAACAAGATGCTCCGGGTACTGCCGGTGCCGATAATTGTCGTGCCGCGAGATTATGGGCGTGCCATGCCCGGCCGTTCGGAGGAACAGGCATGAGTTCAAGCAACACAACCAAGAAGACTCCCAGCGCAGCCGGCGCGGACGGACTGTCGAAAAAGGGACTGGGTGAAAACTCGGTGGGCCTGCTCGGCGCGGTTGCCATCGGCCTGTCCTGTATTGCACCCGCCTACACGCTGACCGGCGCGCTCGGCCCGACCGTCCGTGAGGTCGGCGTGCAGTTACCGGCGATTTTCATTGTCGGGTTCCTGCCCATGCTGCTTGTCGCGCTGGGCTATCGCGAGCTGAACAATGCCATGCCTGACAGCGGCACCTCGTTCACCTGGGCGACGAAGGCTTTCGGGCCGTGGATCGGCTGGATGGGTGGCTGGGGCCTGATCGCGGCGACAGTGATTGTGCTGTCCAACCTTGCCGGGGTCGCGGTCGACTTCTTCTACCTGATGATTTCGCAGCTGACCGGCGATGCTGCACTGGCCGACCTGACCCGCAATATTCCGCTCAATATCGCCACTTGCCTGGTTTTCATGGCACTTGCCGCCTGGGTTTCGTACCGGGGCATGCAGACCACGAAGATCGTGCAGTACGTCCTGGTCGGTTTTCAGCTCCTGGTGCTGCTTTGGTTCATCGTGGCCGCTTTCGTGCACGTTGGTAACGGGACCGCGTTCGACGCGACAGCATTCAGTCTGGACTGGTTCAATCCGTTCGCGGTCAGCGACTTCACCACTTTCGCCACTGGGATCTCGCTGTCGATCTTCATTTTCTGGGGCTGGGACGTCACCCTGACGATGAACGAGGAAACCAAAGGGTCGAAAACCACGCCGGGCAAGGCCGCAACACTGACCGTCGTCACCATCCTCGTGGTGTACCTGCTGGTGGCAGTCGGCGCGATCTCATATGCTGGCGTCGGTGAGAACGCGCTGGGGCTGGGCAACGCCGAAACTCAGGACAACGTCTTCGCCGTCCTGGCAGGCCCGGTGCTCGGCCCATTTGCAATCCTGATGTCGATCGCCGTGCTTTCCAGCTCGGCGGCGTCGCTGCAGTCAACCTTCGTGAGCCCCGCCCGCACTCTGCTGGCGATGGGACACTACTCCGCGCTGCCGGCAAGCTTTGCCCGGGTCAGCCCGCGCTTCAAATCGCCTGGCTACGCCACAGTGGCTGCCGGGATCGCCGGTTGGGTCTTCTACGCCGTTATGCGGGTGGTGTCGGAGAACGTGCTCTCCGACACCATCACGGCACTCGGCATGATGGTCTGCTTCTATTACGGTCTGACGGCTCTGGCCTGTGTCTGGTACTTCCGCCATGAGGCATTTCGCAGCGTGCGCGGATTCATACTCAAGTTCCTGGCTCCCCTGCTCGGCGGGATCGTGCTGGCCGTGACCTTCGTGACGACATCGATAGAAAGCATGGATCCCGAATTCGGCAGTGGCTCGAACATCGGCGGAATCGGTCTGGTGTTCCTGATCGGCGTCGCCGTGCTCGGCATCGGTCTGGTCCTGATGATCGCCATGTACTTCAGGAATCCAGGCTTCTTCCGTGGCGAAACGCTGCGCAGAGGCACACCGGCGCTCGAGGTCGAGGAGTAGCGGCTCGACGCCCAGTCCGGTCCTGGCACCCAGGATTGCGGTTTCGACGGGTGAAACCGGGCAATAAGTAACGATTTCGTTGTCTTGGGTGCAAATTTAAGCGAAAAGGCTTGTTCAGCAGACCAATAGTCTGCAATTATCGCCGTCAGTAGAGTCACTATGGAGGATTTGTGCACCAGTTCATCAACGGCAGCTACCGCGAGGGTAACGGCGGGCAGCATCAGTTGATCAACCCCGCCACCGGCAAGTCAGTGGAAACGCTGAACGTAGCCGACAGTGCGGATGTAGACGATGCGGTCGCCGCGGCAAAGGCCGCCTTCCCGGGCTGGTCCCGGGCCACTCCGGCAGAACGTTCCGAGGCGCTGCATTCATTGGCAGCCGAATTGGGCAAGCGGGCAGAGGAGCTCGCGCGGATCGAAACCGAGCAGACCGGGAAGACCCTGCGGATGTCGACCGAGTTCGACGTGCCGGGAAGCATCGACAACGCCCAGTTCTTTGCCGGCGCCGCGCGGCACCTGCAGGGACAGGCCGCTGGCGAGTACTCGGCGGAGCACACCTCGATGGTCCGCAGGGAAGCGGTCGGAGTGATCGGCTCCATCTCGCCCTGGAACTACCCGCTGCAGATGGCTGCCTGGAAGATCCTGCCAGCCATCGCAGCCGGAAACACCATCGTGCTCAAGCCCTCGGAACTCACGCCGGGCACCACATTGCTGATGGCCGAGGCAGCGCGGGATGCAGGCATCCCGGACGGCGTGATCAATGTCGTCGTCGGCGCCGGCCGCGTTGTCGGCGAGGCGCTGGTCACCCACCGCGACGTCGCGATGTCCTCGTTCACGGGATCGACGGCGGTCGGCCGTCGGATCATGGAGCTTGCATCGCGGCGAGGGAACCGGGTGCATCTCGAACTCGGTGGTAAGGCGCCGTTCCTGGTCTTTGATGACGCGGATGTCGAGGCCGCCGCCCGAGGTGCCGTGGCGGCCTCACTGATCAACGGCGGCCAGGATTGCACCGCCGCCACCCGGGCGTACATCCAGCGGCCGCTCTTCGATGCTTTCGTCGAGCGGGTCGCCGAACTGATGTCACAGGTGACGGTCGGCGATCCGACTGACCCGGAAACCGACATGGGTTCGCTGATCTCTACCACGCATCGCGACCGGGTCGCGGGATTCATCGACCGGGCACGAGCCGGAGGGGCGAATATCGTCACCGGCGGCGTCATCCCGGAGGGGTTGCCCGCCGAGGCCGCGTTCTACTCACCGACCCTGATCACCGGCCTGGCCCAGGACGCCGAGGCGGTGCAGGACGAAATCTTCGGGCCGGTGCTCACCGCGCTGCCGTTCGACTCCGACGATGAAGGCCTAATGCTCGCCAACGACACGCCTTACGGACTCGCAGCATCTGCTTGGACGACGGACCTGGCCCGCGGGATGCGAGCCAGCTCCGATATCCAGGCCGGCTGCGTGTGGATCAATGACCACATTCCGATGCTGTCGGAGATGCCGCACGGCGGGTACAAGGCGTCCGGCTTCGGCAAGGACATGTCCTCCTATTCGCTCGAGGACTATACAAATATCAAGCACGTCATGATCGACCGCGTCGGCCAGCCCGACAAGGACTGGCACGGCACTGTCTTCCGCACCAGGAAGCAGTAGCCTAACCGCGATCTTGAGCTAAGTCACCTTCCATGTTCGGTTCACTCAACGAGGAGTACCAATGGCCAGGCAACTACCGAAAGATCCAAAGGTCAGGCAGCTGATTGCCGCGCATCTGTCCCGGCGTCAGCTGCTGGCAGGGACTGGCGGATTGGGACTACTGGGGGCGCTTGCCGCTTGTGGCACCGGGGGCGCTCCCGGTGCCAACAGTGATGACAAGCCCACTGCCGCCAAGGACCTCTCTGCCGAACAAAAGGAAGTGAACTGGGCGAACTGGACCCTGTACCTCGATTACGACGATAAGACCGGCAAGTACCCGACCCTTGAGGAGTTCAGCAAGAAGACCGGGATCAAGGCCAGCTACGCCGAGGACATCGATGGGAACGACACATACTTCGGTAAGGTCCAAGGCCAGCTTGCCTCCGGGCAGGACATCGGCAAGGACGTCATCACGCTGACCGACTGGATGGCAGGCCGGCTGATCCGGCTCGGCTACACCCAGGAGCTGGATGCTGCCAACATTCCGAACAAGAAGAATTTGTTGTCCAACCTGGTCGATGTCGACTTCGACCCCGGGCGGAAGCACTCGCTGACCTGGCAGTCCGGATTCGCCGGAATCGCCTGGAACAAGGACGAGATTCCGGGTGGGCTGAAGAGCGTGTCAGATCTTTGGAAGCCGGAAATCAAGGGCCGGGTCGAGGTGCTCGACGAAATGCGGGACACCATGGGGATCCTGATGCTGGAAGAGGGCGTCGACATTTCGGGGGACTTCAGCGACGACGACTTCGCCAAGGCGATTGAGGTGCTGGAAAAGCAGATCGGCTCCGGCCAGATCCGTCAGGTCAAGGGGAACTCCTATAAGGAAGACCTGATCTCCGGTGACGCCGTGGCCGTGATCGGCTGGTCCGGCGACATCACCCAGCTCAACTTCGAGGAGGGCGACAAGTGGGAGTTCGCGCTTCCCGAGGCAGGTGGCACGCTGTGGAGCGACAATCTGATGGTTCCGATCGGCTCGCCGCACAAGGCAAATGCCGAAGCGTTGATGGACTACTACTTCGATCCGGCTGTCGCGGCCGAGGTCGCGGCTTATGTCAACTACATCTGCCCGGTTCAGGGTGCCAAGGAAGCCATGGAGAAGATCGATCCGGAACTGGTCGATAATCCGCTGATCTTCCCAAGTGAGACTGACCTGGCAAACGCACATGTGTTCCGCAGCCTTACCGCCGAGCAGGAGACCAACTACGGCGACCAATTCCAGAAGGCGATCGGCAATTGACAACTGAAAACGCGGTCACTCAGCAGCCAGGCGGAGCCCGTAGCGCGATTACTACGGTGACTATTCGAGTATCAAGCATGTCATGATCGACCGCGTTGGCCGGCCCGACAAGGACTGGTACGGCACCCGTCTTCCGTACCAGGGAGCAGTAGCCTAACTGCGGTCTTGAGCGAAGTCACCTCCATGTTCGGTTCACTCAACGAGGAGTACCAATGGCCAGGCAACTACCGAAAGATCCAAAGGTCAGGCAGCTGATTGCCGCGCATCTGTCCCGGCGTCAGCTGCTGGCAGGAACTGGCGGGCTGGGCTTGCTGGGCGGCCTTGCCGCTTGTGGCACCGGGGGCGCTCCCGGTGCCAACAGTGATGACAAGCCGACCCCCGCCAAGGACCTCTCTGCCGAACAGAAGGAAGTGAACTGGGCGAACTGGACCCTGTACCTCGACTACGACGATAAGACAGGCAAGTACCCGACGCTCGAGGGGTTCAGCAAGAAGACCGGGATCAAGGCCAATTACGCCGAGGACATCGATGGGAACGACACCTACTTCGGCAAGATCCAGGGCCAGCTCGCGTCCGGGCAGGACATCGGCAAGGACGTCATCACGCTGACCGACTGGATGACTGGCCGGCTGATCCGGCTGGGCTATACCCAGGAGCTGGATGCGGCCAACATTCCGAATAAGAAGAATCTGTTGTCCAACCTGGTCGATGTCGATTTTGACCCGGGACGGAAACATTCGCTGACCTGGCAGTCTGGGTTCGCCGGAATCGCCTGGAACAAGGACGAGGTTCCGGGTGGGCTGAAGAGCGTGTCTGATCTTTGGAAGCCGGGGCTCAAGGGCCGGGTCGAGGTGGTCGACGAAATGCGGGACACCATGGGGATCCTGATGCTGGAAGAGGGCGTCGACATTTCGGGAGACTTCAGCGACGACGATTTCGCCAAGGCGATTGAAATGCTGGAAAAGCAGATCGATTCCGGCCAGATCCGCCAGGTCAAGGGGAACTCCTATAAGGAAGACCTGATCTCCGGTGACGCCGTGGCCGTGATTTGCTGGTCCGGCGATATCACCCAGCTCAACTTCGAGGAGGGCGACAAGTGGGAGTTTGCGCTGCCTGAGGCAGGCGGCACACTGTTGACCGACAATCTGATGGTTCCGATCGGCTCACCGCACAAGGCAAACGCCGAAGCGTTGATGAACTACTACTACGATCCGGCTGTCGCGGCCGAGGTTGCGGCTTATGTCAACTATATCTGCCCGGTTCAGGGTGCCAAGGAAGCCATGGAGAAGATCGATCCGGAACTGGTCGATAATCCGCTGATCTTCCCAAGTGAGACTGACCTGGCCAACGCACATGTGTTCCGCAGCCTCACCGCCGAGCAGGAGACTAACTATGGCGACCAATTCCAGAAGGCGATCGGCAATTGACAACTGAAAACGCGACCACAGAGCAATCCGGCGAATCCCGCAGCCTGAACACCGGCGACGGTCCGGCATCGGATTCAGGTGCCGACCTGGTGCTGCAGTCAATCTCGAAGCGATTCGGCGACTACCTGGCCGTCGACGAGCTGGACCTCACGATTCCGGCCGGCTCGTTCTTCGCCCTGCTTGGGCCCTCAGGCTGCGGCAAGACCACGACCTTAAGGATGGTCGCGGGACTGGAACAGCCCACCGGCGGCAGGATCATGATCGGCGGGAAAGACGTCACCTCGACCAAGGCTTTCCAGCGTCCGGTCAATACCGTGTTCCAGAATTATGCGCTGTTCCCACACCTCAGCGTGCTCGAAAACGTCGCGTTCGGGCTGAAGCGCCGCAAGGTGCGCGACGCCGAGGCGCAGGCAAAGGATGCGCTGACGCTGGTCGAACTGAGCCATCTGTCTGCCCGCCGGCCGGCACAGCTTTCCGGTGGCCAGCAACAGCGGGTCGCGCTTGCACGCGCCATCGTCAATCGTCCCGCCGTGCTGCTGCTTGACGAGCCACTCGGCGCGCTCGACATGAAGTTGCGCCGCCAGATGCAGGTCGAGCTCAAGAACATCCAGGCCGATGTCGGCCTGACCTTCGTCCATGTCACGCACGACCAGGAAGAGGCCATGACAATGGCCGACTGCGTCGCGGTGATGAACGCCGGCAAGGTCGAGCAGATGGGCGCTCCCGCCGAGCTGTACGAACTGCCGAAGACGACGTTCGTGGCGAACTTCCTCGGCAAGTCCAATCTGATGCCGGGCGCGGTGACGGAGGATCTGGGTAGCGATATCGCGGTCAACGTCCAGGGCAACAGGCTCGTTGTGCCGAAGAACCGGACGACGCAGCAGACCGGTGAAGTCATCGTAGGGGTACGACCGGAGAAGATCGTCGTACTGGATTCCTCGCATGAAGCCTCGCCCCGGTCGAACGCCATCACGGGGGCGAAGGTGATCGACGTGTCGTTCACCGGAGTCAGCACCGAATATTTGGTCGAGGTTCCCGGAATCGGAAGGCTTGGCGTCTTCCGGCAGAATCTCGGCGGCGCAGAGGTCCGGCTCGGTGACCAGGTCACCCTGGCTTGGCAGCCGGAGCACTCGTTCGGCCTGGACGGCGAACAGGATACCTCGGCCGGAGCCGACGAGGAAGCGGTCTGATGAGCGTCGGGGAGCTCGCCAAGAGCCCGTCGGCCCCGAGCGCTTCGGAGCTGAAAGCGACCCGGCGAAAGAACCGGGTCGGTTATCTGCTGCTTCTTCCCGGCGCCATCTTCATGCTGCTGTTCTTTGTGCTGCCGGTGTTCTCGCTGCTGGCCACCTCGCTCTACACCAAGGTGCCCGGCGGCGAAATCGGCCAGTACCAGCCGGCGCTCGAGTTCGGCAATTACGTCGAAGCACTGAGTTCCTACTGGCAAACCTTGCTGCGCTCGTTTGGTTTCGCGCTGATCGCCACGATTTCCGCGCTGCTGATCGGTTACCCGATGGCGTATCTGGTCGCGGTTCGGCTGCGCGGCCGCAAACTGCTGCAGGGCATGCTGCTTGTGCTGGTCATCGCGCCGTTCTTCGCCAGCTTCATCCTGCGCACCCAGGCCTGGAAGCAGATTCTTTCCGATGACGGCCCAGTGGTCGCTGTCTTCCACGCGTTGCACATCTTGCCGCCGGATGGTCGGCTCACCGCAACCGCCTTCGCAGTTGTTGCCGGTCTTACCTATAACTTCCTGCCGTTCATGATGCTGCCGATCTATGCCAACCTTGATCGGCTGGACACCCGGCTGCTCGAAGCTAGCGACGACCTCTACTCGTCCGGTTTCACCACCTTCCGGAAGGTCACGGTGCCGCTGTCGATGCCCGGGATACTCGCCGGCACGCTGCTGACATTTATTCCGGCGTCCGGCGACTACGTCAACGCGGCGCTGCTCGGCAATAATCAGACCACCACCATGATCGGCCAGGTCATCGATTCCCGGTTCTTCCGGATAGTTGACTATCCTGGCGCGTCCGCGCTGTCCTTCGTGCTGATGGTCGCCATTTTGATCCTCGTGCTGATATATATCCGCCGCTTCGGAACGGATGAGCTGGTATGAAACTGAATTTCGGCCGCCTGTTCGTTCCCGTCATCGGGGGATTGGCGTTCATCTACCTGCTGGTTCCGATCTTCTACATTTTCGTGTTCTCTTTCAATGACGCCGGTCGGACCAACCTGACCTGGCGGGGCTTCACGCTGGACAACTGGCAGAACCCGTGCGGGGCTCCCGCGGTGTGCCAATCGCTGGCGAACAGCCTGCAGATCGGTTTGGCAGCCACGGTCGGCGCGACGATCCTGGGCACCGGCATCGCCATTGCCCTGGTGCGCTACCGGTTCCGGTTCAACGGCGTGATGAACCTGCTGATCTTCCTGCCACTGGCCACCCCCGAGGTCGTGCTGGGTGCTGCGCTGCTCGCGCAGTTCCTGAACCTGCGGATGGACCTCGGCATGCCGACGATCATCATCGCGCACATCATGTTCTGCACATCGTTTGTCGTGGTGACCGTCAAGGCTAGGGTGGCCAGCCTCGATCCCAACCTCGAACAGGCGGCCGCAGACCTGTACGCCTCAGGTATGCAGGCGTTCTGGCGGGTCACCTTCCCGCTGCTGGTTCCTGGCATCGTGGCCGCCGCCTTGCTGTCGTTCGCGATCAGTTTCGACGATTTCATCATCACCAACTTCAACTCCGGGAACGTGGCGACCTTCCCGAAGTTCATTTACGTGGCCGCAACCCGGGGCATTCCGGCGCAGGCCAATGTGATCGGCTCGGCAATGTTCATCGTGGCGCTGTTGTTCGTGATCGGCGGTCAGCTGCTGTCGAATCGACGGGCGAAGATGCTGGCCGCACGCTGAGGCGGAGGCCTGAGTCAACCAACGGCGCCAGGGCTGGGAGTGCGCAGGTGATTCATCATGGGCGAAGATGCCGCTGTTGCGGGATCTGTATGGTCATCGGGATTGACCGGCATCGGGATTGACCGGGATCGGCATAGTGCGTCAGCCCCGGTAATGGCCGAGGATTTCGAGGCTGTGCCGCTGGGGTGGGCTCCGGCCCGGCTCGTCGGAGCGCTCTGGGCAGGCGCGAGATGCGACGACATGCTGCGATATGACGGTACGGTTCGGTCGCCTGCCGCAACCGAGCGATTTGGGTTTGAGATGGTCCTGCTCCGGCCGATTGACATCCTCCGTGTTCGGCAGGACGTCGCCGCTCTGCGCTGGGCCGCTTGCGACGGCGATGCGCTGGCCCCGTTCGACGCAGCGCTGGCGGTAGTCGGTGCGGCCGATGAACTTTCCGTTGTTTGACCAGAAACTCAGGCCGCGCGCATCGTGGGCGATGGCGATGTTGTTCCGGTGGATCCAGTGGTGGTGGAAGATGCAGAATAGGGCGCCTTCATCGATGTTGGTGTTGCCGTTGGCTGCTGCCCATTCGTTGATGTGGTGTCCCTCGCAGTATTCCGGCGGGATTCCGCAGCCGGGGCTCATGCATCCGCCGTCGCGGACCATCATGCTTTTACGTTGGCGGCCGGTGAACGTCCGCTTCTCTCTACCGAAGTCCACGACTTGACTGTCGGCGTCGAAGACCACACGCATCAGCTGCGCGTCGCACAGCAAGGTAGCCGGGTCCGATTCGGCCAGTGGGGTGCCGTCCGTGTAGGTGGCGCCGGGAAACTCCCCGCGGGTGCGCCACGCGGCCCATTGCTCAGCGCTGAGTGTGACCATCACGTGCGGGCGCACCTGCCCGCCGACGCGCAGTGTTCCGCGATCCAAGGCGTGCCCGGCCACTGTGGTCAGGGCGTCGGCAGTTCGTTGCACGATCGTGCGGTCGTCGTCGGCTGCGGGCTTGCCTGCGGCGGCCTTTAGCGCGGTCCGCAGCATCTGCCCGGATGCTTCGTCCAGGAACGCCTCCAGCCGGAAGCCGCCGTATGCCCTGGTCAGTCGGGTGAACCGGCGCGCCTTGGCGTCATCGGCACCGCGCTGGTGCGCCGCCTTGTCTATGTCAGCCAGCTTGTGCTTCAGGGCGGTCTTGAAGTCGTTCGCGTTGGTCTTGCCCGCAGACCGCAGTAGGTCGTCCTGGATTTCCGGGGTCTGCAGCGCTTCGCGTTGTGCCTCGGAGGCCGTCTGCATCCCCCGGGCAAGGACGGTGGCGTGTTCTGCGGTGATGTCCCCGTTCTGCACGGCGTCGCCAAGTCGTGGCGCTTCCTCGACGGTGCGGGCGAGGTGCAGCTCATCTCGGGCTTTGCCATAACCCTCTCGGGTAGTCCGCGCCCGCCAAGCTTCGATGCTGGGATCGCCGCGCAACGCCCAGTCACCACTTTCCTCTTCCACGGTCAGAATTCGCGCTTTTGTCAATGCCGCAATCCTGGTCAAATCATCCAGCGCGGAGAGCGCTTGGCGCCGCTCGTCCATCGTCCAGGCACGGACCTGGTTTGAGGTCAGGGCCTTGGCGGTGGCAACGGTCGCGCGCACTTCCTCCACGATCTCCACTGCCAGCCTCCTGCCAATTAACGAATCGAAAGTGCTATATGTTCGATTTTAGTACGATTACGCGCCAGTGTGCAATAGAAACTGAAAAGCTTTTGTCGTGGGTTGATGTCCCGTGACACGGGCATGAGACGCCTCCAACTCCACCGCGCTAACTTGCGAAGCGCTTTGAAGAGTATGCTCCGTCTGCAGCACGATCCGCACGTGTTCACTGAACTACGCCGAGCAACCGTGCAGTCGATGACGAGATTGGCACCCGTCCGCGGCTTGCTCATAGTTGGTGCCGCCGTTCCAGGCGGCATAAGACTACTACTCGCAATGGATCTCTACTCCCGCTCTTTTTCGGCGTTGCCCACGGCGGTTGACGCCGTCCCGGGCAAGGTCTTCGAGCGGCTGTGTCGGCTGGCAGCCGCGGACGGCGAGCCGCGGTGGCCCAGATTGCACACCACCTCGACCTGATCGGCACCGGACGCCGTACACCGACCGACGCGGAGAAGGCCGGGCTGGACGATTTCGCGGCGAAGCTCCCGCTCATCCTCGGCTGAGCGGTCGGGCTCGCTTGCCTAGTTCGTCACGCACATGGGGGGGACCTGCAGGGTGGGACCCCGAGCGAAGCACCACCCTGCAGCCCAGATGCTCCGGTTAACTTGCGACGTTATCGCCGGTGCCGCACGCCCACTTGGTAACGAGCGACACCAATGCCAGCAAACACACGGCCCCAAACACGGCCAGCCCCAGGATGGTCAATGGGGCCATGCTGCCTACTGAGTGACTGGCATCTGCAGCAGTGCCCGCGGAGTACATCTGTAACCCGAGGAGCACTGTCGCGGCGCCGCTGATCAGCAACCAGGAGAGGTGAAAGGCGTACGAGTTTGACGACAACCGGTCAAGCATGGAATCCTCCTCCTAGGGTTACCCGAAGCTAGCACGGTGCCCGGATAGCTCTCGCTACGCGCCACGCATCGATGCTGCGGCGTCTGCTGCAACCGTGAGAGCGTCGGTTGCCGGCGTCCCAAGTAAGTTGGCAAGGTCGGGGCTGTGGTTGTCGAGGAATCCGTGGCGGATGCCTGTGGCGATCGAGGCAAGCATCGGCGGTTGGAACGGCTGCAGAGTGTTGTCGGCTAGAAGGCGGCTGCGGTACTCGCTCAGGCTGATGGTGCGGTGCGAAACACCGAGCTGGGCAGCGACGTCGTCTGCGCTCATCGGGTCACCGACGAGTTCGTAAGTCCTTCCGGCATGAGAGGCGGGCGTTGCGGCGACGACTGCCGCGGCAGCAGCGAGATCCGCACGAGCAACCGCAGACAACGCGCCGGTGCCGAACGCTGATGCCAAACCGTCTGGGGTCCAGGAGAGGAGCGCGCCAAATAGCTCGGCATACAGTCCGTTGCGGAGAATCGTCCACTCAAGCCCACTGGCCTGTATTAGCCGCTCGGTGGCCCGATGAGCGAGAGCGAACCCAACATGGTCCCCGGCGCCGGTCAGGCTGGTGTAGATGATGTGAATCACTCCGTCGCGAACCGCGGCGTCAACAACCGCTCGGTGACGGGCGATGACCTGGTCGTCCTCGGCGTACCCGGCCGAAATCAGTACCAAGGTCGAAATGCCCTGGAAGTTCAGACTGGCGTGGTCGTCGAAGTCGAGATGACGGAGACCGCCTTCAGGGGCGCGGCTACCCCCGACGACTGCTACTCCTCGTGAGTTCAGCTCTTCCAGCGTGAGCGACGCCAGCTGCCCATTTGCCCCGGTCACCATGATCATTTGATCGAGTCTCCTTTGTGGTTCTCTTCAGTAACTATCATTGAGATCATGGACCAGCTGCAGACCCAGCCACAAGGAGGCAGTTTCGTGTTACCGACGCACGCCGATGTAACCGCTGGGGTAGCCGACCTGGACCCGTGCGGACAGCCGGGCCACCCTGACTGCGGGATCCGCGACGTTCTCGACCGGGTCGGAGACAAGTGGTCGGTCCTGGTCATCGTCGAACTTTCAAATGGTGCGCGCCGGTTCCGGGAACTCCAACGCGCCATCGACGGGATATCCCAACGAATGCTGACCCTGACGGTCCGACGACTCGAACGGGACGGACTGGTGATTCGGACCGTCTATCCGACCGTGCCGGCCCAGGTCGACTACCGACTTACCGAGACCGGGGCAAGCCTCACCCATCTCGTTAAGGCGCTGGCCGACTGGTCCCTCGTACACCGTGACGCCATCGCCGAGGCTCGTCACGCCTACGACACCGAGCATCCCGACAACGAGATCCGATGATCAAGGGCACTCAGATGACCCTGGTTGTCGCGGCGGCTTGTCTGGCACTGACGATGTCAGGCACGCAAGCAATGGACTCGGCGATCGGGAAGTCGTCCGGGCAGGAGACGCATGAATCAGAGTTGTCCCCAGAGCAAGAGTCAGCCGCAGAGAAAGCGGTAGCTGAATTCTTCGAGGCACAGAATGACTTTTGGACCGCCGACTACGACCTGCCCAAGACGCGGGCAAGGTCCACGTCTGTCTCACCAGCACCGGCACCGCCGGGCACCGAAGGACTGGACGACATCAAAAACTCATTCGCTGAAGAAGGGTTGCAGATACTGTCGGCCGCAACGACGACCAAATCAAATTTCTTTACTAATAGATCCGGTCAATGCGTGGTTGTCTCGGACGTCACAACAACCTGGCAAACCAAGGATGAAAGTTCCGGACTCCTGGAAGAATCCTCAGCGACAGAGACTCACGAGTCAGCTATCAGCCTTACCGGGGGAAGCGCTGAATCTCCCAAGGCAACTGTTATTTCCGATGAAGTAATCGATCCTGTCGGGGGCTTAGAAGACCCGGCCGAACAGGAAGAGTTGCCAGCTGATGAAGCACCATCTGATGATGACCGCAGAGGTAATTGACCCCTGTACAAGCTCAGTTCAAGCCGGGGCGGCCCGGAATGGAGATGGTGGCCGGCGGGACGAGATGCCAGGCACACGTCATCGGGAGGCGCGGGGCAGCGTGACCGCGGCGAGTGACAGGGCGACGACGGCGCAGCCGGCGACAATGCCGAGGTCGCGCCACATGGTGCCGGTCGGGTCGGCATGCCGACTTATTTCGCTCAACGCCTCCACCGAGTACGTCATCGGCAGGGCGTTCGCTATAGCCTCCAGCCAGTCGGCCATCTGATCGCGAGCGACCAATAAACCGCAGAGCAGGAACTGCGGCACAACGACGACCGGCATGAACTGAACGGCCTGGAATTCGGTGTGCGCGAATGCCGAACAGAGTAGGCCGAGCGACACACCGAGGACCGCGTTCACAACGGCGACCAGCACCACCAGCCACGGGCTTCCCTCCGTCGTCATGCCCAGCAGCCAATATGCGACGCCGCAGGTGAACGCTGCCTGCAGCACTGCCATCAGCGAGAATGCCAGCCCGTAGCCGAACAGCAGGTCGCCCTTGCCGAGCGGGGAGGCCAATAGTCGTTCCAGCGTGCCCGAGGTGCGCTCCCGGAGCATGGTGATCGAGGTGATCAGGAACATCACCACGAAGGGGAAGATACCGAGCAGGATCGGGCCGACCCGATCGAAAGTCGCCGGCTGGCCGGGCTGAAGCGTTTCGTTGTCGTAAAGGAAGCGGACGACGACCAGGAGGAATGACGGAACCACGACGATCATCGCTATGCTCCGGGGATCGTTGCGCAGCTGGGTCAGCACCCGGCGTGCCACGGCCAGCAGAATCCGGACGTGCATCAGCGGGCCTCCCTCTGGTCAGATCTACCGCTACCGGAAACCAACCGGAGGAATGCCTCGTCCATGTCGACAGTTCCGGTTCGGTCGGCCAGCTCCTCGGGACTCAGATTTGCCAACAGGGCGCCGTCGCGCAGCAGCAGCAGCGATTGGCAACGTTTGGCCTCGTCCATGACGTGGGAGGAGACCAGCAGTGCCATTCCGTCAGCCGCCAGCCGCTCGAATTCGTTCCAGAGCTCGAGTCGCAGCAGCGGATCGAGGCCAACGGTCGGCTCATCGAGAATCAGCACCTCCGGCTGTGCGACCAGCGCGCAGGCAAGCGAGACTCTGCTGCGTTGTCCTTCGGATAGCAGCGAGGTGCGCCGTGCCGCGTAATCCTGCAGTCCGACGGTGTTCAGCACATCGTCAACCGCCGACTTTCCGCATCCATAGATGGCGGCAAAGAACTCAACGTTCGAGCGGATGCTTAGGTCGCCGTACACGCTGGGAGCTTGCGATACATAGCCGACCCGATGCCGCAGTGGTGGACTGCCGGCGCTCTGCCCTAACACCAGGATGCGACCGGAACGAATCTTCTGCACCCCGATCACCGCACGCATCAGGGTTGTCTTGCCGCTGCCGGAGGGACCCAGTAGGCCGGTGATACTGCCGGCTGTGATCTCTGCGGTGACACCGGCCAGCACCGTCTTGTTGCCTCGGGTGACGACGAGGTCCAGAAGTTCGATTGCCGCGGTCATTGCTGCCCCAGGCTTTTCGTCAGCTCGATAATTCGACCGATTACTGATCAGGATAGACCGCGATCGCAGCCTTGGGGCCGGCGGCGGCGGCAGTCTTTTGAGCGTTCAGCCAGCCGTGCTGCCCCGGGAAGCGACCGTCGCATGCAATTCGCGAAGCCGCTCGAGGCTGTTCCGCAGCGCGGATTGGTAAATCCAGAGGTCTGCGCTGTGCGCTATCACCCGGTAGCCGAGACCGAGTGCCGTCTCGGCCATCCGGGTGGACGTGGTCAGGATGCCGAGGCCCTTGCCCTGGCCGAGCGCTGCATGGGCCACGGTGGTCAGCGCCTGGATGAATCTCTCGTCGTCGAACTGGCCGGGAATACCCAGACTGATGCTGAGATCCAGCGGGCCGACGAAAAGCACGTCGACGCCGTCAACCGCGGCGATTCCGGCGGCGTTGTGCACGCCCTGCTCGGATTCAATCTGGGCGATCAACAAACCGTCACGGTTCGCGGTCGAGATCTTGTCGTCGATGGCGCCCGCGATGTAGTCGTCATGCGCAATGCCGAACGCGGCCCCACGGGTACCTACTGGCGGATACTTGGCTGCCGACGCCAGCCGGGTTGCCTGCTCGGGGGTATTGACGAACGGCACCATCACGCCCTGCGCGCCGATGTCGAGTGCCCGGCTGATGAAACTCGGGTCGTGCCCCGGTACCCGGACCCAGCTTGCCAGCCCGGTATGCCGGGTTGTTGCGAGCAGGCCGGCAAGCGTCTCCCAGCTCCAGCCGGTGTGCTCGCCGTCGTAAAGCACGAAGTCCGCGCCGGCCCCATCGGTGAGCCGGCCGATGCCGTTGGTGGCGAACTCCATCACAAATGTGCCAAGGATGGGCTCGCCGGCCGCCAGCTTTTCGCGCACGGAGCGCCGTGCCTGTGGAGGTTCCGACATAACGGGCCTTTCGACGTCTAGTTGTATTTGGGCAGGCTAACTACCAGCGGCGCGCTTCTTGAAACTGGCGAACAGCACGTTCATGCTACGTGGCGTCGGTCATGAAGGGGAGCCGGGTGCGCCCCGTCTCCGGCGTGCGCTGGCCTCATGACGGTACCGCCGGAGGAGTCAGTGATGTGCCCTGCTCACCTCATCGGCGGATCGAGGTTAAAGCCGGTTCCCCTCGATATCCGACGCCGACTCCTCGGTCCGGCCACGCAGGATCCAGGCCAGCACCACGGTGATGACGACGACGATGAAGGTGCCCGCGGGGCTCAGGACGGGCAGCACCAGCAGCAGGCCGAAGGTGACGAACACCGCGGCCGCGACGGCGATGATGGTGATTCGCGGCTTCCGCAGCGACATCGAGATCTGCACCATCACCGCGCCGAGAATTGCCGGAAGGATGTAGAGCTTGGCGACGTCCACGATCGGTGTGGGAACCACGCTCACGATCCAGGTGCCGAGGATCCCGACAAACAGCAGGAGCGAGGTGATGTGTACGACGACGGCTCCGCAGATCGCCATCGTGGCCGCCAGTTCCCCTTTGCGGGTTCCTGGCATGACGTTGACCCTGGGATGACTTTGCGCGCCGATCGCAGCCGGAAGCAGCTTGTTGGAGATGTTGCCGATCAGGAATGCCTGGTACATGCCCGCCTGTCCGAGTACGGGGTAGTAGGTGATCGGCTCGACGAACCAGAACACGCCGTAGGCGCTGGCGACTG
This sequence comes from Saxibacter everestensis, assembly GCF_025787225.1. Taxonomy (NCBI): domain Bacteria; kingdom Bacillati; phylum Actinomycetota; class Actinomycetes; order Micrococcales; family Brevibacteriaceae; genus Saxibacter; species Saxibacter everestensis. The sequence continues at coordinate 3,889,034 of NZ_CP090958.1, forward strand.
CGAGGAATGCCACCAGCAGCTCGCCGGTCGAAATGTTCAGACCGCCGAACAGCGCCAGATAGAGCGGACCGCCCACGGTCAGGACCAGGACGATGATCATGGTCAGCCTGCCCCAGCGGGCGGTGGTTCGGTCGAAGGCGGCCAGGCCGGGCGCCTCGGTAAGGTTGCTCATGTCAGTCCCCCTGACCTAGGCGCCGAGTCCGGCCGCGTGGGCGAAGTATGCGACGACGAGCCCGATCACGATGGAGAATCCCAGCGCCCATTCGTTCAGCCAGGGCTGGCCGAGCTTCTTTGCAACGAACAGCAGGATTGACATTGCGATGGCCGAGGCGATCACAGTGATGATGTGAACCGGCGTCTTCGCCAGCTCTCCGACCGTGAGGCTCGCGAAAGCGGCGAGGAGCGCTGCGGCGGGAACGATCGCCATCACCTGCGGATTGACCCGGCGAAGCTTGGAATCACCACGCTTGAGTAGCGGGGTGAGGATCAGAGTCGCAAGCATCCACATGGCACCGGAGAGGCCCATCGCGAAGAAGGCGATGACGAAGACTTTACTGGTGTAGCCCTCGCCGCCGAGTTCGGCGCCCTGAGTGCCGGCGGCGAGAGTGGCCGAGGCAACTTCGGTTGCCGCCGAGCCGATCACGCCGATCCGTACCAGGACTGGCGGTGTGCCGAACAGAGGCAGCAGGGCGACCGCGACCAGGACGATAGACAGCGACGGCCCGATCGCTGCGACGGCGCCCGACCGGAACGAGGTTCGCATTTGTTCTGGTGTCATGCCGGCGTCCGGTGCCGCCTTCTTAGCTGCCCGGAGGTAGATCACCGACTGGCCGGCGATCACAGCGAAGACAGCAAGTGCGATGAACCAGAGAAATGGGGTATTGGCTATCGCCGACACGTCGGCGGAGCCTTGCTGAGCCGATAGCGATGTCATCATTGACTCCGGTCGCGCGCTCGGGATCCGTTCCGAGTGAAGCTAACACACACTCCGCTCGGTGCACCAGAGCCGTGACGAAATTGCCGCCTACCGAATGGCCGGCAGCCTTACAACCAGCGGCGTTTTTTGAAACCGGCGTACAACAGCGCGCTACCGGTGATCATCAATCCGAGGGCCGCCGGGTAGCCCCACGGAAAGTCCAGCTCGGGCATGTGGGTGAAATTCATTCCGTAGATCGAGCCGACCAGCGATGGCGCGAACAGGATCGCTGCCCAGGCCGATATCTTCTTCATCTGCTCGTTCTGGTCCAGGCTCACCTCGTTCTGTCGTTGCCCGACCAGGGTCGCGTTCACTGTGAGCACGTCGGCCAGCAGATGGCGCAGACTGTCGATCCGCTCATTGACATGAGTCACATGGTCGTCGACGTCGCGCAGGTATCGCTGCAGTTCCTGATCGACCTGGTATTTCCGGAAGCCGGAGGACAGGTTGTCGAGCGTCGCACTCAACGGATTGGTGGCGCGTTGAAACTGGATCGCCTCACGGGAAAGCTCATAGATCCGCCGGGACACCGCAGGGTCCCCGTCGAAAACCTGAGTTTCGATTTCATCGACGTCGTTCTCCAGCCCGGCGATGACTGGCATATAGCCGTCGACCACGGCATCGAGGATGGCATACAGCACGGCCTCGGTGCCCAACGCCAGCAGCTTGGGATCCTGGTCTTCCATCCGGTGGCGCACGGTGGAAAGGTCCGGCGACGTACTGTGCCTGACAGTGATGACGAAGTTTCGGCCGACGAAGATGTGCAGCTCGCCGAACTCGACGGTTTCGGCATCGTCCAGATAGGTAGCGGCGCGAAGTACCAGGAACAGGGTGTCGCCGTAGCGCTCGATCTTCGGCCGCTGATGGGCGGCGACCGCGTCTTCGATGGCGAGCTGATGCAGGTCGAACTCCGCCGCGAGCGAGTTCAGCTCTGCGTGCGTCGGACGAAAGAGACCGATCCAGGCGAGTGCCCCTGGGCGGTCGTTGAGTTCGCGATACGTTTCGGCGAGGGAAACCGGCGAGCTCACCCGTTTCCCGTCGACGTAAATCGCGTTGTCGACGATGCTGCTTCCCTTGGACACGCGCCGGTTCGGGAACTCAGGCTCACTCATAGCTACTCCGATGCCTTTGCGAGGGTTTTGCCGCCCTGAGATTACCACCGGGATGGGACCGGCCGGGTCCAAGCAGCTTGCGCCAGATTCGGGGAGGCGGATTTGTCGTGTTCAGCTCCTGCCAGCCGATCTGATTCGGGGCATAATCGGTGGGAAGGCACGCAACTCGAGGATGAGAACTATGACTATTGACGTATTCAGTTCCGCGCGGGACATGCTGGACGCAGTGCGATCGCGCGACATCTCCGCCGTCGAGCTGCTTGAGCTGCACCGGCGGCAGATTGAATACGTCAATCCTAAGGTCAATGCGCTAGTGAGCATTGATTTCGAGCGAGCGCACGAGCAGGCGACGGCGGCCGATGCGGCTACCGAGCGTGGCGCGGCCGTCGGCAGACTGCACGGCTTGCCCTTTGGCTTCAAGGACACTCATGCCGTCGGGGGATGGCTCACCACATCGGGTTCGCCGATCTTTGCCGACCTGGTGCCCACCCGCAGCGACCTGCACGTTCAGCGGGTGCAGGATGCCGGTGCCATCACGGTCGCGAAAACGAACGTTCCGGAGTTCGCCGCCGGCTCGCACACTTTCAATCCGGTTTTCGGGCTGACCCGCAATCCCTATGACCCCGACAGGTCAGCCGGCGGCTCGAGCGGTGGTTCTGCCGTCGCGCTCGCCACCGGAATGCTGCCGCTGGCTGACGGAAGTGACATGGGCGGTTCGCTGCGCAATCCCGCGTCGTTCAACAACGTCGTCGGCTTCCGGCCCTCGCCGGGCCGGGTTCCCGTCTGGCCGAACCCGACCCCGTGGGACACACTGGCGGTTGCCGGCCCGATGGCGCGCACCGTGGATGATCTGTGCCTGTTACTTTCGGTTCTGGCCGGGCCGACATCGAAGACCGAGCTGGCTCGCGAGCTTCCGGGTGACACCTTTTCCCCGCTGCTGCCCCGGACACTGGCCGGCGCGCGCGTTGCCTTCGACATCGATCTTGGTGGTTCTTTTGCCGTCGACAACGATGTGCGCGCGGTAATTGAGGCACAGCGGTCCGTCTTCTCCGACGCCGGCGCCGTCGTCGAGGAAGCACATCCCCGGCTGGACGGCGCCGACGAGGTGTTCCGCGTCCTGCGTGCCTGGCTGTTCCAGCTGCGGCTCGGCGACCTGCTGGCGCGCCACCCGGGAAGAATGAAGGACTCGCTGGTGCAGAACATTCAGGCCGGCGTCGGTCTGACCGGGGAGCAGCTGGGCCGGGCGCTGACCAGCAAGGCCCGGATCTACCAGGTGATGGACCAGTTCTTCGAGAAGTTCGACCTGCTCGCCCTGCCGGTGTCACAGGTTCCGCCGTTCGACGCCGAGCTGGAGTTCCCGACCGAGATCAATGGACAGCAGATGGAAAGCTATCTGGACTGGATGCGCTCGGCGTACTTCATCACGGTGACCGGATGTCCCGCCATCTCGCTGCCCGCCGGTTTCACCGCGCAGGGTTGGCCGGTCGGCATCCAACTCGTCGCCGCTCCCGGGCAGGATCTGAAGCTGCTGCAACTAGCCCGCAGCTTCGAGCAAGCCAACCCGGCCGGGCAGCGACGTCCCCTGCTGGCTGTCTGAGTCAGGTTTCTTTTTCGAAACTCATTGTGTTCCGGGTCACATCGGTCTAGAGTCCACTTAACAAAGTGTTCAGTATTACTCAACCGAACGATCAGCCACGATGAACAGGACGTATGAGCGTGGATCTGTTGGATGACACGCTGGGTCAGCGGGTTCGAGCTGCACGACTGCTTCGAGACATGCCGCTCAGGAAGCTCGCCGCCAGCGCCGGCGTCAGTTCGAGCTTTCTCAGTCAGCTCGAGAACGATCTGTCCAGCGCGAGCATCTCCTCACTGAAGAAGATCGCTGAGTCGCTGGGAGTGACGACGGCGGAACTGATCGATGGCAGCACAAGCCACAGCAGGGGAGTGCTGCGCAGCATTGACCGGCCGCACTACCAGGCAGGCGATGGGGTTAACAAGTACCTGCTGACCCCACCGCCGTTGCGAAACCTCGAAGTGTATTTCGGCACCATCGATGCCGACGGTTCCACCGGTGACGAGCCGTATACCCACGGTAATTCCCAGGAGTTGTTCGTCTGCCTCAAAGGATCGGTATTGCTGCACCTCGGCCACGAACAGCACACGCTGTTGACCGGCGACAGCATCGAGTTCCTCAGCTCAAGTCCACACAAGGTCGTCAACGTCGGCAGTGACGTCGCCGAAGTGCTCTGGGTGTGCAGCCCACCAACCGACTAGTCCCGTTAATAGCCTAGTCCCGTTAGTAATCCAGTCCCGTTAATAACCCAGTCCCGTTAATAACCCAGTCCGGTTCAAAGTCCAATGGAGGAAGAATGTTGAGTCTCAATCTGCCACGGCGGGGACGCTCTGTCCGGTTGGCGCTGTTGGGCGCCGGGTCAGCAGTGCTGCTGGCCGCCTGCGGAGGCGGCGGTCCCGCCGAAATCGACCTTGGCGAAGGGCCCGCGAAAGCCGGCACGGTCAAGGCCGGAGCCCTGGACGGCGTCAATCTCACCTTTGTGTCCTATGGAGGCATCTATCAGGACGGGCAGATGGCGGCAGCTGGCACGCCGTTCGCCGAGGAGTCCGGTGCGAAAATTTTGCAGGACGGGCCTACTGAGTACGCCAAGATCAAGGCGCAGGTCGATTCCAATAACGTCACCTGGGACGTTGTGGACACCGACTCCAACTGGGCAGCCGGCCAATGCGGGAAGCTGCTCCAGAAGCTTGACTACTCGATCATCGACAAGTCAAAGGTGACCGAGGGGCTGGCAAGTGACTGCTACGTGCCGGCGATGCAGTATGCGAGTGTCGTGGTCGCCAACACTGAGAAGTTCGGTGACTCGGTCAAAACCTGGAAAGACTTCTTCGACACCGAGAAGTACCCCGGCAAGCGGGGCGTTCAGAGCGGAGACATCGGCGGCGGCATCCTGGAAGGCGCCCTGATTGCCGACGGTGTGGCGCCGGACGAGCTCTACCCACTCGATGTTGACCGGGCGCTGAAGAAACTCGAAACGATCAGGGACAGCATCGTCTACTGGACGACCGGAGCCCAGGCCCAGCAGATGCTGGAGTCGGGTGAGATCGATATGGGCGTGGTCTGGTCCGGTCGCGCGTACGGTGCGGTAGAAAACGGTGCTCCATACGCGCCGGCCTGGGAAACCGGTGTCGTGGTGATGGATGTGCTCACAGTGCCGACGAATGCGAAGAACCCTAAGGCGTCGATGGCATTCATCAACTACTACCTCGGCCAGAAACAACAGGAGAAGCTCACTGAGGAAACCTCGTATTCCCCGATCCACGTCGATGCGAAGCCCCAGGTCAACGCGGAAGGCCAGAAGTTCCTGCTGACCAATCCCGAGGTCGCAGACAAGGTCCTGACCTCGGACTTCACCTGGTGGGGCGAGAACTACGCTGAGACGCTCGAGAAGTTCACCGCCTGGGTATCCGGATGAGTCAGGCCCCACCGGTGGGGGCTCCTGAAGCTCAGGCGCCGCCGGCCAAGGTGCGGCCGGGCAGCAAGCCCGGCCGCACCGGCACCAACCCACTGCTTCTGCTCCTGCCGGCGCTCGCCCTGATCCTCGGGATTTTCGCCTATCCCTTGGCCGAGTCGATGTGGCGCAGTGTTTCAGATCCGCAGCTTGGAACCCAGAACTATGAATGGTTCTTCGGCTCGAGTGGAAACCTGGCCATTCTCGGACGAACGCTGTGGATCGCGCTGCTCTCAATGCTGATCTGTCTCGCCCTGGCGTACCCGTATGCCTACCTGATGGTCATCGCAGGACCCAAGGCTCGGGCGGCGCTTATCGTGATCGTGTTGATTCCGTTCTGGACCTCGCTGATGATTCGCAGCTTCGCCTGGATCGTGCTGCTGCAGGACAGCGGCTTGGTCAATTCGTTCCTCGGGATTATCGGCCTCGGGCCCTACAACCTGATCCGAAACACAACCGGGGTATTGATCGGGATGGTCCAGGTTCTGCTGCCGTTCATGGTTCTGCCGCTGTATTCCGTGATGAGCGGGGTCGATATGCGCCTGGTTCAGGCCGCGCAAAGTCTCGGGGCGCGGCCCGCGGTTGCCTTCTTGCGGGTGTTCGTTCCGCTATCGATGCCGGGTGTGGTTTCCGGGTGCCTCCTGGTCTTTATCCAGGCGCTCGGCTTCTACATCACCCCAGCGCTACTGGGCTCCCCCTCGGAAATGCTGATTTCGCAGTACATCTATATGCAGGTGAACCAGCAGCTGCAGTGGGGCAGAGGAGGCACGCTTGGCGTCGTACTGCTGGTTGCAACCCTGATCCTGCTCGGCGTACTCGGCCTGATGATGCGCCGCAGCCGAAGGCTGCTGGGAGACCGGGGGAAACTGTTGTGAAGCACAAAACAGCTACCCAGGCAACGCTGTGGACCTACTCGGTTCTGGTCGCCATCTGGCTGATCGCGCCAACCCTGATCGTCATTCCGTTGAGCTTCACCGACAAAGCGTCCCTGGTCTTCCCGCCGACCGGCTGGTCAACCAGGTGGTACGAAAAGTTCTTCACCGACCCCACCTGGATGACCGCCCTGGGCAATTCATTCACCGTCGCAGTCATCGTCGTCATCATCTCGACACTGATCGGAACCGCGGCGGCCCTCGGCCTGCACCGCTGGACCCGGCGGAACGCAGCCGCCGTGGTCCAGGCCGGATTGCTGGCACCCGTCGTCGTCCCGGCGATCATTCTTGCGATCGGCATCTATTCCATCTTCCTGAAGTTCCAGCTGCTCGGCACCGTCCTGGGTTTCGTCCTGGCGCATAGCGTCCTGGCAATGCCGTTCGTGGTGATTTCCGTGACGGCGGCCCTGGCCAACTTCGACGAACGGCTTGAGACGGCGGCGGCGAGCCTTGGCGCCGGCAAGTGGCCGACGTTCTTCAAAGTGACTCTGCCGCTGATCATCCCTGGTGTGGTGTCCGGTGCGCTATTCGCCTTCGTTACCTCGTTCGACGAAGTGGTGCTGTCGATCTTCATCAAGAGCCCGTACCTCGAAACTCTGCCGGTGAAGATGTACGGCAGCGTCACCCGGGACACCGATCCGACCATTGCCGCCGCCGCGACGATGATCATGCTGATCACAACCGTGATCATCGTCATTGGCCTGCTATCCATGAACAGGAAAAAACGTGTCCGTTAACCTTGCCGGAGCCGGTACCCGGATCGACATCCAGAACGTCACCAAGCGGTATCCCACGTCCATCGCCGTCGACGATATAACGCTGCGCATCGAACCGGGTGAGTTCATCACCTTGTTAGGCCCGTCCGGCAGCGGAAAGACCACGACGCTTAACCTGATCGCCGGGTTCACCGACCTTTCCGCAGGCAGCGTCGAAATCGACGGCGTGCGAGTTGATGACGTTCCGGCGCACAAGCGCGGACTCGGCGTGGTGTTTCAGCACTATGCGCTGTTCCCGCACATGTCGGTGGCGCAGAACCTCGCCTTTCCGCTGCAACAACGGAAGATCCCGAAGAGCACTCAGGCCGACCTGGTCAGGGCCGCGCTGGAGACGGTCGGGCTCAAGGGCTATGACGACAGATTCCCGCGGGAGCTTTCCGGTGGGCAGCAGCAGCGGGTCGCCTTTGCCCGCGCGATGGTGTTCAGTCCGCGGGCGCTCCTGATGGATGAACCGTTGGGCGCGCTGGACAAGAACCTGCGTGAACGACTTCAGCTGGAGATCAAACGGATCCATCAGGAGGTGGGCCGGACATTTGTTTTCGTCACGCACGACCAGGAAGAGGCCCTGATCCTTTCCGACCGGATCGCGATCTTCAACGAAGGCAGAATCGAGCAGGTCGGTGCCAGCGCCGAACTGTACGAAACGCCGACATCGTTGTTCGTCGCCGAGTTCATGGGCGAGTCCACGGTGCTCCGTGCCGACGTGAACGCGAACGGCCACGGCTGGTCGATGGACTTTGCCGGCACGACGATCGGCGGTACCCGCCCATCCCAGATACAGGGTCCCGGTGCGTTCGTGTTGCGGCCGGAGCAGCTCCGGGTGGCTGCCAATCAGCAGGAGGTGCCCTTCGGAGCGGACTCCGTGCCGGTGACCGTGGTGCAGAACATTTACCTCGGCTCAGGGCACAAGTACGAATTGCGATTGGCAGACGGCAGTACCGGAATCGTCCGCAGCCCGCGCGAAATGAGTGTCGACGTCAGACCAGGCGATGACGCTTTCGTGTACTGGGCGGGCGGCGACGGTGTCCTGCTGGAAGATACTCGAACACCGGCAATGGCATGAGCAAAGGAAGCGAAGCAAAGTGACAACCAATGGAAATGTCTCCTTCTGGTATGCCGCCTCAGGTATCCCTACCGAACGGCCAGCACTGGACGGCGATCGAACGGCCGATGTCGTCGTTGTCGGGGCCGGCTATACCGGTCTCTGGACCGCGTACTACCTCAAGCAGGCAAGGCCGGACCTGGACATCGTCGTCCTGGAGAGCCGGTTTGCCGGATTTGGCGCATCGGGCCGGAACGGCGGATGGCTGACGAACAGCGTGACCGGCGGCCGCGAACAGTATCTCCGCTCGCACGACCGCGCCGTCGTCGGCCGGTTCCAGACCCTATTGAATGAAACCGTCGACGAGGTTGCCGGGGTTGCGGCGGCGGAACGTATCGATGCGGACATCGTCAAGGGCGGTGAGCTCACCGTCGCCCGCAACCCGGCTCAACTCGCCCGGCTCAGGCAGCTTGCGGATGCCGAGGCCGCATGGCCCGAAGCCGCGGCGACGTTGCTATCGGCCGACGAGGCAAACGCCCGGATCGATGTCGCAGGCTGCCTTGGCGCCATCCACCACCCGCATAGCGCCCGGTTGCACCCGGCGAAGCTGGTGCGGGGCCTGGCCGAGGCCGTCGAGCGGCTCGGTGTCACGATCTATGAGAGCACCACGGTCACCGAAATCGCACCGCGGCTGGCCAGGACGGATCGAGGAAACGTGTCGGCGCAGTTCATCCTGCGCGCCACGGAAGGCTTCACGGCAAATCTCAAGGGCGAACACCGGACCTGGTTGCCGATGAACTCGTCGATGATCGCCACCGAGCCGCTGCCGGACGACGTCTGGGACCAGATCGGCTGGAAGCACATGGACACCCTGGGCGATATGGCGCACGCCTACATGTACGCGCAGCGCACCGAAGACAACCGGATCGCATTGGGAGGACGTGGTGTGCCGTACCGATTCGGCTCAAAGACAGACACCGACGGCACAACGCAGCCCGGAACGATTACGATGCTCACCGAGATTCTGCACAGCATGTTCCCGGCGACCCGGGGAGCAGCGATCGATCATGCCTGGGCCGGAGTGCTCGGAGTGCCCCGTGACTGGAAGGCCACCGTGGGACTCGACCGTAAAACCGGGATCGGCTGGGCCGGCGGCTATGTCGGCACCGGCGTGACGGCGACAAACCTCGCGGGCCGGACGCTTCGCGATCTGGTGCTGGGCGACAAGAGCGAGCTGGTGACGATGCCGTGGGTGAATCGCAAGGTTCGCCGCTGGGAGGTCGAGCCAATTCGATGGCTGGGCGTGCAGACCATGTACACCGCCTACTACGCGGCCGACCGGGCCGAGAACAATAACCGGGCGACAACATCCCCGATTGCGAAGGTGGCGGACAAGGTCTCGGGACGCGGCTAGCCAAGGGCTTTGGGGTGAGTCGTGGGTAAGGCAGGTGAGTCGTGGGTTTGCAACTGAGTCGTGGGTTGTTTCCGACGATTCAGCGCTAAACCCACGACTCAGGCGATTCCCCGGGGCTACAAGTAGGTCAGCGCGGCGGAGGTGAGTAGTTTCGTCGCCAGCCGGACCGTGGGCTCCGGCGTCGACGGCGCATACCGGTCGGTGTGATTGACCGGAACGTTGGCCATCTTGGCGAAGAAGTCGTCGCCGTCCGCAGCGTCGAACAGCTCCGGGTCGGTGATGCCGAAGAACCAGTAGGCGTATGGGATCGGATCGCCGTCGTAGCGGTTCTCGCCGGGGATGCCGAATTCGGAGAAGTCCTCGCTGCCCATCAGAACAGGTCCTTCGACCACCGCGTCGCCGAAAAGTTCTTCATGCGTTGTCCGGACCCGGTCAACGACGGCGCCATCGTTCACGGTCACCGGGAAGTTGGAGAACACGGTGATTTCCGGCGGGGCGACCAGGCCGGCCGCCTCGCTTTCCGCTTTTGCGATGCGCTCGATGCCGGCCAGAATCTGCTGTTTACGCTGATCGGAACGCACTCGCAGGTTCATCGTGATGGTGGCGTCGTTCGGGATGATGTTTGCCTTCGAGCCGGCATGGAACATCGTGATGGATAGCAACGCGGCATCCGATGGCGGCACCTCACGCGAAATGATCGTCTGCAACCGAGTGACCAGGTAGGCGCCCGCAACCACGGGGTCGACGCAGGATTCCGGCTGCGAGGCGTGCCCGCCCTTGCCGAACAGCTTGATGGTGACGTTCGCTGCAGCGGACATCATGATCCCGCTGCGGTGCAGGATCGTCCCTTCACGGGCAGGTCCGGTGTGCTGGCCGAGGCAGATATCCGGCCGGGGGAATCTCGTCATCAGACCGTCGTTAAGCATGGCGACGGCGCCCTCGCCGGTCTCCTCGGCGGGCTGGGCGCAAATCACCACGGTGCCCGACCAGTTGTCCCGGTGGGCGGCCAGCGCCTCGGCCGTGCCGAGTAGCGCCGTGGTGTGCACATCGTGCCCGCAGGCGTGCATCGCGTACGTCGTCTCACCCTCGGGGGTGGTGCCCTGGAAGGTGCTGGCATAGGGCAGATCGGTCTGTTCCCGCACCGGTAGGCCATCCATATCTCCACGCAACAGGATGGTGGCACCCTCGCCATTCCTGAGCACACCGACCACGCCGGTCTGCCCGATTGCCTCAGTCACCTCGTACCCGGCCTTTGCCAGCCGTTCGGCGACGATGCCCGCCGTCCGGACCTCTTGCATGGATAGTTCGGGATGCGCGTGCAGGTCCTTGTACAACTCGACGAGATTGGCGATGTGCTCTTCGCTGAGCATGGCGGCAGTGCGTTCGGCGACTGAGTTCTGCGACATGTATCTACTCCTTAAGGGTGGATGGTGGCAGCTTAGCGCAGCCGAAAAGCGCGAAACCAGGGTCTTCGACGCGTTGTGTGAACACACGTGTCTGAAGACCCTGGCTTCGCGGGCTGTGCTGAGAAGGGCTGAGCCGGTGTCGGCTGTGGCCGAGCGGGCTGTGCCGAGGCGGACTGCGCCTGAGTGGGTGGTAGCCCACCTCACGGCAGCCCGGGATCTCGGCGTAATGCCTAACCGGTGTAGTACTCGTCAGCGACCTTCAGCGCTTCATCGATGACATCGAGGCCGCGCACCAGCTCCTCTTCGGAGATAACCAGAGGCGGAGCGATGTGCAACCGGTTGAAGTGCGTGAACGGCCAGACTCCGCGCTCCTTGCATGCTGCCAGCAGCTTCGTCATCGGTTCCGCGTCGGCGCCGGAGGCGTTGAACACGACAAGCGGCTCGTGGGTTTCGCGGTTGGTCACCAGCTCGAGGGCGAAGAACAGTCCCTTGCCGCGGATCTCGCCGATGCTCGGGTGGTCGACTGCCATCTTGTCCAGCCGGGGACGCAACACCCGCTCGCCGAGGTCCTTGACGTGTTCGAGGATCTTCTCTTCTTCGAATACCTCGATGGACGCAACGCCGGCGGCACAGGCCAGCGGATGGCCCGAATAGGTCAGGCCGCCCGGGAAAGGCCGGTCTTCGAAGGTATCGGCGATCGCCTTCGACATGACCACGCCACCGAGCGGAACGTACCCGGAGTTGACGCCCTTGGCGAAGGTCAGCAGGTCAGGCGTGACGCCCCAGTTGTTGATGGCGAACCATTCACCAACCCGGCCGAAGCCAACCATGACCTCGTCGGCGATCAGCATGATGCCGTACTTGTCGCAGATTTCGCGGACGCCGGCCAGGTAGCCGTCCGGCGGCAGCAACACTCCGTTGGTGCCAACGATGGTTTCCAGCAGGATGCCCGCAATCGTTCCCGGACCTTCGAGCATGACGAGCTGCTCGAGGTGCCCCAGCGACCGCTCCAGTTCCTCTGCCTCATTCTTCGCGCCGAACGCAGAACGGTAGGCGTATGGACCGAAGAAGTGCACGATACCGGTTGAGGAGTTGTCCGAAGCCCAGCGACGTGGATCGCCGGTCGCCGTTATCGCTGTGTGGGTTGCGCCGTGGTACGAGCGGTAGGCAGAGAGGATCTTCTGCTTACCGGTGTGCACCCGCGCCATCCGAATTGCGTTCTCGTTCGCCTCGGCGCCGCCGTTGGTGAAGAAGACCTTGTTCAGGTCTCCCGGTGCACGTTCCGCGATCAGTCGAGCTAGTTCGCTTCGGGCGTCGTTGGCGAACGCAGGGGCAACGAAGCACAGCTTCTCGGCCTGGTCCTTGATCGCCTGGACGACCTTGGGGTGCTGGTGACCGATGTTGGAGTTCACCAGCTGCGAGGCGAAGTCGAGCCAGGTGTTTCCGTCGTAGTCGCTGAACGACGCACCGGAGGCCGATTTGATCGGCAGCGGGTTGATGTGGGCCTGCGCGGACCACGAGTGCAGCACGTGGTCACGGTCGAGGCGCCGCACCTCGTCGGCTGTTGTTGGGATTGCCATCACAGTTTCCTTCTCTCGGTCTTTTTGTCGAAGACCGGTGTTGCTTTGCTTGTGGCTGGAACCGTCAGTCGTTGCTGGTCTCAGTCGCTTCTGGAATCAGTCGTTGCTCGGAAAGCCGAGGTCGACGACGCTCGTCGATGGATCCGGCCAGCGGGTGGTCACAACTTTCGTTCTGGTAAAGAAATGTACTCCTTCGGGGCCGTACATGTGGCTGTCGCCGAACAGGGACTTCTTCCAGCCGCCGAAGGAGAACCAGCCGACCGGAACCGGAATCGGCACGTTCACGCCGACCATGCCGACCTCGACATCGGCCTCGAACGAGCGGGCCGCGCCGCCATCCCGGGTGAAGATCGCCACGCCATTGCCGAACTCGTTGTTGTTGATCAGCTCGACGGCGTCCGTGTAGTTCTCGGCGCGGACAACGGCGAGTACCGGCCCGAAGATTTCCTCGTCGTACACCGCCATTCCCGGCTTCACGTTGTCCAGCAGCGAAACGCCGATGAAGAAGCCGTCACCGTCGAACTTCTGTTCGCGTCCGTCGACGACCACCGTCGCGCCCTCGGCGGCGCCCTTGTCGATGTATGAAGCGACCTTGTCCCGGTGTTGCGCCGTGACGAGCGGGCCCATCTCGGATGCCGGGTCGGTGCCGTCGCCGATAGACAGTTTGGCAATCCGTTCCTGCACCTTGCCGACCAGTTCGTCGGCTACGTCGCCCACCGCAACCAGGACTGAAACGGCCATGCAGCGTTCGCCGGCCGAGCCGTAGGCCGCGGAGATGGCGGCGTCCGCAGCGGCGTTCAGGTCGGCATCCGGCAGTACAACCATGTGGTTCTTGGCACCGCCGAGTGCCTGAATCCGCTTGCCCTGGGCAGTTCCATTGCTGTACACGTACTGCGCGATCGGGGTGGAGCCGACAAAGCTGACAGCCTTCACGTCATCGTGGTTTAGCAGGCCGTCGACGGCCACCTTGTCACCGTGCAGCACGGTGAAGACGCCATCCGGCAGCCCGGCTTCGGTCAACAGCTCGGCGATGATCAGCGCGGCGCTTGGATCCTTCTCGCTGGGCTTGAGGATGAAAGTGTTTCCGCAGGCGATGGCATTCGACAGCATCCACAGCGGAACCATCACCGGGAAGTTGAAGGGTGTGATGCCGGCAACGACACCGACCGCCTGGCGAAGCTCATGCACATCGACCCCGGTCGACGCCTGCAGGCTGTGGCCCCCCTTGAGGTGAACTGGAAGGCCGCAAGCGAATTCCACGTTCTCCAGACCGCGGGAGACCTCACCGGCGGCGTCGGAGAGCACCTTGCCGTGCTCGGAGGTAACAGCCGCGGCAAGCCGGTCGCGGTTGGCGTCGAGCAGGGCGCGGAAACGGAACATGATCTGCGTGCGCTTGGTCAGGCTGGTGTTGCGCCAGGCCGGAAGCGCAGCCTGCGCTGCGGCGACGGCAGTGTCGACATCCTGTTCGCTGGCCAGCAGTACCTGTGAGGCTTGTTCGCCGGTTGCCGGGTTGAAAACGGGTGAGGTGCGCGAGGCCGCGGCGTCGCCAACGTATTCGCCGTTGATGTAATGCTTGAGGACGTTCACTGGGATTGTTCTCCTTTGAATCTGCAGTCAGGTTCACGGCAGGGGTAGTCAGTACTACCATCGTTGCCCGCTTTCGGGCTTCGAGGTAGCTACAGAGTGTCAGCAATTCCAGCAAATTAGGTACATTGTGTAAATGCCGCTGACAGTTGCCGATGTGCTCGACGTTCCAGCCGTTCGGCGTGGGAAGCCGAAGGTGGTTGCCGGCGCGGAATCGCTGAACCGCCAGGTCACCTGGGTTCATGTCCTCGAACTGCCGGACACCGGCTATCTGCTGCAGGGTGGTGAGCTGGTGCTGAGCACCGGAATCGCGCTTCCCGACAATGCGGCGGCGCTGCGCGCCTTCATCCGCGGGATCGTCGACGCTGGTGTCGCCGGTCTGGTGATCGAACTCGGCAAGCGGTACCGGGATGAACTGCCGGCCGCTCTCGTGACTGAGGCCGAACGCAGCGGACTGCCGCTTATCGCGCTCGCCAATGAGATCCGTTTTGTCGCGGTGACCAGGATCGTGCACGAGCAGGTGCTGGGATCGCAGGTCGAGCGGCTCAAGGCGTCTGAGGAGGTGCACAGGGCATTTCACGAACTCACGGTGCGCGGTGCCACCCAAAGCGAGGTGATCTCTGAGGCGGCCCGGCTTTCCGCCGCGCCAGTGGTGCTCGAGGACCTGAACCACCGGGTGCTGGGCTTCGCCGGGCTGACCGAGGCCGATGCCGACGATATTCTCGGTCGCTGGCAGCAGATCTCCCGGCGAAGCCAGGAGCGCGGCTGGATCACCTCGGCGGTCGGCGCCCGCGGGCACATCTGGGGCCGGCTCGTGATGGTCGATTCCGTCGATCAGCCCTCACAGGCCATGCTGCTCGAACGCGCGGCGTCGACGCTCGCGCTGGGCCGGCTACTGGACGGCTCAACGTTGGCGCCTGAACTGTCGACGCACCGAAACATCATTGCCGGGTTGATGGACTACTCGTTGTCCGCACGCGAGGTGAGTTTGCGGGCGAAGGCGTTCGGCGTCGGTCTGGAGGGCCGGCAGATGACCGGCATTGCGCTGGTGGCGCGAACACCCGAAACGGCGGCAGGATCGCCGGATGCCGACCTGCTCGCCGAGCTGGACCGGCAGCAGATCTCCGGCCTGATCGGCAGGCTCGGGCGAGTACCTGTCATGTTGTTGCCGGCAAAATCGCCGGAACGTGCCGAACAGCTGTTATCGGCACTGGCGTCGGCGCTGCCGGCCTGGATGCTGTGCGCGGGGGAGTGCGTCGCCGAGGTCCGCTCGGCGCGGGAATCATTGGCCACCGCCCTGCATGTCGCCGATGTCGTTGGGGCTAGCGGGGAAGCGGCCACGCCCTGGCTCCGCGCAGCGCGGCGGGAGGAACAGTGGATCTGGCGGGTCGAGGACCTGCATGTCCGCGGTCTGCTGCACGAGCTGCGCGACGACGTCCGGCTGCAGGCCTTCGCCGAACGGGAGCTCGCCGCCCTGCACCTTGCCGATGCGGCCGGTGCCAACCTGATCGAGGTGCTCAGCGTCTTTCTCGGCTCAGGCGGGTCGAAGGTCGATGCCGCCAAACGGCTGCACCTGTCCCGGCCGGCACTGTATGCGAAGCTTGGCCGGATCGAGCGTCTGCTCGGTGTCTCGCTGGATGACGCCGAAACCCGCACGTCTCTGCACCTGGCGGTTCTGGCGCTCGGCGGGTAGCGGCCCTTCATGAGGAGTGGCGCGACGCACGGGACCATTGGCGCCTCGGTGATCGGATACTTGGGAGTGCTAGCAGTCGAAATGGGGGCCGCAACCCTCCCGGCCGGTCGCAGCAACCCTCCCAGCCGTCGCAGCGACCCTCCCCGCGGGGCCGCCGGGAATCCGGTTCCTGCCTTTCTGGCCGGACTCGCAAGCGCGTAGGCAGTCGGCAGAGCTACCATGGATTTCACCTCGGGATGAGGGCAACCAGAGGCAATCATCCGACGCAACCGGTAATGGCGCACGGCGTCACGCTGGTGCCTTCAGGCATCGGCGCTATTCCAGGAAGAGATACCAATGAGCAGCACTACATCAGGACCGTCCTACCAGGTCACCGACCCATCGACCGGTGAGGTCGTCGATTCGTTCGACATCGCGACCGACGCCGAGATCGAGGCGGCACTGTCGTCCTCGGCCGCGGCATACGGGACGTGGAAAGATGTGCCGATCACCGAGCGAGCAGAGGTCGTGAAGAAGGTTGCGGCGCTGTTCGCCGAGCGGGCCGACGAACTCGCGGCCATTGCGACCCGGGAGATGGGCAAGCCGGAAGCCGAGGGGGTCGAAGAGGCTGAATTCTGTCAGGCGATCTTCGAGTACTTCGCGAACGAAGGCCCGACCCTGGCTGCGGACCAGCCGATCAAGGCGTTTTCCGGCGGCAAGGCGATGGTGCAGAGGCTGCCGATCGGCCCGCTGCTGGGCATCATGCCGTGGAACTTCCCGTTCTACCAGATCGCCCGGTTCGTGGCGCCGAACCTCATGTTGGGCAACACCATCATCCTCAAGCACGCCGAGTCGGTGCCGGGCTCCGCGCTCGCGGTCGAGCAGATCATGAAGGACGCCGGACTGCCCGAGGGCGCGTACATCAACGTCTTCGCGACACACGACCAGATCGAGACGATCATCGCCGATCCGCGCATCCAGGGTGTCTCGCTGACCGGCTCGGAGCGCGCCGGCGCAATCGTGGGCGCCCTGGCCGGAAAGCACCTCAAGAAGTGCGTGCTGGAGCTGGGCGGATCCGACCCGTTCGTCGTGCTCGACACGGCTGACATCGACGAGGTCGCCGGTACCGCGTGGGACTTCCGGATGTACAACACCGGCCAGGCCTGCAACTCCAACAAGCGGATGATCGTGATGGACGACCTGTTCGACGACTTCGTCGGCAAGCTTACCGAGAAGGCGCTGGCGACTGAGACGTACTCACCGCTCTCGTCGCGCGCCGCCGCCGAGTCGCTGGCCGAGCAGGTGCAGGACGCAGTGGACAAGGGGGCGACGCTGCACGCCGGCGGCGTACTGAGCGACGGACCGGCAGCGTTCTACTCCCCGGCCGTGCTGTCAGGGATTACCGAGGAGATGCGGGCATACCGAGAGGAACTGTTCGGGCCCGTCGCGGTCGTTTACAAGGTCGGCAGCGACGAGGAAGCGCTCGAGCTGGCGAACAACACCCAGTACGGTCTGGGCGGTTCGGTATTCAGCACCGACCCCGAGCGGGCCACCAAGCTCGCGCAGCGACTTGAAGTCGGCATGGCCAATGTCAACACAGCGGCCGGAGAAGGCGCCGAGATTCCCTTCGGCGGCGTCAAGCGCTCAGGCTTCGGCCGGGAACTCGGACCGCTGGGCATGGACGAGTTCGTGAACAAGCGAATGTTCTACGTCGCCGACTGATCAAGGCGTCGCACCGGGATGCCGTGCAACCCGGGCATGACGAAGGCCTCCGGTTGCGAGGCGGGTTGTTAATGAATCCGCTTCGCAACCAGGAGGCCTTCGTGTTCTGCGACCGCGTTCTGTCAGGGGGTCTGCCTTGGTGCAGCCTGCTGGCGGCGTCGCGCGGAGGTGGTGGGCATACTGGCGCTACGTATTAGTTTCTGTCGACGGGGATGCGCTCGAACCGGGTCAAGCCCTTCCAGCCCCGCTCCTCCAGGAGCGTCAGCAGCCGCTCGGCCGCTGGGGCGGACTTGGCCATGGTCGCGTCCAGCAGGTCGACGAACCTGTCGTCGAGGCCGTCCTCGTCGACGTCGCCGGACTCGACCGCGCGCGTCAGGATTCGGTCCAGGATGTCGGCGACCTTGACCACTCGCGGGTCGTCGGCTGTCCAGTCGGGCGATCCGCTGAGCAGGCTGTACAGGCGCACCATGTCCGGGTCGTCCAGATCTTCGTGCTTGCTGGCGATGATGGTGTCGATCTGGTCGGGGACCTGTGCCGCGACCATGATCCAGGCATCCCGCTCCATCTCGATGTACTTCTCCTCGACGCCCAGCCCGCGCAGCCGGTCGAGATAGCCCACGACGCTCGGCGGAAGCGCCATCTGCTCTCCAGCAGCGAGCCGCGCGAGCCGCTTGCGAGTGTCCTGCAGCCGTCGGACCTCGGCGCGCAGCCGTTTGTCGATCTCGCTGACGCCCTCGGCGAGTTCCTCCGGCCCGGCGTCGAGGAGGTCCTCCACCTGGGCTAGAGGCACGCCCGCGCTTGCGAGAATGTGTATCCGGATCAGCCGCACCATTGCCGCAGCGTCGTAACTCCGATACCCGGAACTGTCGCGCTCGGGCTCGAGCAGCAGCCCGAGCTTGTGGTAATGCCGGACGGTCGCCACCGTCACACCGGCGTACGCGGCGAGCTGGCTGATGGTGAGCATGACATCCATAGTGCCTCAGGCAATCTTCCGCTGATAGGCGACCATCGCGAAGGCATATGCTACGACGGCGATGCCGACGCACCACGCCAGCGCGATCCAGATGTCGGCATCGACCGACCGCTGGGCGAACAGATCGCGGATCGTGTTCACGATCGACGTCACCGGCTGGCGATCGGCGAACCAGCGCACCGGCCCGGGCATTGACTCGGTGGGCACGAACGCGGAGCTGATGAACGGCAGGAAGATCAGCGGGTAGGAGAAGACGCTCGCGCCCTCCGCCGATTTCGCCGACAGGCCGGCGATCACCGCGACCCAGGTGAGCGCAAGGATGAACAGCACCAAGATGCCCGCGACTGCGAGCCAGCCGCGCACTCCCGCCCCCGTTCGGAAGCCCATCAGGAGGGCGATACCCACTACGATCACGACCGAGATCAGGTTCGCCGCCAGCGAGGTCAGCACATGCGCCCACAGCGCGGAGGGTCGGGCGATCGGCATGGAGTTGAACCGGTCGAGGATCCCTCCCTGCATGTCGGTGAAGAGCCGATAGGCGGTGTAGGAGATGCCCATCGCGACAGTGATCAGCAGGACGCCCGGCAGCATGTAGTCGATATACGAACTAGAGCCGGCCTCGGGCCCGGTATCGATGGCGCCGCCGAGCACGTAGACGAACAGCAGCATGATCGCGATCGGCATCACCGCGGTCGTGATTATGGTGTCAGGGCTCCGGGTGACGTGTTTCATTGACCGCCCCGTGAGGGTGGCGGTGTCTGCGACGAAGTGCGTGACCATGTCGTTCCCTACTTCTTTCCTGAATCCGTGGCGCGGTCGTCCCCGCCGGTGTCGTTGTTGCTGCCCTCGCCGACGAGCGCGAGGAAGATGTCTTCGAGGGAAGGCTGCTTCTCGACGTACTCGACCTTCGAGGGTGGCAGCAGCTGCTTCAGCTCGCTCAGGGTGCCATTCACGATGATTCGTCCCTTGTGCAGGATCGCGATCCGGTCAGCCAGCTCCTCCGCCTCGTCAAGGTACTGCGTGGTCAACAGCACAGTCGTCCCCCGCTGCGCCAGTTCCTTCACGGTCTGCCACACCTCGATCCGCGCCTCAGGGTCGAGCCCCGTCGTCGGCTCGTCCAGGAAGATGATCGACGGGTCTCCGATCAGGCTCATTGCGATGTCCAGCCGTCGGCGCATGCCACCCGAGTAGGTCGAGGCCCTCCTACTGCCGGCCTCGGTCAGCGCGAACCTCGCCAATAGGCCGTCCGCGATCATGCCGGGCGCCTTGAGGTGGCGGAGCTTGGCGACGAGGATCAGGTTCTCCCGCCCCGTGAGGATCTCGTCGACGGCGGCGAACTGTCCGGTCAGGCTGATTGACTCCCGCACGTCCGCTGCTCCGACGGCGATATCGAAGCCGTTGATGCTGGCTGTGCCCGCATCGGACTTCAGCAGCGTGGACAGGATTCTCACGGCCGTTGTCTTGCCAGCCCCGTTGGAACCGAGGAGGGCGAAGATGCTTCCGCGGGCGACCTCGAAGTCCACCCCGCGCAGCACGTCGACCTTTCCGTACGACTTCTCCAGACCCCGCACACGGATCGCCGCAGCGACGATCGATCCGGAGCTCATGATCGGGGGCTCCCGGTCTCTGCCTCGGCGCGGGCAATCGCGCCGATCAACCGCTGCCGCTCCTTGTCGCCGATGTCGCCGACGACCTTCTCGATGAAACCCGACATCATTTGCCTCCTCTTGGAGAGCCGGTCCCACACCCTGTGGAAAGCTCCTGCCAACAGGATGCAGGGTTGATGCGGGATCAAGGTCAAGCCCCAATCTCGACCACGGCGCTACGATACGGCCGACAACAACAGGACTGAGCCGGAATCGGAGGTCACCAGTGCCTGAGCGGTTTACTGAGGGAACCGGCTCCCGCTGGTCACGCGCGATCGCCTAGTGCGCCGCTGTCCTCATTACGCCGTGACCGCCGGGACCAGCAGTTGTCAGACGCGCCCTAGACCGGCGCCGGCTGCGCGGAAGATTCTGCAGCCGCGGATCCGCCATCGCGCTTGACCGAAGACAGCAGCATCTGTGCCACGTCGACGACCTCCACCTCGGTGCGGGCGGCGCCTTCGGACTGCGCCTTGGTCAGGCCATCCGAGAGCATCACCCGGCAGAACGGGCAACCGATCGCGATCTTGTCGGCGCCGGTGCCCACGGCCTCGGCGGTCCGGTTCTCGTTGATCCGGGTGCCGAGTTTTTCTTCCATCCACATCCGGGCGCCACCGGCTCCGCAGCAGAACGACTTTTCCTTGGACCGCTCCATCTCTCGGTACTCCACGCCTGGCAGTGAGCCGATCAGGTCGCGGGGCGGAGTGTAGATGCCGTTGTGCCGTCCCAGATAGCACGGATCGTGGTAGGTCACCGGGGTCGGTGTCGACGCGGCCTCGCCAGGACCGGGCGCTATCGGCACCAGCCGCTTTTCGCGAACCAGCCTGTTCAGCAGCTGGGTGTGGTGAACAACCTCGAACTTTCCGCCGAGTTGCGGGTACTCGTTGGAGATCGTGTTGAAGCAATGCGCGCAGGTCACCACGATCTTGCGTGCCTTCAGGTCCGAGAGCACCTCGACATTTGCCTGCGCCAGCATCTGGAACAGGAACTCGTTGCCGGCCCGGCGCGCTGGGTCACCGGTGCAGGACTCGCCGTCACCGAGCACGGCGAAGTCGACATCTGCGATGTGCAGCAACTCGGCCACCGCCCGGGAGGTCTTCATGGCCCGATCCTCGAACGCGCCCGCGCAGCCGACCCAGAACAGGTACTCGACCTCGGCGAGGTCTTCCGGGTCGCTCTCGTTGGCGCCGCCGACCTGTTTGATCTCGAAGTCGAGGTCCTTGGCCCACTCCATTCGCTTGCGCTGGTTCATCCCCCAGGGGTTTTGCTTGTTCTCCAGGTTTTTGAACAGTCCGCCCAGTTCCGTCGGGAAGGCCGACTCAATCAGTACCTGGTAACGGCGCATGTCGACGATGTGGTCGACATGTTCGATGTCGACCGGGCATTGCTCGACGCAGGCGCCACACGTTGTGCAGGACCAGAGCACATCGGGGTCGACAACCGCGCCCAGCGTGGGATTCGCGGCGTCGATTTCGCCCACCAACTGGCGTACTGCCTCCTGCTGAGCGTGCTCGGACAACGAGCCGAGCAGGTCGACGTTTTCGTGCGGATCCCGCAGAGTCGCAATTGCGGACGCGTCGGGTTCCTCGCCGGCCGCCTTCGCCTTGGTGACTGCATCACCGGCCGCTTCTTCCGCTGCACGCAGCCATGGGGCCTTCGCGTCGGCGTGGTCACGCAGCGCCATCATCAGCAGCTTGGGGCTCAGCGGCTTCTCGGTGTTCCATGCCGGACACTGCTCCTGGCAGCGGCCGCATTCGGTGCAGGTGGAGAAGTCGAGCAGGCCCTTCCAGGTGAAGTCCTCGACCTTGCCGACGCCCAGCGCGGCGTCCTCGTCGAGTTCGTCGATGTTCTCGAAGTCGATCTGCTTGCCCTTGGCGGCCATCGGCTGCAGCGCGCCGAGGCTTGTCCTGCCTTGCGGGTGCCGCTTGAACCAGATGTTGAAGAAGGCGAGGAAGCGGTGCCAGGCAACGCCCATCGTCGCGTTGAGCCCGACGGTGACCATCCAGGCATAGGACGTCAGCAGTTTGATCAGCGCGATGGCGACGACCCAGGCTTCGATCGTCGACGTTTCGGTGCCGGAGAAGAGGTTTCCCAGCCAGAAGGTGAAGGGGAAGTGGATCGCGGACACGTCCTCGCTGCGTAGCTGCAGCTGGTACTCCAGGCCGCGCAGAGCCACGATGCACACCGCGACGATCAGAATCGTGATTTCGACGTAGTAGGCCTGCCAGAAGCTGGAGCCGAAGAACCGCGAGCTGCGCTGCAGCCTGCGCGGGTGGCGTACCTGGCGGACCACGGACAGGTAGATGATGCCCAACAGGCCCATTACCGCCATGAACTCGGTGAGCCATTCATAGGGCACGAAGTGACCGATTATCGGCAACACATAGTGCGGGTCCCACAACTGAACCGACGCCTGCGCCAGCGTCAGCACGAGGACGCCGAACGACACCATGGTGAACCAGTGCGCGATCGCCACAATCGGCTTGCGGGCCATCCGGGTGTGGCCGAGGAACTCACGGATCAGCGTGACAGTGCGGGCTCCGGGCTCAGTGGTTCGCTCGCCGTCGAGGGTGGGCGCGCCGAGCTTGAAGAAGCTGGTGAACTTCACGATGCGGCGGATGAAGAATGTCCAACCCACAAGCGTTGCCGCGACGCCGAGTGTCACGGCGGCGATCTGCCACGGGTTCATAGGGACCTCCACTGCGAGTAAGTACTGGCGCAATACTTCATCTGAAGCCTACTTTGTTGACTGCCTCACGTTTTAGCAAGGCTGGGCTAACCGGAGCCGTGCGACAAAAGCGGGAGCTGACTCATGAGTAACCGGCCGGATCTCACAATGTGAGCGATCCTGCCGCTCCCGGGGGAGTTAGACCCCGCAATTGTCGATGCCGAGCCAGTGGATATCGCCCCGGCCGAGCGGCAAACTCGGTACGCTGTAGGTACCCGAAGAGGATCGATGGCGAATACCCGCGGGAATTCTCATACACCTCCTATGTGTTTGGTAGCTGTGACCTTGCCACCCCGTGCCGACAAAGCACCTTCGACCGAAGCCGACGACAACGAAACGCCCGACGTCGCCATCACGGCTGCCACCGGCGAGGCTCAGCCGGCCCCCGAAGTGCGGCCGACGGTGGAAGCTCAAGCGCGCGCGGAGGCTCAGCCGGCCCACGAAGTGCGGCCGCACGGGGTCGCCCGGCCATCCGCCGGTCGGCTGCTGTTGTTTGGCGCACTGACCGCCATCGGCCCGCTGACTATCGACATGTATCTGGCCGCATTTCCGGCGGTAACTGAGGATCTTGGCACGACCGAGGCAGTAGTCCAGCTCACCCTGACCGCCACGCTGGCCGGCCTCGCGCTCGGGCAGTTGCTGCTCGGCTCGATCTCGGACGCGCTCGGCCGACGCAATCCGCTGATCGTCGCGCTGTCGATATACGTTCTCGCCTCTGTCGTTGTGGCTCTGTCGGACACCATTGCCCTGCTCTTCGCGATGCGCTTCCTGCAGGGCCTCACCGCGGCCGCGGGCATGGTGCTTTCCCAGGCGATGGTTCGGGACTTGTATTCCGGATCGATTCTGGCCCGGCTGATCTCCCGACTGATGTTGATCGTCGGCGTCGCGCCCGTGCTGGCACCGACGATCGGCGCACAATTCTTGCTGTTCGGTACCTGGCGAACCATGTTCTTCGGTCTGGGCCTGTTCGGCCTTGCCCTGGTCGTTCTCGCGCTGATCTTTGTCAAGGACACGCTTCCGGTAGAGCGCAGGGTCAAGGGCGGGATCGGCGCCGCGTTGCGATCCTACGGCGTCCTGATCCGGTCTCGGCGCTACATCGGTCTCGTGCTGACCGGATCCGTTGCGATGGGCGCACTGTTCACTTACATAAGTTCTGCGACGTTCATCTTCCAGGGACTGTACGGAATGAGTGCGCAGGTCTACGCGCTGCTCTTCGCCGCCGGCGCGCTGATGCTGACCGCCGGCAGCCAGCTGAACGGCTTCCTGGTCGGCCGGGTGCACCCGGCCCGGATCATGCGAGTCGCGCTGATTGGCGGGACCGGCGCCGGTGCGCTGTTGCTGGCGAGCGCGCTGCTCGACCTTGGCGTCACTGGTGTTGTCTGCGGAATTCTGCTCGTGCTGTTCAGTCTCGGCTTCGTAATGCCGAACAATCCAGTGATCGCCCTGCATGAACACGGCAATCGTGCCGGGGCAGCAGCTGCATTCCTCGGCGCGAGCCAGTTCCTGGTGGGATCGATCATCGCGCCGGTATCCGGGCTGTTCGGGGCGAGTTCCGCGGTGCCGATGGCAGCGATCATGGCGGCATGCCTGCTGGTCGCGACCGTCGTCTACCACCTGATGGCGCGGCCGAGCGAGATCGTCCGGGATATTCCCTGGGGTGGAGAAGCCGAGAAGGTGGCCTAGCGGGCCGGCTCACTTGACAGAATCGGGCTAAACGGCAATCCTATAGGAAATTGGAAGATTGCTTGCGCGACTACATGCAGGCGTAACGCACAGTGGGGTGTGACGGTGATGAATGAGCTCGTGGCGATGCTGCGGGCTTTCGTTCTGCCAACAAAATCGCCAGACCCGGCCAGAACGATATCGGAGTAGATATGACCCGCCTGTTCAACGAGCCCAGCGCCTTTGCCGATGAGCTCACCGAAGGATTTGTGGCCGCCTATCCGCACCATGTGCGCCAGGTCCCGGGTGGCGTCATCCGGAGCGCGAAACCTGAGGCAGGCAGCGTCGCGGTCGTGATCGGAGGAGGATCCGGACACTACCCGGCGTTTGCGGGCCTGGTCGGTCAGGGCCTGGCACACGGTGCCGCGATGGGCAACCTGTTTGCCTCGCCATCGGCGCAGCAGGTCTACAGCGTGGCCAAAGCCGCGGATCAGGGCGGCGGCGTCGTGCTCAGCTTCGGCAACTACGCCGGAGACGTGCTGCACTTCGGACAGGCCGCCGAGCGATTGAACGCCGAAGGAATCCAGACCACGATCCTGACGGTCACCGACGATATCGCCAGCGCGAGCAAGGACGAGATCCACAAACGCCGCGGAATCGCCGGCGACCTCACCGTCTTCAAGATTCTCGGTGCCGCGGCAGACGCCGGCTATTCCTACGAAGACGTGGTCCGGGTCGCCGGCCACGCGAATGACCGCACCCGATCGTTCGGCGTCGCCTTCGCCGGCTGCACGCTGCCGGGAGCCAAGGAGCCGTTGTTCACGGTTCCCGCAGGCAAAATGTCGCTTGGACTCGGTATCCATGGCGAACCCGGCATTTCGGAACAGGACATCCCGACCGCAGACGAACTCGCGGAGCTTTTCGTGGCGAAGCTGCTGGCCGATGTCCCGGAAGGAAAGGGCAACCGGGTCGCCGTTCTGCTCAATGGCCTCGGCACCGTGAAGTATGAAGAATTGTTCGTCGTTTACCGCCGGGTTCACCAACTGCTCGCCGAGCAGGGGCTTGAGATCGTCGACCCCGAGGTCGGGGAGCTGTGCACGAGCCTCGATATGGCCGGAGCCTCGCTGACCCTGTTCTGGCTCGACGACGAACTTGAAAAGTTGTGGACCGACCCGGTCGATGCGCCAGCTTTCCGGAAAGGCGTGGTGAAAGCCGCCGAGCAGCTCAGTGAGTCGGAGATCCAGGTCGAGGACGTGCACGCGATCCCGGAAGCCACCGAAGTTTCCCGGGACGCGGCTGAGAGGGTCTTAGCGGCATTGCAGGTCACCGGAAAGACGATCATCGACAACGCCGAGGAACTTGGCCGGATCGATGCGGTTGCCGGCGACGGCGATCACGGCATCGGAATGGAGCGTGGTGTGCGAGCGGCGCTCGATGCCGCGCAGAAGGCGCTGGACGGCGGAGCCGGCGCCGGCACGCTGCTGCGGCACGCCGCCGATGCCTGGGCAGACCGGGCAGGCGGAACTTCGGGCGCGCTCTGGGGAGTTGCGCTCGGTGCACTGTCCGAGACCTTCGGCGACACCGACCGGGTATCGGCATCGGATGTGGCAGCCGGCATCACCGCGGCAAAAGACAGCGTGATGCATCTCGGCAAGGCGAACGTCGGCGACAAGACCATGGTCGACGTGCTGGTGCCGTTCGCCAGCGAACTAAGCGACCGGGTTGCCGCCGGTGCTCCGCTCCGTGAGGCGTGGGCGGGCGCTGCCACCGCGGCACAGGAAGCCGCCGATGCGACGGCAGACCTGGTGCCGAAGATGGGGCGCGCCCGGCCGCTAGCCGAGAAGAGCATGGGAACGCCCGACGCCGGCGCGACATCGCTGGCCATGATTGTCAATGCCGTCGCCACGATTTTGGCGTAACACAGATCCGACCCAGACAAGGGAGTAAGAGCGCATGAGTGAACCAGAGAAGCTACGGATCGTCGTCGGCTCGGATGACGCCGGGTTCGACTATAAAGAAGCGATCAAGGCCGATTTCGAAGGCCATCACCTGGTCGAATCGGTCACCGATGTCGGCGTCGATGCCGAATCGCACACCGCCTACCCGCACGTCGCGGTTGCCGCCGCGCGGCTCGTGGCCGAGGGCAAGGCCGACCGGGCCTTCCTGGTCTGCGGCACCGGCCTTGGCGTCGCCATCGCCGCGAACAAGGTCAAGGGGGTCCGCGCCGTCACGGCGCACGATGCCTACTCCGTCGAGCGGGCGATCCTGTCGAACAACGCGCAGGTGCTCACGATGGGCCAGCGCGTCATCGGCCTGGAACTAGCGCGCCGCCTGGCCGGCGAATGGCTCGCCTACCGGTTCGACACGTCGTCGGCATCGGCGGAAAAGGTCGCCGCGATCGGTGACTACGAAGCAGCAACTGATGGGGAGTCGTAGAGCGTGAACCATATTTCTGAAATCAAGACAGCGGCCGTCGTCGGATCCGGATACATGGGCGGCGGAATCGCACAGGTCATGGCAATGGCAGGCATCCCGGTCAACCTGGCCGACGCTTCGCCGGAACTCACCGTGACGAACCTGGAGCGCCTGAACAAGGAAGCCGCCGAGTTCGAGGCGGAAGGACTGTTTCCAGCAGGCAGCGCCGACAGAATCAGGGAGAACCTGTCCGCCGCCGAGTCGATTGAGGATGCCGTCCGTTCCGTCGACTACATAGCCGAGGCAGTCCCAGAGGTTCCTGCGATCAAGCAGGACGTGCATTCGCGCATCGACGCCGCGAAACGTCCGGAAGCAATTGTCGGCTCCAACACATCGACGATTCAGATCGAGTCGATGGCGCCGGCGTTCGCGGATGCATCGACCTTCCTCGGGGTGCATTTCTCGAATCCCTCGCCGTTCATCCCCGGTGTTGAGATCATCGCGCATCCGGGCACGGACGAGAACGTGATCGCAACGGTGGAGAACTTCGTTTCCGCCGTGGGCAAGGTGGGTGCCAGGATCAAGGACAACGCCGGCTTCGTGTTGAACCGGCTGCAGTACGTGCTGCTCAAGGAATCGATCGAGATCGTCGAAGAGGGCATCGCCACCGCCGAAGACGTCGACAAGATCGTCTCAACGACCTTCGGCTTCCGGACGCCATTCTTCGGCCCCTTCGTGATCGCGGACATGGCAGGACTAGACGTCTACAAGTTCTGTTTCGCGCAGCTCGAGGAGCACTTCGGCGACAAGATGAAGACGCCGAAGATGCTTACCGACCTGGTCGACGCAGGCAAGCTCGGCACCAAGAGCGGCGGTGGCTTCACCGACCTCACCGCCGAACAGACCGCCGAACTGATCGCCTACCGCAACAAGGCGTACGCGAGGCTTTCACAGCTGATTGCGGAGCTCGGACCGCCGCCGACGGCTGCCAGGTAGCCGACCCGCCACAAGGCAACCCCGGGCCAGGGCGGGCCAGCCGGCCGCCACAAGGGGAATGCCGGACCACCGCAAGGCAGGCGGCACCGGAAGACATAACGAAGAGAATTAAAGGATCTGATTGAAGATGACCACGACCGCAGCACCATTCCCCGCCGAGAAGACAGCGCTCGTCACCGGCGCGGCATCCGAGCGCGGCATCGGCCGCGTCACCGCCGAGCGGCTGGCCAGCGAAGGGTGGGCCGTGGCAGTGGCCGACCTCGATCCCATCGCCTCGAAGTCGGTCGCCGAAGCGATCGCCGGCAAGTTCGGAGTCAGGACGTACGGCGTTGGCATGAACGTCGCCGATGTCGAGCAGGTGAACGCGGGCATCGACGAGGTCGAGGCCAATCTTCCGCAGCTCGTCGCGGTCGCGAACATCGCGGGCATCTCGAACCCCACCAGCTACCTGGACATCAAGCCGGAGGAGTGGGACCTGGTGCTGAACGTGAACTTGCGGGGGCCGCACTTCGTGACCCAGCGGGCGGCACGATCCATGGTGGCGAACAACGTCGGCCGGATCGTCAACATCTCGTCCTGCTCGGCGCCGATGGGTGGTGGAACGTTCTCGAAGACCGCCTATTCAACCGCCAAGGCCGGCGTCGAGGGCCTGACCAGGGCCACAGCACGCGAGCTGAGCCCGATGGGCGTAACGGTGAACTGCGTCGCACCGGGACCGATCGACACAGACATCATGGGCGGAACTCTGAGTGATGAGCGCAAGGAGGAACTGGCGGCCGGTCTGCTCGTCGGCCGGGTCGGAACCCAGGCAGACATTGCCTCGATGGTGAACTACCTGGTCACGGAGGAAGCTTCGTTCATCACCGGTCAGGTCTACGACGTCAACGGCGGTCTCTGGTTCCGCTGAGGCCGGCAGGAGCGGGAAAAGGAGTCGGCAAGTGATCATCGGTGTCAGCCTGAAGATGTACTTTGGCTACCAGCAGACACTTGACTGGGCAACCGCGATCGAAAAGATCGCCTCGGAACACCCCGCCGTAAAGGCCGGGGTGGCCGAAGTGTTCATCCTGCCCAGTTTTCCCGCGCTGGAAAGCACTGCATCGATCTGTGCGGACTCGGCGATCTCCTTCGGTGCGCAGAACCTGGCGGAGGCCGACGCCGGCGCGTACACAGGCGAAGTCAGCGGGCCCTTCCTGGCAGAGGTTGGTTGTCGCTACGTCGAAGTGGGGCACGCAGAGCGTCGGGCCCTGTTCGGCGAAACGGATCAGGTGGTGCGGGCCAAGACCGCCGCCGCCTTCCGGGCCGGCCTGACCCCCGTGCTGTGCATCGGTGAGCTGGAGCGGACCGATCCCGACAGCGCTGCTGCCTTGTGCATCCGAGATATCGAGGATGCCCTGTCGGATGCCGACTTCTCCAACCGCGGACCGGCCCCACTGCTGGTTGCCTACGAGCCGCAGTGGGCTATTGGCGCGCCGGCGCCGGCAGAGCCGGCTTACATCGCGGACGTCTGTCAGAAGATTCGCGGCTACCTGGAATCACGAACCGAGTTCGTCGGGCGGGTGATATACGGTGGCAGCGCGGGCGTTGGGCTGATCACTGCGCTTGGCACTACAGTAGACGGACTATTCCTGGGTCGATTTGCCCACGACCCAGAAGCGGTGCGGAAGATCCTGGACGAAGTAGGAGAACTCAGTGTCTAAAGAAGTCACCGCACGATCCGCGCGGCTGCCGCTGGCCCGGCGCAGCCTGTCGGACAGCGTGCACGACGCGATCCTTGCCATGCTGATGGACCGGCAGCTCCAGCCGGGAGAGACCCTGAGCATCGACGGAATGGCCCGGCTACTCGGCGTTTCACCTACGCCGGTGCGCGAAGCCCTTGCCCGGCTCGAGGCACCGGGCCTGGTCCGTCGTACCGCCCTGAAGGGATACCGGGTAGCGCCCCTGCTCAATTCGGACGAGATGCAGGATCTGATCGAAGCCCGGCTGGTGCTTGAGCCGGTACTCGCCCACAAGGCATGCGCGCGGAAAACACCTGAGTTTGCCCGTGAGCTCGAACGGTCGATGAAGGACCAGCACAAGGCTGGCCGTGGCCCGAGTTTCGAAAGCTTCCAGGACTTTCTGCGGGCTGATGAGGCGTTCCACGCCACTATCGCGCGTCAGTCCGGAAACGATTTCCTCCGCGCCGCCTACGAGGCGCTTGGCGGCCAAGTGCAGAGATTCCGGCTGTTCGCCGGCCAGGGCGTCATCGACGCCGAGCAGGCGGTTGCGGAACATCAGGCGATCCATGACGCGCTGATTGCGGACGACCCTGAACAGGCCAAAAAGGCGATGACCGTGCACCTGGAAAATGTGCTGGCCCGCGCGATCGCCGAACTGGCCGAGATCGAGAAATAGCCGCCATCCGGGTAGGCGTGCCTAGTCAGTTGGCTTCGTCGAGCACCTTGCGCAGCGCTTTCGGCAGTTTGGCGTCACCGTGGCGCTTGCGCAGCACATTGGCCGCTCCGCGCTGAACCAGCAGCTGCGCGACGGCAATCGAAACACCTGAAGCGATCGCCCATCCCACGGCCTCCCGGGTGCCGATGTCCGGATTTCGCACGTCGGAAGGGGCCGCCTTGCCGAGGCTCTTTTCCCAGATCACGGTGACGAGCCGTTTTGCGACGATACCTGCGAGCACTGCGCCGACCGACCCAAATACTTTGTAGAACATTCCGCTCACTGAAATACACCACTTTCGCGTTGGTTCCTTCGACCATGAGCCTAACGTGTCCGGGCAGACCGCCGCCGCACCGGGGAAAGCTCAGACCTCAGCCATCCACCGCGCGCCTGGCAACGAAAAGAATTACGTAATGACGGTTCAACTACTTTAGCTTGGGGCAATAGCGTGAAACGGTAGCTAAGAGGCGAAGGCCGCATAACGACAGATCAGGGACGTGCGAAGAATGATTCGATTCGAGTCGGTGTCCAAGCAGTATCCGGATGGAACGGTGGCCGTGAGCGACCTCAGCTTCGAGGCGCCTACGGGCAAGATCACCGTGCTTGTCGGACCGTCGGGCTGCGGCAAGACGACGACGATGCGGATGATCAATCGGATGATCACGCCGAGTAGCGGGCGGATACTGCTCGATGACCAGGACACGGCGGACCTCGATGCCGCCACCCTGCGGCGAGGGATCGGCTACGTCATCCAGCATGCGGGCTTGTTTCCGCACCGCACGGTTCTTGGAAACGTGGCCTCGGTGCCTCGTTTGCTTGGCTGGCCGAAGAAGAAGAGTGAGGCACGCGGCCGCGAGTTGCTTGAGCGGGTCGGACTTCCGCCCGAGCTGGCTGGCAGGTATCCGGCCCAGCTTTCCGGCGGTCAGCAGCAGCGGGTGGGCGTCGCCCGTGCCCTTGCGGCAGACCCACCGGTGATGTTGATGGACGAACCGTTCTCCGCGGTTGATCCGGTGGTTCGAGAGCAACTGCAGGATGAGTTCCTCCGCCTGCAGGACGAACTCGGCAAGACGATTGTGATCGTGACGCACGATATCGACGAGGCGATCAAACTCGGAGACCAGATCGCTGTCTTTGAGGCAGGCGGGCACCTCGCCCAGATGGCGACACCGGCCGAACTGCTCAGTCGCCCAGTCAACGACTTCGTGGCGGACTTCGTCGGCAAGGACAGGGGCTATCGCGCCCTCGGGTTCCAGGCCGCCGGCGAATTGCCGCTGCATCAGGAACCCACCTTCGCGGTGGGACAGCCGCTTGCCGAGGTCCGCTCGGCGGCACTGGACAACTGGGTGCTCGTCACCGACGCCGGAAAGCCGCTGGGTTGGGTAGATCTCGCCACGGCCGAGTCATCGGCCACGAAGGGCGGCGACGACCGGATAGCCGCTGAGTCGCTGAACCTTGGCGGAACCCTCGTCTCTACCGACGGTTCGATTCGCTCGACGCTCGATGCCGCGCTGTCGTCGCCATCCGGCCGCGGCGTGGTGGTGCACGACGACGGCACGTTCGCGGGCACGGTAATCGCCAGCGAAGTCGTGGCCGGCCTCGGAAACGTGCCGGACGTGGTCGGCAGCCACACAAGTACTGTCAACGCCGGAGCCGAAAGCCCCGGAGGCGCCGAGAGTGCGGCCGCCGTCGGAACGGCTGAACCGCTATGAGCGGGCTGGACATTCCGCTGCGCTGGCTTGGCCAGAATGCCGCTGAGAACCTTGGGTTGTTCGGCCAGCACGCCTGGCTTGCCGCGGTTCCGCTGCTCGTGGGGCTGTTGCTGTCGATACCGGTGGGCGCTCTGGCCAGCAAGTACCGGGCCGCCTACACACCCACTATCACCGTCACCGGGCTGCTCTTCACCTTGCCCTCGCTGGCTGTGTTCGTGATCCTCCCGGGTGTGCTCGGAACCCAGATTCTGGACCCGATCAATGTCGTGGTGGCTCTGTCGATCTATACATTCGCCCTGCTGGTCCGGGTGGTGGCGGACGGCCTAGGCTCGGTGCCCGAGGAGGTTCGGCAGTCCGCGGACTCGATGGGCTATAAGCCGCTGCAGCGATTCTTCTCCGTGGATCTGCCGATCGCGGTTCCGGTGATCATTGCCGGCCTGCGGGTAGCCGCGGTCTCCAATGTCAGCATCGTCTCGGTGGCGGCCCTGCTCGGCGTGCCGCAGCTCGGACAGCTGCTGACCGAAGGCTTTCAGCTCGCGTTCTATACCCCGATCATCGTCGGGATCGTCGGTTGCCTGGTGCTGGCCGCGATCTTCGACGGCCTGATTCTGCTGGCGGGCCGGCTGCTGACCCCGTGGCAGTCCAGCCAGCCAAGGCTCGCCGGGAGGATCGCATGATCGACTGGCTTGGCGACCCGGCCAACTGGCAGGGATCTGGCGGTGTTCCGATACGGCTGCTGGAGCACCTGGCATATTTCGGCGTGACGCTGCTGATCGCCATCGCGATCGCCATCCCGCTCGGGCTCTACGTGGGTCATACCGGTAAGGGTGGTGTCGCCATCGCAGGCGTGGCCAACAGCCTGCGCGCGCTGCCTACGCTCGGCCTGCTGATCCTCGCGTATCTGCTGCTGGCCTCGGTCTTTCCCGGCAATCTCGCCTTCAGCGTGCCCAGCATCCTGGTGTTGGTGGTGCTCGCCGTTCCGCCCATTCTCACCAATACGTATGCCGGTGTACGAGCCGTGGATGCCGAGGTGAAACAGGCGGGCTACGGGATGGGAATGTCCGGGGCACAGGTGCTTTGGCAGGTCGAGGTTCCGAATGCGATGCCGCTGATCATGGCGGGCGTCAGGAGTTCCGCGCTGCAGATTATCGCGACCGCGACTGTAGCGGCATATGTCTCCCTCGGCGGATTGGGCCGGTATCTGATCGATGGGATAGCGCAGCGGGACTACCCGCAGGTTCTGTCCGGCGCGGTGCTGGTCGCCGTTCTGGCCATCCTCGTTGAAGTCGTACTGTCAGTCCTGCAGTTTATGATCGTTTCTCCGGGGTTGTCGGCGCGCGGGAGGCGAAACCGAAAATCCGAAGGTCCGGTAGCAGTTAGGTCCGATACGCCATCGACGGCGGCAAGCACGAGTGGCAACCACGAGTAAGGAACACCATGCGAAAACTGAACGGTCTGGCTGTTATCGCCATCGGCGCACTGACCCTTTCGGCCTGTGGCGGCGGGGACCCGATGAGCGGAGAAACCGGTGATGCCGGCAGTGGGGGCAGCGGTGAGACGATTGTTGTCGGCTCAGCGGCTTTCCCGGAGAACGCCCTGCTGGCGGAAATCTACGCCGGAGCACTGAAGTCGGCTGGAGTCGATGTCTCGACCAAGCTCAACATCGGCTCTCGCGAGACGTACATCCCCGGCCTTGAAGACGGTTCCATCGACCTGATTCCGGAATACACCGGGAACCTGCTGCAGTACCTGGACAAGGAAGCCACCACAACCGATCCCGCCGAAGTTGAGAAAGCGCTTGAATCGGCGATGCCGGAAGGGCTCACCGTCCTCGAGGCCAGCGAGGCGTCTGACCAGGATTCGGTGACTGTAACCAAGGAAACCGCCGATAAGTACTCTCTGGCCACGATCAGCGACCTGAAGCCGGTGGCAAAGGACTTGGTGCTGGGTGGCCCGCCGGAGTGGACCAAACGACCCACCGGCGTGCCGGGCCTGGAAAAGACCTATGGGCTGAAGTTCAAGGAGTTCAAGCCGCTTGACGTCGCCGGCCCGGTGACGGTGAAGTCACTGATGAACGGCCAGGTGCAGGCCGCCAACCTGTTCACCACCGACCCTGCGGTGGCCAAGAACGGTTTCGTTGTGCTCGAAGACGACAAGAACCTGTTCCTGCCCGGCAATGTCGTGCCGTTCATCAATGAGGAGAAGGCCAGCGATTCGGTGACCGAAGCGCTGAACAAGGTCTCCGCAGCGATGACAACAGACGACCTGCTGAAGCTCGTCCAGCGGGTCTCAGAGAAGGAAGAGCCGGCCGACGTTGCTGCCGACTGGCTCAAGCAGGAGGGTCTCTCCTAGTAGGCGGCCGGCCGTCTCTCCGCCGCCATCCGGTGGCGGAGAGACTGCTGCGATTGGGTAGTGGCCGGCGGGTCACGGGCCCCGCTGCCGGGCGAAGGGGTGATCGGCCCACGGACCAGCTACCGCGGAGACTCGGCCCAGCCCTGCAATTGCCGATGCCCCATGTCGGGATCACCGACAAGTGCGGCAGCCAGTTCGGATAGCGACCGGATGCTCTCCTCGCGCGAAACCTGACCGGTCAGCACGTTCAGCGCCAGGCCGTCCTCGGCCGCCAGGATTAGCCGCGCAGTACGTTCGAGGTCGAGAGTCAGGGAGAAAGACCCCTCATCGATCCCTGTGCGGAGCGCCAGCCGATACAGTTCCTGCTGAGCTTCGACGAAGCTGAAATGCGAGGCTGCGATCTCGGGATGACGACAGGCCAGCGGTTCAAGCTCGATCAGCAGCAGGGTGGCCCGGCCGGATGACGAGTCGATGGTCGGAACTCCTGACTCGATGCACGCAAAGAGTTGGGCCCGTCCACCGGTCTCGGTCTCCATCCGCTCTCGACGGCGAGCGACGTACTCGTCCGCGGCCACGGCGTATGTTCGGCCATACAGTTCGGCGAGCTCAGGGTAGTAGTAGAGCACGGAGGCTGATGTCACGCCGGCCGCGTCCGCAATGTCGCGCAACCGGGTCGCGGCGTATCCGCGTTCGACGAGTGTGCGCGCCGCGGCATCGACAATCTCTCTGCGGCGGCGATCCTGGTCGCGGGGACGTGCCATGCATCCATGCTCGCACAGCGAATTGGCGCGCCGCGTCGAGCATCCGCTAGTGCTGCTGCCCGGCTCCGTGTACAGCCGACGGCAGCTCAGCTTGAACCCAGCCCCGGTTCCCACTTGACAGCTCGGTATTCATTAATGAAACTTTAATGAATTAACCGAAGGGAACCCCGTGGACCATACCCTCCCGATTGCTCTCGTACAGCATGCCGCTCTACCTGCCGGCGACTTCGAGACATTCGCCGCGTCGCTGCGAAAGCTTGTGCAGCGGCATCCTGAGACCGAGCTCTGGGTGTTCCCGGAGCTCCACCTCACCACGCCCGATGAGGGTCAGCTACCAGAATCCGCCGCGGAATGTTTGGGCGGAGCGCGCGACCAGGCGTTGGGTTCTCTCGCCGCCGAACTGGGCATCTGGCTTGTTCCGGGAAGCGTCTATGAAGACGATGGCGAGGGCCAGGTTTTCAACACGGCCCTGGTATATTCGCCTGCCGGTGAACGCGTCGCGGCGTATCGGAAGATCTTCCCGTGGCGCCCCGCTGAAACCACGACCCCGGGATCGGAATTCGTGGTCTTCGACATTCCAGGTGCCGGGAGAGTCGGGCTGTCAATCTGCTACGACTCATGGTTTCCCGAGCTGACCCGCCATCTCGCCTGGATGGGCGCGGAGCTCGTGCTCTGCCTGGTGCAGACGGCGACCAGCGATCGTGAACAGGAATTGGTCCTGACTCGTGCCAATGCGATCGTCAACCAGTGCTGGGTTGCCTCCGTCAATGGAGCCGCTCCGACCGCGAGTGGGCGGTCGCTTTTAGTCGATCCGGAAGGCCGGGTGCGGGTGGCCTCGGCGGCCGCGGACGCCGAGGTACTGACGGATGTTGTGGATTTCAATGCCGTCCGGACAACTCGCCGGTATGGAACCGCATCTGTGACTCGGCCGTGGTCACAGATGCGACCCGATGACCAGCCCATCCGCCTGCCGCTCTACGACGGCGCTATCGATCCCGCCCGGTGGAAACCAGCGGAACCTGAACCTCCCGGCAAACCCAGCTCCACGCGCGACTTGCGCCCCTGAGAGGAAACCGACAATGACGTCGAACAAACCCGTAACACTCGCCACCCGGCTCGGGCTCGCCGGAGTGGTCTTCTTCGGCCTTGCCTATATGGCGCCCGGAATCGTGCAGTCCACCTTCGGCGTCGTCTCGGAGGCGAGCCATGGCGTGGCGCCGACCGCCTACCTTGTCGCCACTGGGGCGATGCTGCTTACCGGACTCTCCTACGCGGCGCTCGCGCGGCGTCTCCCCAGCGCGGGATCAGCGTACTCCTATGCCGGCACCCTGCTCGGTCGTGGTGCCGGGTTCCTGGTTGGCTGGGTCATTCTGCTCGACTACCTGTTTCTCCCGATGGTCGCCTGGCTGATTCAGTCGGTGTACCTCAATGCTCAATTCCCGGGTGTGCCGATCTGGGGATGGCTGCTTCTGAACATTGGCCTCACGACTGGCATCAACGTGCTCGGCATCGTGCTGGCGGACCGGGTCAACAAAGCACTGACGGTACTAGCTCTCGGTGGGATCGTGGTGTCAGCCCTCGTGATCGTCGGTTACCTCGTCGGGCGGCCAGCACCCGAGCTCGCACCGGCCATCTGGAATCCCGGCACCTCAATCGTTGCCGTCACCTCGGCAGCGGCGATAGCCGCGTATTCATTCCTTGGCTTCGACGCGATCAGCACCCTCAGCGAGGAGACGAAGAACCCGAGGAAGACGATCCCGCGCGGCATCCTGCTAACCCTGCTGATCGGTGGCGTGATCTTCGTTGTCGTCTCGGGACTCATGCAGCTCGCGCACCCCGGAGGCACGTTCGAGATCGCCGACACCGCCGGTTACACCATCTCGATCACCACGGGTGGCCAGATGTTTGCCGACGTGCTCAACCTGGTCGGCATTGTCGGTGGCTTCGCCTCAGGACTGGCGATCCAGGCAACATCGAGCCGGCTTCTGTACGTCATGGGCCGTGACGGTGTGCTGCCCGGCAGGCTATTCGGGCGGCTCAGTCACCGATTCCGGGTCCCGTGGATCAACGTCGTTCTGATCGGCGCGATCGGTTTGCTGGCGACTACCCTCGACATTGCGCAGGCCACCTCGCTGATCAACTTCGGAGCCTTCCTCGCATTCACAGCTGTCAATATCTCGTACGTCACCCTGCTCTGGAAAACCAGGAAGCCCGTCTCGCTGCCGCTGCGTGTGCTCGCGTCGATCCCCGCCGTTCTCGGCGCCATCGTCGATATCGTCCTGCTGACGCAACTGCATGCGAGCGCGCAGGCCATCGGCGCCGTGTGGCTTGCCCTCGGCATCGGCTACCTGGCCTTGGTGACCCGCGGATTCAGGCGTCCTGTGCCCAAAGCAACTGAGGGCGGCAGATCGTCATCCGCAGACGGTTCAGAGCCGGAGCACGCGCCGCTCGGTGTGCTCAAGCAG
This sequence comes from Saxibacter everestensis, assembly GCF_025787225.1. Taxonomy (NCBI): domain Bacteria; kingdom Bacillati; phylum Actinomycetota; class Actinomycetes; order Micrococcales; family Brevibacteriaceae; genus Saxibacter; species Saxibacter everestensis. The sequence continues at coordinate 3,926,908 of NZ_CP090958.1, forward strand.
GAGGATGACGGGATTCCGGACCGGGTTTAGCGGCCGGCCTGCGGAGAGCGCAGCCCGCGGCACAGCTCCTGCCCGCAGCCAGCAGCAGCCAGTAACTCAACCAGCAACTCGGCAGCCGTCAGCCTCGCCTGCGCCGGCGAAGCAGCAGCGGAATCAGGATTGCGGCACCGATCGCCAGCACCAGTACGCCGAGCGCTGGTCCCCAGACCCATGGGGATGTCAGGGCTGTAGTGACCGCGGCCAGCGGGTCCACCTTCCTGCCGTCATCGCCGGGCGTCGCCTCCGTCTTCTCATACGTCGCACCCGTTTCGATCTCGCCGGGAGTGTCGATGTTGAGCGTGTAGGGCACCTCGACGCCCTTGTTCGGGTCGCCGTCCTCGTCCTCGATCTGGACGACGAAGTAGTAGTTGCCGTCCAGGTAGTACTGCTGGATGTCCTCGTCCGGCGATTCGGTGTTCCGGTAGCGCACCGGAACGATGGTGCTGGCCGAGACAACGGAGTAGTCGCCGCTGTTGAGGCTGGCTACGTAACTGCTGTCCTCGGAGAGTCTCAATTTCTGTCGCAGCGGGTTGGCGATATCGACCTTCGCCGTCGGGCTGCCCTTCGTCTCGCCTCCGGGAGTGGCGGACACAGACAACCGCTGACCGTAAGTGACCGGAACTGAGTAGAACCTGCGCTCGCCGACGGCTATCCGGTCCGTGAACGTTCCGGGCGTCAGCACCGGGGCGGTATTGAAGCTGTCGCCACCCTTGACGTCCCTCGGCGCGGCACCAGAACGAGCGGCCGGCGCGACGAACTTTTCGGGTGAGCTGGCCGCAGGCTTTCCGTCGGCCTTGGCCGGAATCGGCTCAGTGCCGACGATGAGTTCGATCGGTACCTGGACATCCTTCAAATCGCCGAGTCGGGCAACCAGGATGGTGAACTCGCCAGATTCCCGGTTGCAGTACTTTTCGTCTGCCGGATCGACGGCAGAATAATTGATCGTCGTTGGCAGCGCTTCGGCCCCGGTGCCGACCTGAAGGTCGTTGTTATTGCGCGTCGTGCAACTGGCCCCTTCGGAGTCCATCAGTTCGATTTTGGCTCCGAAGTAATCGTTGCTGCCGGACTTCGCCGTCGGTAGCAGCGAGGTGGCCGCAACGTTGATCCGCTCGGAACCGTCGAGTCGAATCTTGTAGTGCAGTTCCGAACCTTGCCGGTCTCCCTCCGGTGCCTCGCGGAGCACATCGGTGTACTGACCCGGTTCGATCAGCGGCGCTTCTGCCGGATCTTCAGTTCCCTCGACGGGGGTTCCGGTCGGCTTGTAGCCTTCGATGCCGCGCTTCGTCTGGGTCTGCAGCTTTTCGGTCAGCGTCCTGGTGTCGCCGGCGTCGGCATAGCTGCCGCCGGTCGCCTCGGCGATACAGTTCAGCTGTTTGCGCGCGCCGCCTTTCACTTTGAAGCCCACCACGTGAACGTTCAGGTCGAAGCCCTTCTCTTTCAGGTCCTTCGCGACATCGCAGGCGTCCGGCGGCGCGCAGGTGTCAATCCCGTCGGAAACCAACACGATGGACCGGGCGCCGCTGGTGGGCAGTTCCGCGGCGGCCGCCTTGAGTGCCGCCCCGACTGGCGTGTAGCCCGACGCCTTGATGCCCTCGACCGTCTTCTTGAGCCTTGCCTTGTCGACAGGTCCCACCTTGGCAAGTGTCTTCACGTCCTTGCAGCCCGCAGCCTTAGCGGAGTCGGCGCTCGACGTCGACGTGCCGTAGGCGCTCAGTCCGAGCCGCGCATCCGCCGGCACGGAATCGATCAATGACTTCGTCGCGTCCTTAGCCGCGTCCATCCGGGTACCGCTCGAATCGGCAGCCTTCATCGACCCCGAAGCGTCAAGGACAACCATGGTGGGCACCGAGGTCGTGGCCGCGCTCGAAGGAGTGGCCAGGCCAATGGCGGAGAAGACCGCTCCGGCGAGCAGCGTCAGCAATAGGGCGGTGGCTTGCCGACGGCGTGCTGTTGGTCTGACGGATCGACGGAATGCTGGGGTGGGCACGGGTACCTCTTTCGGCGGGGCGGAGATTGCGCGGGCGGAAACCAACCTGCCGCTCGCAGTTGCCATCGTAGAGTCCAGGGTGGTGCGCCGGGGTGATCGTGTCAGGACTGGAACAACCCAGAAACGTGCGGGCGGAGCCATGACAGATTCGCCACGTTGCTTACATCGGCGACGTGCTTGTGCCGCCGAAGGTTCATGCCCCTGATAGGCTTGGAACTACGACAGGGGAGCACCACAAGGGTGCTGAGAGTGCGGGCCAATTAAAGCCGCAGACCCTCGAACCTGCACCGGTTAGGACCGGCGAAGGGAGTCGAGTTCTCGAACCCCTCCTGAACACAGGAGGCTTTGATGTCTGATTCTGTAGCAGTTGCAAAACCACGCCACTCCTGGCGAGTTGTCGACATTGTCGTGGCCGCCGTTCTCGGCGTCGCCGTCGGCGTGGTGTTCTGGGGCTGGTCGGCCCTCTACCCGGTTATCGGAGTGGCAACCGCAGCCTTCCCGCCGATCGCCGGCCTGTACGCAGGCGGCTGGCTGATCGCCGGCGTGCTCGGTGGACTGATAATCCGCAAGCCGGGCGCCGCCTTGTTCTGCGAGCTGATCGCGGCGGCGGTGGAGGGCGTTCTTGGCACGCACTTCGGCATGACGGTGCTGATTTCCGGCTTTGTTCAGGGCGTGGGCGCCGAGCTGGGATTCGCGCTGTTCCGGTACCGGAAGTTCAACCTGCTGGTGGCCGTGGTCGCCGGTCTGGTCACCGGACTGTTCCTCGGGGTGTCAGAGAACATCCTGTACAACAACCAGTGGGCGTTCGTCTGGCAGTTGAGCTACGTAGTCGCCGCGATGGTTTCCGGAGTGGTCATCGCCGGGCTGCTGTCCTGGTTCGCTGCCCGGGCGCTGGCGAAGACCGGTGCGCTCTCGGCCTTCGCATCGGGGCGCAGCGCGAAGGAAATCTGACCATGCCTGCGCAAGTTCGCCCGGCTGCCATCGAGGCCCGTGACTGGGGCTGGCGGCATGCCGGCCGTAAGGCATTTGCCGTGCGCAACCTGGATCTTTCGGTCGCGCCCGGTGAACGCGTGCTGCTGCTTGGTTCGTCCGGTGCGGGAAAGTCAACCCTTCTGCACGCCCTTGCCGGCGTGCTGCCGGATGACACCGGTTATGCCGAGGGCTCCCTGCTGGTGGACGGCAAGCCGCCGCAGCACAACCGGGGAGGCAGCGGCCTGGTGCTGCAGGACCCGGAAAGCCAGGTAATCCTGGCACGAGTCGGGGACGATATCGCCTTCGGCCTGGAGAACCTGTGCGTCCCGCCGGACCAGATCTGGCCCCGGGTGGATGCCGCTCGCCACGCCGTCGGTCTCGACGTGCGGCGTGACCACCCGACGGCCCTGCTTTCGGGTGGGCAGAAGCAGCGCCTTGCGCTGGCTGGCGTTATTGCGATGAGGCCCGGGCTTATCGTCCTCGACGAACCGACCGCCAACCTCGACCCGGCTGGCGTCACCGAGGTCCGGGATGCCGTCATCCGGGTCGCGGATGCAACCGGCGCGACTCTGATCGTTGTCGAGCACCGGGTCGCGGTGTGGGCCGCGGCAGTAGACCGGGTTGCGGTTCTCGGCGCAGGCGGCGGCCTGATTGCTGACGGCAGCCCGGACGTGCTGCACGAACCGGCGCTCCGGCAGGAACTCAGTGGCGCAGGCGTCTGGCTGCCCGGTGTGGCGCCGGGTATCCCGCAGGCCCGGGCGCGGCAGCGCTCCCGTCCCACTTCGGCTACCGGACGTGCTGCCGAGGCCGTTCTGCTTGAGGCCAGCGGGCTGTCGGTCTCCCGCAGCAAGCGCGGAATGCCGGCCGCCAGTGGGATTGACGTGACCATCAGTCAGGCACGGGCGCTCGGCATCGTCGGGGTGAACGGATCCGGGAAGTCGACTCTGGCGTTGACGCTTGCCGGGCTGATTCCGGCCCGGTCCGGATCACTGCGTGCCAGTGCCGCCCTTGCTCGCGGTGTCGCGGAGAACCCGATCCGATGGACGTCGAAACAGCTCGTCACCCGTTGTGGCACTGTGTTTCAGGAACCTGAGCACCAGTTCCTTACCTCCCGGGTTTTCGACGAGTTGGCCTATGGCCCACGACGGATCGAACTGCCCGAGGTCGAGGTGCGCGCGCGGGTCGACGGCCTGCTCGACCGGCTGCGGCTGAGCCGACTGGCCGAAGCCAATCCGTTCACGCTGTCCGGTGGCGAGAAGCGGCGCCTCTCCGTAGCGACCATGCTTGCGACCAGGCCACAGGTTCTCATTCTCGATGAGCCGACCTTCGGACAGGATGCCAATACCTGGGCTCAGCTCGTCGAGCTGATGGCCGAACAGCTGAATGCCGGAACGTCGGTCGTTGCGGTAACGCACGACGAACCATTTCTCGATGCGCTGGCCGATGAGCGGCTGCGGCTGGGCGCCGCGTTCAGCGAATCAGCGGCGGCGCACCGATGAGCGCCGGCCTGCTCGCTCCGCAGTTGCGCCGGACTCCGATCTCCGCGGCGAATCCGGTGTCGAAACTGATCGCTGCCTTCATAATCACGATTGCGATCGTGCTCAGTGTGGACATCGTGTCCGCTGGCGTTGCGCTGATCCTGGAACTCGCCCTGCTGCCGATCAGCGGTCTGGCGCTTGGCCCGCTGGCTCGGCGACTCTGGCCAATCCCGATCGCCGCCGTGGTTGCGGGTTATGGCACGGCACTGCTGGCGGAGGATTCCGGTGCGATGCTGTTTCAGCTGGGGCCGATCTCCTTCTCCGAAGGTTCACTGCTCGCCGGTGTCGCGATCACTCTGCGCGCGCTGGCGATCGCATTGCCCGGGATAATCCTGATGGCCACAACCGATCCGACGGACCTGGCGGATGGACTTGCGCAGCGGCTGAAGCTTCCCGCTCGTTTCGTGCTGGGGGCGCTAGCCGGATTCCGGCTGATGGGTCTCCTGGTTGAGGAGTGGCAGTCACTCGGGCTCGCCCGGAGGGCTCGGGGCATCGAATCCGGCCGGAACATTTTCGCCCGGCTGAAGGGCTTCCTCGGCCAGGCCTTTGGGCTGCTGGTGCAGGCAATTCGCCGGGCCACCCGGCTGTCCGTAGCGATGGAGGGCCGCGGTTTCGGCGGCGATCGGCGAACCTGGGCGCGGGAATCCCGGTTCACCTCACGTGATTTCTGGCTGATTCTCGGCGCGATCCTGCTGGCCGGGATCAGCATTGCGGCCGCCGTGTTGCTCGGCAGCTGGAACTTCATCGGGAGTTAAGGCCAGGATGCGCGGCGACTGGCTGCCACCGCGCATCCTGATGGTCACCAGCTAGCGCTTGCGCCGGCTGATCGCGATGATTCCGATCGCGATGACGACGGCTACTATCGCCGCGACCGTTATCGCCAGGCTGGCTGAGCCAGTCTCGTTATCGGCATCGGCGGACGGCGTCCCCTCGTTCTGCGCGTCAGCAGACTCAGCGTCTGCCGACTGAGAGGTGCCGGCAGAACTGCTCGGCTCGGCAGCTCCGTCGAGCGGTAGGTAGCTGGCGGCCTGTTCCGCAACGAACCCGAAGGAACCAGAGATTGGATGGCCGTCCGCAGAAGTCACCCGCCAGGTGACGGAGTAATCGCCCGCGGGGAGCTCACCGCCCAGTCGCACCGAGACTTCACCGTCGACTAGCTCCGGCTTCGATACCGGGAGCCGTCCAGCTGGTCCCTCGACATCAATCGTCGTTCCCATCGATACGGCCGCCTGGTCGAAGGACAGCTTGATCCGGTCCGGAACCGTGGTAACCGTGGACCGATCCTCCGGGTTTGTCGACTCCAGTACATTGTGTGCACTTGCCGCCCCGCCAATCAGGCTGAAACTCAGCGCGAGCAGGGCGACCAGTACGACTGCGGCATACCGGACGTTTGCAGGCCGGCCACGCCGGGCATGCCCGGCTGTGACGCGCATCAGGCTGCCTTGCCACGACGCCCGAGCAGCGCGATTGCGACGGCGATGATTCCAACCGCCAGGCCGAGGCTGCCCAGCCAGCGGGCCATGACATCGTCAGGTTCGGTTGCGGTATCTGCAGAGCCGGCCGCCTTATCCGCCGGGTCGTGATGCCCTTCGGACTCGGCCGCAGTGACCTGGAAAGCAGGAGCCGGGAGTTCGGGTTCCGAGCCATCCTTCTTTGTCCGCTCGGACCAGCTGACCACCTCACCATCGGAGTAGGTCTGTTCGGCCGGCAGAGTAAGCGTCAAGCCCTCCTTGGGCAGCGGCCCGGCGGAGATCGGGAATGTCTGATACTGCCCGGGAGCTATCTGAGTCCCCTTGTCCGCGGTCCAGGTCACCGAAAGCGGTGCCTTGGTGATCGTGGCGCCATCCACCTCGATCGGCTTGGGCAGCTCGCCTTCGGTCACCTTGGCGGTCCAGCCTGGCACCGGCTTGGTCGAGACACTGGTCAGTGGGGTCGCGGTCGGCAGCGTGACCTTGACCCGCACGGTGCCTGCGGTGTCCGATTCATTGGGTACCCGGAACGCGAGTTCCGAGTAGCTGTCGGCGGCGGTGGAATCGGGTATCACCCGGACGTGGGCGGAGGCAGCAGCGGCCGGTAGAACTACGAGGGCAGCCACGGCAGCGGCAGTGGAAATGCGTCGAATTGTATTCATGGGTTTCCTGACATAAGAGAAATCTGGCATGCCGAACTCGGCCGTTCACGACGGCTCGGTTCGGTGAATCGGTTTAGGCAGCCAGCCCAGGCGGCGGACCGCGATGCGGAGATGTCAGGAGGTGCACCACGTCGATAACGCGGAATTCAGGTTCCGGGAAGCGGGCGGCGGGGGTGATCGGCGTCGGCTGGGTAGCGCCGTCCAGCGCCGGAAGATCGGTGATCAGCCACAACCACAGCCGCCAGAGCGTGCGCTCGCCGGATCCCAGCGCGAGGGCGGCGAGAAGCGTCGCGGCCCCGTGCATCAAGAACATCGAAAGGGAAAGGTCCGCCGTGTGACCGGACGAGGTGGCGTCACCGCAGCTGGAAATCAGCTCGACGGCGCTTGCCGGCGCACCACCGGCTGTACTGAGACCGGCCAGGGCGTGGCCTGCGGCGTGATGACCTGCATCGTGACCAGCGCCCTGACCAGCGGCGCCAAGCGGGCCGGCGCAGTGCACCGGTGCCATCATCAACCCGTGGTGCAGCGCGAACTGGCCAGCTGCGAGCAGTCCGGCCAGCGGGATGAAACCGAGGCGCCACCGGGTGACCAGGATCGTCGCCCACAAGGTCAGCACGCCGAGCGAAATTGCCAGCCATGCCGGGGGCAACTGGCCGCCGGCCACCGCGTGGGCAGAAGTTGCCAACACGATGATGACCAGCGCCAGGGCCGCGGCGCGGAGGAAGCGCAGCAGACTCGTTCGAGGTGGTTTCATCAGTGGTAGCGGATTCGTCTCGTTAGCGCAGCAGCTGCGACGTTGGTTCGAGCTGTGTCGTTGGCGCAAGCGGTGTGATTGAAACAGTCACTGAAGCAACAGGGCCTTGATCTCGGCCTGCAGCTTCGGGTCGGCCGGGAGCGCCCTTCCATCGAGCGAATTGATCGCGGCCAGCAGCCGCACCGACGAGCACAGCCAGGCGCCATCCGCAGTCACAATATCCTGGACCGACAGATCCTTGTAGCCGCAGGTCCAGCCGGCGTCGGACGCGGCGCGGAACAGTTCTCGCTGCATCGTGCCGAACAGAATCCCACTGCTCGGTTCCGGGGTGAGGAGTTCACGCCCGCGGGCAATGACGACGGTCGATGTCGGGCCCTCCAGCACCACGCCGTCGGAGGTGGTGAAGACAACGTCGTGCTTGTCGTGCTGGCGCGCATAGCGCAGCGCGGCCATGTTCACCGCGTAGGAGAGTGTCTTGGCGCCGAGCAGTAGCCAGGGGGCCCGTTCGGCTGTGCCGCTGGCGAAACCTCGGTCGAGGGCGAGCACATCAATGCCGTTGCTGCGTTCGGCCAGCACGGCCGCAGACGGGGTCGAGGCGAGTGCCCAACCGGTCGGCGAGTTCGCGCCGTCCGGGCCGCGGCTGAGGGTGAACCGGACGGCGATCTCGTCTGCGTCGCCATGGTTGTCGATGACCGCCCCGATGGCTGAACGCCACAGCTGCGGGTCCGGTGCCGGAAGGTCGAGCATCCTGGCCGAATTCGCGAACCGGCTCAGGTGTGCTTCGAGCGCACGGGAGACGCCATTGCGATGCAAAAGCGTTTCGAAGATGCCGTCGCCACGGACCGCGGCCAGGTCATCGACTCGAAGGTGCGGGGCACCGGGGTCGGCTGCTTCGAAACTGCCTGTGACGGGATCGACCAGGACGAGTGCTGGACTGGGCATGGTTCAAGGGTATCCGTGGCCCCGAAATACTGCACGGCCGCGGTGCTAGCATGGCACCGATAGCGTCTAGGGTTCCGCGTTCTAAGAAACGGGCTGGTCCGAGCGACGCCACTGTTGTTGCGAAGATCGCAGGCAGTCATCTGACGGGAAAAAAGCCTGGAGGATCCTTCGCTACCCCTGCCCCGGGGGTATGCAGATTAGGGTCTGGTGTCTACTCTCGCTCTTCTTCTTGTCCTCGGCGGTGCCTTTGCCCACGCCACCTGGAATCTCGCCGCCAAGGGAGGCGCGTCAAGCGGGCCGCCTTTTGTCTGGGTTTGCAGCCTCGTGTCGGTCATCGTCCTGGCGCCATTCGCCGTTTTTACGCTTGCCACTACCGACGTCCTCTGGGGCCCGATGCTGCTGGGCGGTGGCATAAGCGGAATTCTGCACGCCGGCTACTTTCTGCTGCTGCAGCGTGGCTATCTCGCCGGTGACATCTCCCTTGTCTACCCGATGGCCCGGGGGAGTGGCCCACTGCTGTCCGTGATCTTCGCGGTGGTGTTGTTCGGTGAGCGCCCGAGCCTGCTGGCATTGCTCGGCGCCGCGGCGGTTATCGCGGGTGTCGCCGTGATAGGGCTCGCGGGCGCTCGGCTACAGCGAATCAACAAGCCGGCAATCGGCTTCGGACTCGCCACCGGGGTGATAATCGCCGGCTATACCCTATGGGACGCGTTCGCTGTCACCGAGCTTGCCGCTTCGCCCATCGTGCTGAGCTGGCTGTCATCCGTCGTCGAGGTGATGGTGATTTCGCCGCTGCTCGCCGGGAAGTGGGACGAGGTACGTGCGGTCTGGGCCGGGAGTCGGCGACAGGCCATGATCGTTGGAATCGGTTCGCCGGTCGCCTACATCCTCGTGCTGTTCGCCATGCAGATCGCACCTGTATCGCTGGTAGCGCCTGGCCGCGAGTTCAGCGTCGTGCTGGTGAGCCTCGCCGGTTGGCTCTGGCTGAAGGAGCCGCATCCGCAAAAGCGGCTGGCCGGAGCCGTTGTGGTGCTGTGCGGCGTGATTCTGATCGCCTTCGGCTAGGCCGTGACGCTGGCGCGATCGCCTTCGGCTAGGCCGTGACGCTGTCGCGATCGCCTTCGGCTAGGCCGCGACGCTGCGCAGGGCGCTGATCGAATCCTGCGCCCTGCGTCGTCGGCGTTCCAGGTCGACGATGGCGTGCGTGGCAATCACCACGGCAGCCCAGGCCAGCGCGATGCAGATTCCAGCCAGCACATCCGTGGCCCAGTGATGGCCCAGAAATAACCGGCTCAGGCACATGCCCAGGGCAAATACAGTGCCGACGACGATGGTCAGGGTGCGGGCCAGCCGCGTCCGCTGCCAGCGGACCAGCAGATACACCGCGACTGCGGTGAGTGCTACCGCGTTCAGCGAGTGCCCGCTCGGAAATGAATAACCGTGTTCCAGCGGTGGGACGGCGAATTCGAAGTCCGGCCGCGACCGGGCGAAGGCGGTCTTGCCGAGGATTGTGATGGAGATCGTCCCGGCTGCGGTACATGCCACGGTGATCAGTGGGATCCAACTGCGCTGCAGAACGCTGATCAGGACTGCGGTGCAGCCGGCCAGAATCGTCATCCCGATCGAACCGCCGAGATTGGTGAATCCAGTAATGACGGCGTCCCGGCCCGGCGTGCGCTCGGCCAGTCCCCAATAAAGCACCGTGTGGTCGATCGGAAGCACCACGTCCGCCACGGCCACCATCCGGTACACGGCGAGCGCACCGACCGTGAACAGGATGGCAGTCGACAGACCGAAAATCAGCGGTACCCGTCGGCGATGCGCCCGGCGGTTCACCGCTTGGCTGGCTGAGCCGCTCGCGGTTTCCGATGGCAGGCCGCTCCCGGTGTCGGGCAGCAGGTCGCTACCGGTGTCGGGGGCCGGGGCGCTCGCGATGCCGGAGGTCGGGCCGTCCGGCGAACTGACGAGATCAGTTCCCGACGCTACTGGATCTGGCCCTCGGTCGTTCCTTTGTTCCATCCGGTCTGGATCCCTCTTCCGGCGGCAGACTAAACGTCCACGATATCGCCTGGCCCCGGCTGCCGCCGATTGGCAGCTAGATGCTGCCCGTTCCGAACGCCAGCCCGAGCAGGTAGGTTGCGGCGGCGGCTCCGTAACCGATGGCTAACTGGCGTAGTGCCCGCTTCAGCGGAGCAGCGCCGGAGAGCAGGCCGACAACCGCACCGGTGACCAGCAAAGCGATCCCGACGAGTGCCGCCGCAATGATGACGGCGGTGAAGCCCTGCGCGCCGAACAGGTAGGGGAGCACCGGTATCACGGCACCGGAGGCAAAGAAGCAGAAGCTTGAGACGGCAGCCTTCATGCCGGTGCCGATCGCTTCATGATCGTCCGCGGAGATGCCTTGCCGTGTGTCGGGCCGCGTTCCGGCCAGGCTGTTGTCGCGCAGCACCTCCGCCGCGTGCACTGCGGCGTCTTGTTCGGACATTCCACGGGCCCGGTAGATCAGGGTCAGTTCATTCGCGTCGACATCGAGATGTGGTAGCGCGGTGCGGGTCTCCGGGTTCGGCGTGGATGCCTCAAGTAGTTCGCGCTGCGAGCGCACCGAGACGAATTCGCCGGCGCCCATCGACAATGCGCCGGCGAGCAGACCGGCCAGCCCGGTGATCAGCACCGTCTGGTTGGAGACACCGCTTGCGCTGATACCGAGTACCAGTGCGAGGTTGCTGACCAATCCATCGTTCGCACCGAAGACTGCGGCGCGGAACGTTCCGGATAACCGGTTGCGTCCTCGGGTTGCCAGAGCGCGCACCACCTCTTCGTGGATGCGTTCGTCGGCAGCCATCGCCTCGGTGGCATCGGCGTCGTGATCGTACGGGGAACGCGCCTCGGCACGCTGTGCGAGTGCGAGCACGAAGACCGACCCGAAGCGGCGAGCCAGGAAGCCGAGTAACCGGGTCCGGATGTCCCCTTTTCGGGGCTTGCCGATCTGGTCGCCGAGCAGTTCGCGCCAGTGCGCCTCATGCCGGCCTTCGGCTTCCGCCAGGGCGAGCAGGATGTTTCGCTCCTCGCCGGTGCGCCGTCCAGCCAGGTCTCGGTAGACAGCGGCTTCGGCGCGTTCATCGGCGAGGTATTGCCGCCAGCGACGGATGTCGGCCGGGCGCGCCTGTTGCCGGGACGGTTGTGGGCTGGGAGGTTTCACTACCCAAATGTATCTATACTTAAGTAAGTATGCAACTGTTTAACTGCCCGCCCGGTGGTCGGTGTCGGTGTCGGTGCCGGTGTCGGTGCCGGTAGCCGGTAGCTGGTGGCCATGGACATGACGAAGGCCGCGCAGTTTTCAGCTGCGCGGCCCCGGGTCGCTTTCGACGTCGTCGCCTCAGCGCGGCTGTCGAAGGGTCAACTACCGTCGAGCGGTTTTGGCTGGCGCCGACCTGTTCTTGATAAAGCCCCAGACCACGAGGACTATCAGGGAGCCGACGAGGGCGAGCAGCCAGGTTTGCAGTGACCAGAACTCTTCCAGTCCAACGTTGAACAGCAGATTGCCGAGCAGTCCGCCCAGAAGGGCCCCGACAACGCCGAGGATCAGGGTGGAGAGCCACCCGCCGCCCTGCCTGCCCGGCAGAATCAGCTTTGCAATGGCGCCGATAATGAGGCCGAGGATGATGTAACCGAAGAAGCCCATGATCACTCCTTAAGTGATTCTTTTAAACTTCGCGATCCGTTTGGCAAACGTATGTCTGCCTCTTCTGACGCTACTCCGACCTAAGTAAAGTTATGCCGACGGGACAGTAATTTATTGGTAACGAACCCACCAACCTCCGCCCGCCACGAGTGGCCGACGCTGCTCGATTGAACGCCTGATGCGGCTCTGATGTCCGGGTCGGTAACCGAGTCTGGCCGGTGCGGCGAGCCGCGCGGCGTCGTTTGACCCCGAGGAAGTCGGTCCGAACCGGCATCGAAGGCGGGCCGAGGCGGCGGATTCCGTGACTTTGCGGCAAATTTCAGCCGATTTCCCATTTTGGCTTTTGTCGAGGGCGACACTGGGCTATGCTCGTGAGTGGGTCTGTTGTGGTCTCGCTTTGTTCATCCGGGAACGAGTGGCTTGCACTGCGGCCTGTACCCCCGACAGTCGGGGGTAAGTATTTGTTCCTGGAGGAACGTCATCGCTACTGGCACTGTAAAATGGTTTAACGCTGAAAAGGGCTTTGGATTCATCGCCCCCGACGACGGTGGCCCCGATGTGTTCGCACACTTCTCGGCTATCGCCTCTTCCGGCTACCGCTCACTGGACGAAAACCAGAAGGTGGAGTTCGAGATCACCCAGGGCCAGAAGGGCCCTCAGGCGGAAGACATTCGCCCGCTGTAACTAGTGGCCCCAAAAGCTGCTGTTAGTCAACGTTAGTTGGCAAAAGAACTCCCCGTCGCTCTAAGCGGCGGGGAGTTCTTTGTGTTCGCCCGGTTCAGTCCTTGCGGCTGAGATCAGTTCTTGCGGGTTCGTTCCCGCACTCGCTCGGTCAGCTCGCGCCACGGGCCCTGCAGGTCCTGCTCGGGTACCCGAGCCTCGTGTTCGGCCGCGACGATCAGATAGAGATACCGATCGGGTTGAGGCGAATCCGGCGTATGGTCCCATGGACACGAATCAACCAGTTGGCGCCAGTCGTCGAGTTCATCGTCGTCGGTTATCTCAATCGACCAGCGCTGGGTCATCCCGGTGACCCCGCCGGTGCGCGTCACGGTAATCTTCATGATTCCTCCCCGATGCCGACCTGTTGCCAGGCCGAACGCAGAGCCGTAACTTCCCTGGCTGACTCGCCGAAACGGTTGACCGCGGCGGAAACTGTTTCGGCGGAAAAGCGGGAAAAATCTGCATCGACTGGGAGCGAGTCGCCGGAGATCGTGTCGTACCAGACCTGACCGGCCGGCCCCCATCCGTAGCCGCCAAGAGCGGTTGCGAAAATGTAGAAGGCGCGGTTCGGGATGCCGGAATTCAGGTGCACCCCGCCGTTGTCCTCCTCGGTCTCGATGAAATCGTCCATATGCGCGGGTTGCGGATCTTTGCCAAGCACATCGTCGTCGTACGCCGTGCCCGGCGCGGACATCGAGCGCAGCGCGACTCCGGTGACCGCAGAGGTGAACAGACCCTCGCCGATCAGCCAGCTTGCCTCGGCGACGCTCTGCTTCCGGTGGTGCTGCTCGACCAGGGCGCCGAACACGTCGGATACCGACTCGTTGAGTGATCCGGACTGACCCTGGTAGGTCAGATTCGAGCTGTGCTGGGTGACTCCATGGCTGAGTTCGTGGCCAATTACGCTGAGGGAAGAGGTGAAACGATTGAACACCTCGCCGTCCCCGTCGCCGAAAACCATCTGGCTGCCGTCCCAGAAAGCATTATCGTATTCCTGGCCGTAATGAACCGTGGCGAGCAACGGCATCCCCCGGTCGTCGATCGATGACCGGCCGTAGGCATCGGCGAACAGATCATACGTCGCACCGAGACCGTCATAGGCCTCGTCCACCGCGAAATCCCCAGTGAAACCCTCGCCCTCCACCCTGACTGTCCGTCCTGGCAGTTCCTCGCGGCCGTCCGCGGTTGAAATTCTCCGGTCCGGTCCGGACGGAGCCGACGTTACTGCCGCCTGCCGCGTCACGCGTGCAGGTACGGACTCGAATCGTGCGGCCCGGAATGGCTCGTCGTTGAGTAATGACCTCCGCGCCGCCCGGGCAGCAATTGCGACTTTGTCCTGGCCGGCATCGGCAAGCGCGGTCAGAAGGTACGGCGGAACGATGGAGTTACGCATGGGGTAAGCCTGTCACATCACCCGGCTGACTGTCGTGCGTTCCACGAGCGATTTGGCTCGCGTTCCACGCACACGCTCGGCTTCAGCTGCCAAGCGGTTCCCGGTCGAACTGCCCGAACAGCCAGGAAACATCGCCGGCGACCTCCCGCGGGGCTGCGGCCCTGGTAAAGACAACCGCTGGCCCGGAGGCATTCGACACTGCCTTGCCCGCTACTGCCGCTTGCACGTTTACGATCCGGTCGTCCTGAGCCACATCGGCCTGCACCCGCAGGTGGGTTCCCTCCCGCAGGCCGAGCACCGGGATATCGTTCTCCTCCAGGTATTCGGACAGGCGGGTTTCCCGGCTCTCGCCGGCATGGGTGCTGGACGGGTCGGCGTCCAGAAAATGCGGATTGATCTGGAAGGGAACCAGGCCGAGTGTTTCGAAGCTCGGCGGTTCGACGATCGGCATGTCGTTCGTGGTCCGTAGTGTTGGCGCAGCGATGTTCGTACCGGCGCTTGCGCCGATATAGCGCGTGGTGCCGCTCCGCACCGCCAGGCGGAGCGCGGCCAGCAAAGCCGTTTCCTGGAGTGTTTTGGTAAGCCGGAATGTGTTGCCGCCGCCGACGAAGACGGCTTCAGCCTCCGCAAGTGCCGCCGCAGGGTCGGGAGCGTCGTGGATCCCGCGCACGGATGTGAAGGGCAATGCTTCCTGCACCGTCCGGGTGTAGCCGTCGTGGTCGGCCAGCGCGAACGGAATGAAGAGCAGTTCCGGAATGCCGGCGAGAAAATCCTCGACGAGTGCCTTGGCGTGCCCAAGGTAGTCGTCTCCCTTGTTGGTTGAGTTCGAGAGCAGCAGAAGTTCCAAAGTCGGTGTCCTTAGTTGATGGTCGTTGGCTGACGGTTCTAGCGACGGCGTTTGGCCGGTATTTTCTGCAGGAGTGGGCCGGTCAGTCGCCGTTCTATTTGCTCGGCGGTGTCCCGAAGTGCGCTCAGGTTCGACGTCGGTTCACCAAGGACCTCCTCGGCGCCACCAAGGCTTACGCTGCCGAATATCTCGCCGTGCAACCGTAGCGGAACGGCCAGAGTAGCCACGCCGGCGTCGTATTCACCCACGGTGAAGCAGTAGTCCTGTTGCCGTGTCTGCTGGAACTGTTCCTCAAGTTCGTCGGCTTCGACTACAGTCCGATCGGTGAACCGTGCCATCGGCCGGCCGCGAAACAGCCGAACCCGTTCCTCATCCGAAATGAACGCAAAGTATGCCTTGCTGGTTGCCCCCGCGTGCGCCGGATATAGTTCGCCAACGAGCGGGTAGTAACGCAGCGGACCCGTCGGCCCGTCGACAGCGGCCACGCATCGCATATGGAAGTTGTCCGGGACGGCGAGCAAAGCGCTCGCGCGGCTCAGTGCGCTTAGTTCCGCCAGCAATGGCTCGACCATGACCCGCAGCGAACCGGACCTGTCCCAGATCCGGCCAAGCTGCATAGCGGCGGGCCCGATCCGATATCGCCGGGTGCTGCTATCGCCGACCAGGAAGCCCCGGTGGGCAAGAGTCGCCAGCACTCGCTGGGCGATCGATTTATCCCAGCCGAACTCGGCGGCAACCTCGGTGACACCCCACTCGTGCCGGTTCCGGTCGAATCCGAGCAGGACCAGCAGCGCGCGATCGGCGGTCTGCAGCAGGCCTGGCGGCGTGGCTCGATCGGTTCCGAATCCCTGACTAGTCATCTTTGCCTTCCAGATGAGTTGTGAATAACGGGAAAGTGTTGCTAATTAAGGTATCAACCTCACACGCTGGAACCAACAGCACCTACAAAAGTCCCACCGTGGCGGCGTTACCGCGCCGGACTTTTCGGTGCGAAGCCAGAAGAATTGCCAACCGCCCCTACCGTGTCGGCCCCTGTCCCGAGACGGTAAGCGGAGGCTCGCCCAGCCAGAGAGATACAGATGCTCAATCACGTCATCGCAATTTCAGATCTGCTCGACAACCCGTCCGTCGACGGTCACGCAGTAGCCGATCACCTCGCCGGCCTGGCCGGCGGAACCGGAATCAAGCCCGAAGTTTCAACTGTTACCGGAGATCGGGGCAGCACGGATTTCGTCAAGGTCGTTGTGCCGGGAACATCCGGCAAGACGGCGGGCGGCGCCGCGCCGACGCTCGGGGTGATCGGGCGGCTCGGTGGCATTGGCGCCAGGCCGGAGATCGTCGGACTGGTTTCCGATGCCGACGGCGCAGTTTCGGCCCTATCGGTTGCCGCAAAGCTGCTGGTGATGGCGGCCAGAGGCGACCGGCTGGCCGGTGATGTGATTGTGGCGACGCACGTGTGTCCCGACGCACCGACGTTGCCGCATGAACCTGTGCCGTTCATGGATTCCCCCGTGGACATCGCCACTATGAATGCCTATGAAGTCGGTGATGACATGGATGCGGTGTTGTCCATCGACACCACCAAGGGCAACCGGGTGGTCAATCACCGCGGAATAGCGTTGTCTCCGACGGTGAAAGAAGGCTACATTCTGCGGGTCAGCGAAGACTTGCTCAGCGTGTTGGCGACCGTGACTGGCGAATTGCCGGTTACCTACCCGATTACGATTCAGGACATCACGCCGTACGGCAACGGAGCACACCACCTGAACTCAATCCTTCAGCCGGCGACGGCCACGACCGCTCCGGTGGTCGGCCTGGCCATTACCGCGGCGAGCGCGGTAGCAGGATGCGCGACCGGTGCGAGTCACGAGGCCGACATCGCCGCCGCAGCGCGTTTCGGTCTTGAAACGGCGAAGGCATTCGGCGACGGCACCCTGCACTTCCACGACCAAACGGAATTCCGGCATCTGGTCTCGCTGTACGGATCGCTTGCACATTTTCAGACCCTCGGCATGCAAAGAAGCGGCAAGGAGTAACACCATGGCAAAAATTGGCAATGACGATTATTCGCTATCCCGGGTACCCAGGGATAAACGCTACGGCTTCGGCTCCATGCTGATGCAGTGGCTGGCGCAGTCCGGTTCGCTCTCGCAGTTCGTATTGGGCGCTACCATCGGGCTGGGGATGACGTTCAAGGACGCTTTCCTCGCCTTTACCCTTGGCGCCGTCATTCTGGAGCTGGTTATCTTCGCCGTGGGCCTGGCCGGTCAACGCGAAGGCCTCAGCATGACAATGCTGACCCGGTTTGCCGGGTTCGGTCGCAATGGTTCCGCGCTTGTCAGCCTGGTGATAGCCGTAAGCCTGATCGGCTGGTTCGGCGTGCAGAACGGTATCTTCGGCAACTCGATGAGCGCCCTGGTCGGCGGCCAGCCGTGGGTCTGGTGCACAATCGCGGGAGCCGGGCTGACCCTGTTGGTGATGTACGGCTTCAAAATCATGATGTGGGTCGCCCGAATAGCCGTCCCACTGTTCTTCGGCCTCGTCGCATGGAGCGTCGGCAGCGAACTGTTCAACCACTCGTTCACCGAACTGATCAATTCTCCGCCGTCCGGAGAACTGATCTCCATTCCGGCGGCGGCGACGATTATCGCCGGCGGCTACATGACCGGTGCGATCGTGGCACCGGACATGACCCGCTTCAACCGCAAGGGCTGGCACGTTGCCGCGCAGAGCTCGTGCTCAATGATCCTCAGCGAGTACATCGTCGGCATGACCGGCGTGATGCTCGGGCACATAGTCGGCACATCCGATGTCACCAACATCGTGCTGAGCACGTCCGGTTTCGCCGGACTGATCATCGTGATCCTGGCGACCGCCAAGATCAACGACTGGAACCTCTACGGCGGTTCGCTCGGCGTGGTGAACTTCAGCCAGGTTGTCTTCGGTAAGAAACTGCATCGCGGTGTTGTCACAGTCGCCATCGGTGCTGCGGGCACGGTGCTTTCGGCGATCGGGTTCCTCGACCACTTCAAGGACTTCCTGTCGATACTCGGCGTCGCGATCCCGCCGATCGGCGGCATCATCGTGGCCGAATACTGGATCGTCCGGCGGCAGCGCCCCGCGCTCGACGAGACTAGGGCAGACGGCGTCGTACCAGGAGTGGTACCGACCTGGATTCCGATGTCGCTGCTTATCTGGGCCGCCGCCTTCGCAGTCGGCATGTTTGTCGACGTCGGCATCCCGGCGCTGAACTCACTGCTCGCGGCGTTGATTCTCTACGTCGTGCTTGGCAAGCTCGGCCTGGTTCGATCGGTAGGAACAACCATCCTGGAGCGCCCAACGGCGGCGACCCCGGAAGAAGTGAGGTCATAAATGTCGACGAACGTCGCACCCGAGGTAACGAGCAGGACGATCGATGCGGAGGCTGAGGTGGTTGGCCTCTGCCAGGATCTGATCCGATTCGACACGTCGAATCCCACCAGTACCGAGCGCGCGGCAGCGGATTACGTCGCGGCGAAGCTCGCCGAGGCCGGCATCGAATCAGAACTGATCGAGTCCGAGCCCGGGCGGGCCAGTGTGTTTGCGCGGATTGCAGGCGAGGACCCCTCTCGGGGGGCCTTGTTGCTGCATAGCCACCTCGACGTAGTTCCGGCCGACCCCGCCGACTGGCAGGTTGATCCGTTTGCCGGCGAGATTCGTGACGGCTACCTCTGGGGCCGCGGCGCGATCGACATGAAAGACACCGTCGCAGTGTTCCTCGCAACGGCGCGGGAGTTGGTTTCCAGTGGCTCCCGGCCACCGCGGGACATAGTGCTGGCGTTCCTCGCCGACGAGGAGGCGGGCGGCAAACTTGGCAGCCAATGGCTGGTGGCGAACCGTCCGGAGCTGTTCGAGGGCGTGACCGAGGCGATCGGCGAGGGCGGCGGCTTCTCCTATCCGCTGGATGATCGGCGTCGGCTGTATCCGATCGAGAACGCACAGCGCGGCCAGGCGTGGCTAAGGCTCACTGCCCGGGGCCGGGCCGGTCACGGTTCCTCGCCGAATGAAGAGAACGCGGTCACCGCCCTAGCGGATGCGATTAGCCGAATAGGACATCATAAATTCCCGATACGGCTGATCGATTCGGTGCGCGGGTTGTTGGAGCGCGTCGCGGAGATCCGGGGAGTCGTCTTCGACGCTGACGATATCGAAGCGAGTCTCGACCGGTTGGGCCCGGATATCCGCGAGTTGGTTGAAGTAGTTCTGCGGAACTCGGCGAACCCGACAATGGCTCAGGCTGGCTATCAGATCAACGTCATACCTGGGGTGGCGACGGCTGGCGTCGATGGCCGGTTTCTGCCGGGCCAGGAGGAGGCCTTCCTCGCTGAGCTGGACTCGCTGCTGCAGGAGTCGGTGACCCGAGAGTTCATCCACCGCGACATCGCGATGGAGACCTCATACCAGGTGCCGCTCGTCGAAGCCATGGCCTCCGCCTTGATCGCCGAAGACCCGGATGGCATTCCGACCCCGTACTGCAACCCCGGCGGGACCGATGCCAAAGCGTTGAGCAAGCTGGGCATCAACTGTTATGGCTTCAAGGGTTTGCGGATGCCGCATGATCTTGACTACGCCCGGCTGTTCCACGGCGTCGATGAGCGGGTGCCACTCGATGGACTGACGTTCGGTGTGCGGGTGATGCGGCGGTTGCTGGCGGCGTGCTAGGAGCTCATCCTGCTGTGCCTGCTGAAGCGGACCGCGCTTCGGACGCTCTTACTCCTGTGCCTGCGGATGCGGACCGCGTTTCGGAAGCGGACCGTGTTGCAGTAAGTGGCCCTGCTTCACCTGCTTTTGCCTGCGGTAGCCGCTGGCGGAGGCAGGTGGAACAGGGTCAGAAATTGGACTACTACATTCGGTCGCTTTCGCTGTGGTTCAACTGTCACTGTCGTTCGATGAGTCCGCGAAGGAATGCGGCCTGCCCGGCATGCTGAAGGTCGTCCGAGATAACACTGACCAGGCGGACGCCGATCGTGACGGGCGGGTCCCATGAGTCATCGATAATCCGGTCCAGGTCGTTATCGCCATGCCTGCCGATGATCGCGCGGGTCTGTTCGACGGTGTCGTCGAGGTAGCCGGTCAGCAGTTCCGCGGAGATGCCGCGTACCGCGCCGACGTCCGTGGAACTGTGCCCGAAGCCGGTGTCGGTGGGATCAAATGGCAGCGCGAAGCGGTTGGCCCAATCAGCCGAAGTCCAGATCTGCTCAGTGCCTTCGAGGTCCGCAAGGTGGTCGTCCTGGACCCTGGTCAGGTGCCAGACGAGCCAGGCAATGGAGTTCGCGTCGCCGTCCGGCCGGTACGCCAGCTGGTCCTGAGTCAGTCCGGCGCAGACGTCGTGGACAGTTTCCTGGATCCGGCCGAAGGCCTCCGTCAATACTTGGCTGGAATTCATATTCGCTCCGCTGCTCGTTGGGTGTTTCCGTTCGCCAAACCTACTTGTCTGCCAACGTGCTTGTCTGCCAAAGTCCCGTTTGCCAACCTACTTGTCTGCCAACGTCCCGTTTGCCAAACCTACTTGTCAGCCAACGTAGTTGTCAGCGGACGTCCCGTTTGCCAAACCTACTTATCTGCCGAGACCGCGCCTCGCATGGTGCGCAGGATGAGGTCCAGGGTGTCGTGTTTGGTGGCGCCGTCGTTGACCTGGCTCCAGCCGGCGTAGAGCAGGGACCACATCATCGTCTGAATCCACCTGGGTGACATCTGCGGATCGATGCTTCCGTCGTTGTGCCCACGGATCACGACCGCGGCAACGGGATCGTCGTCACCTTCATCGCAGCCCCAGGCCTCATCCGGGATTGTGACGAGTTCGGTAAACACCACGTTGAGCAGGTCACCAAGTTCGAAGTACTCCCGACACATCCGGCGCAGTGCCTCGGAGCCGGTGCCCTCACCGATGCGGGCACGTTCGATTGCGCCGCCAAGGCCGGAGACAACTTCGGAGCTGATGGCCTCCAACAAGTTCGACCGGTCGGGGAAGTAGCGGTGCAGGGTGGTCCTTCCGACGCCGGCACCCGAGGCGACATCCCCGAGGGTGGCCGACGCATCCCGGCCCATCACCCGTATCGCGGCTTCGATAATTGCGTTCCGGGTGCGCGAGCGAGCGCCAGACGCCGGTAGCTGCTCCACAGTCATGCCCTAATGCTAACAACTAGATCCAATACGAAGCATCCATTGACATAATTGGAACATGTCTGTTCCAATTGATCGATGAGAACCCACGAGTCGCGCTTTCCTCGGCTTCGGATCCTGTGGACTTTCGTCCGCCCGCACTGGCGAGTGCTGGCAGTGGGGCTCGCGCTTGGTTTGGCCTCCACTGCGATGGCGCTTGCCTCGCCCATGGTGACCAAATGGGTGCTCGATTCGCTCGGCGCCTCAACCTCGCTCGTCCAGCCGATATCGGTGTTGCTTGGCCTGCTCATTCTCGGCTCGGCGGTCGGTTACTTCCAATGGGTTCTGCTCGGAACTCTGGCCGAGAACATCGTGCTGGACGCAAGGACGTCCATGATTCGGAAGTTTCTTAACGCCAAGGTCGGTGAGGTCACCAAGCGCCCGAGCGGCGAACTGGTAACCCGGGTGACTTCGGACACCGTGCTGTTGCGCGAAGCCACGTCCTCGAGCGTTGTCGAACTGGTTAACGGAGTGATAGCCCTGTTCGGGACGCTGCTGATGATGGCATTCCTCGACCTGGCGTTGCTGGGGACGACGATCACGGCAATAGCCGTTGTCGCAGTCCTGATCGGCATGCTGATGCCGGGGATCGCAAAGGCCCAGGAGAAGGCGCAGGAATCGATCGGCAATCTCGGCGGCGCACTGGAAGGTGCGCTGCGTGCCATCCGGACCGTCAAAGCGTCGATGGCCGAAGAGCGGCAGGCGGATTCGATTATTATGAACGCCCGGCTGTCGGCGAATCACAGCATTCGATCGGTGAAGCGCGAGGCAATTGCCTGGACTTTCTCCGGGGCCGGGATCCAGTTGGCGATCATCGTGATCCTGGGATTCGGCGCCTGGAGGGTGAGTCAGGGCGTGCTGGAAGTCTCGTCGCTGATCGCATTCCTGTTATATGCCTTCAACCTGATGTGGCCGATCATGGGCCTGACGCAGAACGTGTCCACCTTGCAGTCGGGGATTGCCGCGGCGGGGCGGATCCGGGAGATCGAGGTGATTGAACCAGAGATCGGAGGATCGACATCGCCGCCAGCGGAAGCCCCAGCCGGAAATCCGCAGCGTGATCCGGATCAAACCGCGGCGATTCTAGCGCTGTCGAACGTCACTGCCGGGTATGGGCCCGAGTCCGAGCCGGCGATTCGTGGCATTGACCTTGCGATTCCGCGGCGCGGGCACACAGCGATTGTCGGTCCGTCCGGAGCGGGAAAGACGACGTTGTTCTCGCTGATCCTGCGGTTTCTCGAACCACAGGAGGGAGAGCTGCTGCTTGACGGGCAACCGTACTCGGCGCTCTCAAACCACGGCATCCGCGCCCGCCTCGCGTATGTGGAGCAGGAGACCCCGATGGTGCCTGGCACGATTCGGGACAATCTACTCTTTACCCACCCCGATGCCTCGGAATCCGAGGTGCGTACCGCGTTGCGGGAGGTCAGGCTGGAGGAGAAAATTGATTCACTGCCGGACGGCGTTGAGACTTCGCTGTCCTCCTCGGCAGTTTCGGGCGGACAGCGGCAGCGGATCGCCCTCGCCCGGGCAATCATGCGCACGCCGGATGTTCTGCTGCTCGACGAGGCAACCGCTCAGGTGGACGGTCTCACCGAGGCCGCGATCCACGACTGCATCCGGGATCGTGCCTCGACGGGAGCGGTGGTGACCATTGCTCATCGGCTCTCCACTGTGATCGATGCCGACACCATCGTGGTGATGGAGAACGGCCGGATCAGGGATCGCGGCACGCATGACGAGCTCTTGACGAGGGACGAGCTTTATCGGGACCTGGTCAAGGCGTTGCGGATCGAGTCCGTTGCCGCCGGTTCTGACCTTCGGTTCTGACCTGCGTCCTGTCGTAGCGGTACACGATAATCACGGCAAGCAGCCCCAGTGTCAGGCCGGCAATAGTTTGTACTCCCAGCGGCTCGCCGAAGGCAAGGGCACCCCAGATCGTCGTCACCGGGGCCATCAGGAACATCAGCGTATTGACTTTCGTGACGCCGGAGCGGTTGAGGATTATCCAGTAGAGGCCATAGCCGCCGAAGGTTGAGAGGATAACCAGCCAGCCGATGGCCAGCCAGAATGAAGGTTCTGCCGGCGGTACGGCGTTACCGGTCGAGATGGCCAGAACGGAGAATATCGCCGCGCTCGTGGTGCAGTGAATGAGCAGCGTGGGCAGCGGGGCCAGGGAGGTTTCGAAACCGCGCTCGATGAACGTCGCGGCTATCAGGCAGAACATTCCCACGAACGGAACGGCATATGCCCACCAGGCAACTCCGGCCGATGCCGAGGCGTCGGCCGTGGTGACGACGATGACACCGGCCAGGCCGAGGCAGAAGCCGAGCCACTGCCTGGCAGAAATATGTTGCTTGAGCAGTGGCCCGGCGAGGGCTCCCGCGACGAGCGGTTGCGTGCCGTCGATCAGCGCGGTGGTTCCGCTGGAGACGCCCAGCTGGATCGCGTAGTACACCGTGAGCAGGTAACCGCTCTGCGAGAGGATCCCTATCGCCGCCTGCCGACCCAGTTCGGCGGACCCGAGGGCTCGAAAGGCGTTCCGCTGGACCGCGAAGACGACAACGGCCAGCAGGAGAGTCAGTGGCAGGAAGCGCCACATCAGGATCGTGCTGGCATCAGCCGAACCGGCACCGAGCTTGGCGCCGATGAAGCCGGAACTCCAGCAGATGACGAATGCGGCGGCCAGCAGCAGATTCATGGGAACTCCAGAACTAAACAGATCGGTTTACTTGCTTTGCTCTGAGTATACAGATCGGTTTACACTGAGCAAATGACAGATGTAGCTGCGCCGAAACGAGTCGCGATCACCCCGGCTGCCCGGCGAATCCTCGACGCTGCATCCCGGCTCTTCTACGACAAGGGAATCCATGCCGTCGGGGTGGACCTGATCGCGGCCGAGTCAGGAGTGACCAAAAAGACGTTGTACGACCGCTTTGGTTCGAAGGATCAGTTGGTGACCGAGTATCTGCTGACCCGGGACGAAGCCTGGCGCGCGTTCCTCGGCGACCGGCTGGCCCGAGTCGTCGATGATCCGGTCGAGCGCCTGGCCGAGATCTTTAACGTGGCTCGGGACTGGATGGACGCGAAAAGTCCTCGGGGCTGCAGCATGGTCAATGCCCACGCGGAAATCACCGATCCGCAGCACCCCGCGTTCCGGATCATGGCAGACCAGAAACGCTGGATGCTCGAGCTTTTCATCAGCTCGGCGCGCGATTGCGGCGTCGCGGAACCGGAGGCAGTTGGCGAACTGCTGATGTTGCTTCATGAGGGCGCGCTGGTGGCGCACGGCATGTCGATCTTCGCCGATCCGATCGGGCGGGCAAGCGCGGAAGCCCGCCGCCTGGTCGGCGCGTAGCGGCTTCCGTGCTTCCGACGACTCTGACAGAGTGGTCGGTATGGAGCAGAAAGCGCATTTCGTCACCGTCGCCACCAGCGATCTCGACGAGGCCCGGGAGTTCTATGTGACCGGCCTCGGCTGGTTGCCCACCCTCGACGTTCCGGGTGAGATCATCTTCTTCCAGGTCGGCCACGGCCTGATGCTCGGCCTGTTCGATGCGCGGAAGTTTGCCGCGGACCTTAATGTCTCGGGTTCCGCCGCTACGGCCAGCGCGCCTAATCCGAGTGGATTCACCCTCTCGCATAACGTCGACAGCCCGGCCGCCGTCGACAAGGTGATGGCCGACGCGGCAACCGCGGGGGCAACGATCCTGAAGACCGCGCAGCCTGCCGATTTCGGTGGTTACCACGGCCATTTCGCCGATCCGAACGGTGCCGTGTGGGAGGTTGCGCACAATCCGGCCTGGCGGGTTGAAGACGACGGAACTGTCGTGCTCGGCACCCCCAATGACTAGCGTCAGCACTCAGCAGCGCCGGCGACTCCGCGATCCCAGCCTGCGACTGGGCGCCTTGGCATGGGGGCTTTCAGTTCTCTACTTCGCGGCCCAGATCATCGCCGCCCTGGCCTGGCCGCGACCGTACGACGTCCTGCACCACACGATCAGCGCGCTTGGCTATACCAGCTGCGCCTCGGTCACCAACGCAGGCGATGTCCATTACTATTGCTCGCCGCTGCACCCGGTTATGAACGCAGGCTTCATCTGGCTGGGCGTGACAACGATCGCTGGTGCGGTCTGGCTCCGGCGACTCTGGTCGCCGCCGCGTTCCTCGGCGATCGACCGTTGCATCCTTGCGCTGTTCATCGTCTGCGGTATCAGCATGATCGCGACCGGGCTGGCGCCGGGCGATGTCGACATCCGGCTGCACCTGCTTGCGGCGGGCCCGTCATTCATCTGTCAGCACATTGCACTCGCGTTGGTAGCCATCCGGGTTCGGCGGACCCATCGAACCATGGCGCTGCTCACCGGGTTGTGTGCGCTGCTTGGCCTGGTCGGCACCATGCTGCTCTACGCGCCCAATGAATGGGGGCTGCCGTTTGGACTGATGGAACGTATTGCCATCGAGACGATGAAGGTCTGGATGCTCGGCATCGCCGGCCACGCGATGTTCCGCTTGCGCCGCGAGACCGGCGTAGTTCTGTAGCGATAGTGCTGAGGTCGGCAGGTCGATGCTGCTTCCGGCTAGCAGGGACCGAGCTTGAGCGCTAGCTTGTCTACGCCGCCCTGAATCATCCGGCCATAGCCGTCGTCCGGTAAGTGGCTTAGCGACTCTTCGGCGAGCTGCAGGTGTTCGCGGGCTGCTTCGTCCTGGCGGAGTCTGTTATAGACATCGGCGAGGTTCAAGTGCAGCGACGGCAGGAATCCCCGGACCTGCAGCGCCTCGTCGAACTGCTGCGCACGGTCGTCGGTGAGGTCGCCGGCCGCCTGCAGGGCGCGCTGATCCCAATCCAGCTCCCTAGCGATGTCGTCCTGCAGGTCCGCCGCGTGGTGGGCAAGTACGCAGCGGTGCAGCGGATCGCCGGTCGACCCGATTTCGGCCCACAGCTCTTCACAGCGTTCCCGCGCTTCGGCTCGGTCTCTCGAT
Organism: Saxibacter everestensis; assembly: GCF_025787225.1. Taxonomy (NCBI): domain Bacteria; kingdom Bacillati; phylum Actinomycetota; class Actinomycetes; order Micrococcales; family Brevibacteriaceae; genus Saxibacter; species Saxibacter everestensis. The sequence goes on from NZ_CP090958.1 coordinate 3,953,100, forward strand.
TGACCAAGTTCGATTGCTTGCTGGATACGGAACATCATCTCGTCGTGTGTGGGCGCCATCTGATCCATCTGCTCCATCCCATCCATCTGCTTCCCTTGCTCCGTCGGAGGCGGGTTGTTGTTCATGATTACCGGCGCGAGGTCAGCCGACGGCGGGCGTTGGGGCCGACCCGCTTGAGGCGCGGGGCGCCCACTCGGGGCGCGCGAGCTCAGCCGGTCGGCGGTGGCGATTTTGTCCGGGTCAGCACCTTGAGTACACCGCCGCTAATCGGACCGACAAACCTGGTCAGCATCGGCCCGAAAACGGCCATCAGCATTACGTAGGCCGCGGCCAGCGGGCCGATGCCAGCAAATCCGGCGCTCGCGGCAAGCCCGGCGATCACGATATTGAATTCCCCTCGGGGCACCATCATGGTTCCGGCACGTAGCTGGCCGGGACGGGCGATCCCAGCGCGACTGGCTGCCCAGCCGCCTACCCACACCTTCGTGATTGTCGTCACGAGAGCCAGGACGACTGCAATGCCGAGCACCGGCGGGATCTGAGTCGGATCGGTGTGCAGCCCGAAGAAAACGAAGAAGACGGCGGCGAAAAGGTCGCGCAACGGTGACAGTACTACCCTGGCGCTCTCGGCCACCTTGCCGGAAAGCGCGATGCCGACCAGAAACGCGCCGACCGCCGACGACACCTGGAGTTGCTGTGCGATCCCCGCGACCAGCAGGGCCAGTCCGAAGACGCCAAGCAGCAGGAGCTCGCTATCCGAGGAAAAGAGCAGCTTGTTGATCAGCCGGCCGTACTTCAGCGCAACGATGAGCGCGATGGATATCGTGGCCACCGCAATCAGCACCGTGACTGAGCCGCCGAAGAGGCCGACGCCGGCCAGCAGCGCGGTCAGGATCGGCAGATACAGCGCCATGGTGAGATCTTCCAGAACCAGGAGCGACAGCACGACGGGTGTCTCCCGGTTACCCAACCGGCCCAAGTCCGTGAGCAGTTTGGCCGCTATGCCGGATGATGTGGCATAGGTGACGCCGCCCATCGCTACAATCGCGGGCAACTCCCAGCCCAGCATGATGCCGACAGCGATTCCGGGTGCCGAGTTGACCACGAGGTCGACGACGCCAGAGGACGCGTGGGTACGCAGGTTGACCATCAGCTCGTCGGCCGAGTACTCCAGGCCCAGCAATAGCAGCAGCAGGATGACGCCGATCTCGGCGCCAACGGAGATGAACTCCTCGCTGGTAGCCAGCGGCAGCAGGCCACCATGGCCGAAGAGTAGGCCGGCCAGGAGGTACAGCGGTATCGGCGAAAGTTGAACCCGGGCAGCGAATCGTCCGAGAATGCTCAGGCTGAGGATGACGGCGCCGAGCTCAAGGAGGAGGATTCCGGATTCCATGGCTTTGTCGCTGCTACTCTGCCAGGATTTCGCCGACGGCCGATAGGGCCTCATCCGTGCCGACGAGGATTAGGGTGTCGTTTCCGGTCAGACCGAAATCGGGGGTTGGCGAGGCAATGGCTTCGCCGTCCCGGAGTATCGCAACAATGGAGGCACCGGTCCTGGTGCGGACATGGGTGTCCCCAAGCGTTTTGCCGTCGTATCGCGAGCCAGACGACACCGGGAACTTCCGGGTGTGCAGGTTCGATACCTGATCGGAAAGTGTCGCGAGGCGCTCCATCACGCGGTGCGTGCCGAGGTATTCGGCGAGGGTGTCCGCCTCGTCCCCGGTCAGAGTGACGCTGTCCACGCAGGCATCCGGATCTTCCTGATCGTAGATCACGAGCTCACGCTTGCCGCTGCGGTGTGAGACCACGCCGACACGTCGTCCCTTGCTGGTGACGAAATCGTGGCGCAGGCCGATGCCGGGCAGTGCTACCTCGGTGACTTCGATTGACTCATCGCTGGACATTACTCGCTCCTGTTGAGTGATGCTTACAACCTGGTTCTTCAGGCGAGAATCACATTGTTCCACCCATAACTGACACTACGCTCACGGCATCGGGCGAGTCGGACGCTGCGCCGGTCCGACGAGCTGGCTGCCGGCATCGCTTCTGTTGCCGAGTGCGGATGCGAGTTCGCCGGTGACCTAGGATCGGGGGCATGCAAAGTGTGGAATTGATCGATCAGTGGCCGGTGGACAACGCAGCAACAGCGGTTGTTGCCAGGGACGGCCGGATCGTCGGCTCCCACGGGGATAGCGGGCACCGTTTCGCACTGGCTTCGGTGACGAAACTGCTCACCGCGTATGCCGCGCTGATCGCGATCGAGGAAGGAGTTTTCGAGCTTGACGACGCGGCCGGGCCGGATGGCTCGACAGTGCGGCACCTACTGGCGCATGCTTCGGGATTCGACTTCTCGGAGCCCAAGGTACGTGCGGAGCCGGGTACCCGCCGGATCTACTCCAATATCGGCTTCGAGCTGTTGGCCGAGACGATCGTCGACCGTTCAGGGATTCCATTTGCGGAATATCTGCATGACGGTCTGCTCATGCCGCTCGGGATGGGCTCGACCTCCCTCGACGGCACACCGGCAGCCGGAGCGACCTCGACGGTCGGCGACCTTGCGCGTTTCGCCGCCGAACTCCAGCAGCCGACGCTGATCGACCCCGGCACGCTTGCGGCGGCAACCACGGTTGTCTATCCCGGCCTCGAAGGACTCCTGCCGGGGTTCGGTCGGCAGCGGCCAAATGACTGGGGCCTGGGTTTCGAGATCCGGGACGACAAGGACCCGCACTGGACGGGTCGGTCCAGCTCGCCAGGGACTTTCGGGCACTTCGGGCAATCGGGCACGTTCCTGTGGGTCGACCCGGATGCCGGAGCGGCCTGCGTTGCGCTGACCGATCGTGACTTCGGCCCCTGGGCAGCCGAGACCTGGCCCGAATTCACCGATGCGGTGCTCGCCGAACTGGCGGCCCAGCCCTAAGCCGCCGGGGAGGCGACAGCCGTGCGTAGAGTCCTGCGTCGGCCCAGCCGTGCGTCGCCCGTCCGGCCCAGCCCTAAGCCGCCGGGGAGGCGACAGCATCGATAGCGCCGCTGGTTAGATCTCGAAGTCGATCGAGGCCCGATCGGAGACCACTGACCTGACGAAGGCCGCGGCCGCCTGGTGTTCCGGGTGCCCCTGGTAGGCATCGAGCGCTGCCAGGTCGTCGTACTCACCAATCAGAACGACGTCCCAGTTGACGTCGTGGTAGGCGGAGTTTTCCGAGACCTGCAGGGATCGGGTGCCCGGGATAACGTCCACCAGCGGCTCAAGTCGCGCGGCAATCTCGGTGGCGTGCTCGCGCTTCGCCGCCCCATCTGTGGCAGCAAGTTTCCAGGTTACGATGTGGCGGATCGCCATCGGGGCTCCTTTGGTTTGGGTCAGGCTTGGCTTGGCGCGGGTCACTCGTCCGCGTCCGGAACCTGACTTTACGCAAATCATGACCTCGGTCGCCGGTGAGGGCTGTTACTCGGCGTCGGTGGGGCCGTTACCGGGCGCCGGTCAGGGCCGTTACCTAGCGTCGGTCAGGGCCGTTACCTAGCGTCGATCAGGGCCGATACAGGGCGACCTGCACCGATACGGTGACGTCACACTGTTCGGGGAGTGCGGCGACCTGATGCTCAAAGTCAGCCTGGTCGATGTGATGGATGCTGGGACCCATCAGCACGTCGTTTCGAACGTCGTCATGGTCCATGGCGACTGTGTATTCGACTGTGCGGCGGCTGATCCGGGTGAAATCGGAAAGTTGCTCGGCCAGCCGCGATTCCTTACTCGGGTCGACGCCGATCAGGCCGAGCGAGTCGACCAGCTCCCGGAGGTGTCGTTCGGTGGGGGTGACCACAAGCAGCGTGCCGCCAGAGTTGAGGATGCGTTTGATCTCGCCGGGATTGCGCGGGCCGAAAATGCTGAGCACATACTCTGCCGTGCCGGAACGAAAAGGCAGCGGCTGCCAGACATCGGCGGAGATCGCCGCGATTCGCGGATGCCGCCCGGCGGCCCTGCGCACAGCGAACTTTGACAGATCCACACTTGCGCCGACCATGCCCGGACGGTCTTCGAGCACCCGCTGCAGATAGTAGCCGGTGCCGCCGGCGAGATCGACGCACAAACCGTCGTTGTCCGGCAGTGAAGCGCTGATCGCGCTCGCAACTGGTTCGTAATGGCCACGATTGAGGAATGCGTCCCGAGCGGCAACCATTGCCGCGTCATCGCCGGTCGTGGCCCGTTTTCCGCCGCGCAGCAACGAGACGTATCCTTGCCGGGCGATATCGAAGGCGTGCCCGGCTGGGCAACTGAGCGTCGACGGATCGTGGGTCAAGTGCTGCTGGCAGATCGGGCAGGCCAGCTTGTTCACGACAAGACTGAGCCCACTAGGAGAAGCAGATCCCGAGGTGTTCATCAGTCTGCACACTAATCGATGGAATGCATGGCTGCGTTTGGCTTGGCGCTCAGGGATACTTAAGGGGTGACCGTTGCGAAGCAGATCGTGATGGCCGGCTGATGGCTGGCCCATGGGTGCCGGAGCCCGACCATCCGGCGGCGCGCCATCGAAACAAGATCGGCGAGCTTGCCGTGACGCCGGCCGTTCTCGGTCTGATACTGAGCTTCGTCCCGTTCGTCTCCTTTGTCGCCTGGTTCCCGCTGATTGCTGCCATTGTTCTTGCCGTGATCGCTCTTACGAAGAAGAACCATCGGGAAGGCCACGCCCTCGTTGCGCTGGTAGTTGCCGCCATCGGCGTTCTGGTCGTGGGTATACCGATCCTGGTCTAGCCGCCGCTGCGTCGGCCGTCTGCTCAGGACTTCACCGCGAGCACCGCCACGAGCGAGGTCAGCGCTGCCATGCAGACCGCCATCAGCCCGTAGTTTCCCAACTGGCTGGCCAGCAGCGGTCCGGCGACGGGAGCGAGCGCGCCGACGGCCGTGATCGGAGCCATGAAAATCCCGTTGATGGTGCCAAAGCTGTTCGTGCCCCACCGATCTGCAACCGCGGTCGCCTGCAGCAGTGTGTGACAGCCGCGGATGCTGCCGGTGAGTACGGCGGCTGCGATCAGCAGCCACCCAGGTCCGGGAATCAGGGCGATCGCCCACAGCCCGGCTGCGGCGCCGATCACAATCACGTACGTCCTGGTTTTCGGCGAGTCGCCATGCGGGATCACCGAGAACACCACGCGACCGGCCACCTGCCCGGCACCGATGAGCCCAAGCGCCAGCGCCGCCATCCGGTAGTCGATGCCGCGCTCGATCAATAGCGGAATGATGTTGATTGTCACGGAGAACAAGGCGAGCACAGTTGTTGCCATCACTATCTGCAGCACGATGAACCGGCTGCTCCGAGTGATGGTGCGAATTTCGGTGGTGGGGGTCCTGCGCGCCTTGTGTGTTTCGCCGGTCGCTTCCCAGCGTGAATTCAGGAAGAAGTAGTGCAGCGGAGTGTTGATCACCGCCAGCGCAGTCGCCAGGATGAAGTACGTTGTACGCCAGTCGAACGCGTCCAGCAGAAACGCGGTGATCGGCGCGTAGACGGTTGAGGCGAGGCCGCCGACCAGAGTCATTATGGTCAGCGGACGCACGCGCGCCGGACCGTACCAGCGGGTGATGATGGCGAACGCCGGCGGATAGAGCGCCGCTGACTGCGCGAATCCGGCGACGATCCAGGCGACGAAGAACATCGGCAGATTCGGTGCGAGTCCCACCAGGACCAAGCCCGCTGCGCCGAGCAGCGTTCCGACGGTCATCGTTATCCTGGGTCCGCGATGGTCGAGCAGTCGGCCGACGTAGATACCGGCGACGGCCGAGATGATCAGCCCGAGCGAGAATGCGCCGGTCACCCAGGTGGCCGACCAACCGGTGTCTTCGGTGATCGGGTGGACCGCGACGGGCAGTGAGTAGTACAGCAGACCCCAGCTGCTCAGCTGGCCGACGCAGAGCGCGGTAAGGCCGCCGCGGGGACGGTTTCTGGCCGCCGGGGAAGTAGCCACTGGGTATGGGTGCCCCGTTATGCCGGCTCGAGGCGGCGTGCCGTCAAGACTGCGGCTATCGCTTCGAGGGAGTCAGGAATGACGGCGTAGTAGGCCCAGACACCACGCTTGTCCCGGCTGATCAGGCCGGCATCCACCAGAATTTTCAGATGGTGCGACACCGTGGGCTGCGAGAGTCCGACCGGACCGGTGAGATCGCAGGCACAGACCTCACCACCCTGGTGAGCGCCGATTATCGACAGCAAACGCAATCTGGTCGGATCGGCGAGAGCCTTCAGTGTTTTCGCCAACTGCTGTGCTGATTGCTCCGATAGTGGCTCGCGGGTGATCGGGGCGCAGGTCGGCGCCGAACAGGAGGCGGGCTTGTTGTCTGTGGATGCATCGTAGATAGCATCGGCGTTGGTCATGACCGCATCACCAGCTCGTCTCTCCGGCTCTAGTTCTCAGCGCTTAGATTGACACTCGTCAATGTAAGGCTACACACTCAGATATTGAACCATATCGATATTATGTCGGACGGTGCAATCGCGGGGGCAGCGCAATCGCGGACAGTGCAAGGGTGATCGGTGTAATCAGTGGAGGCTAAGTGAGCAGCAGTACTGAGGTTCGTAACAGGGCCGTCGTGCCGGTTGCCGGAAAGCTGTCGGTGCTTGATCGGCTCCTACCGGTCTGGATCCTCGCCGCAATGGCAATCGGATTGGTCCTCGGGCGGGTCGTGCCGGGCCTCAGTCAAGGGCTGGATTCGGTGAAAATCGGGTCGATTTCCCTGCCGATCGCGCTCGGTCTGCTTGTGATGATGTATCCCGTGCTGGCGAAGGTTCGCTATGACGAGACCGATCGGGTCACTCGGGATCGCAAGTTGCTGGTCAGCTCGCTCGTGCTGAACTGGGTTGTCGGCCCTGCGCTGATGTTTGGCCTGGCCTGGCTGATGGTGCCGGATCTGCCCGAGTACCGCACTGGTCTGATCATCGTCGGCCTGGCTCGCTGTATTGCGATGGTCCTGATCTGGAATGATCTCGCCTGCGGCGATCGCGAGGCAGCGGCCGTGTTGGTCGCGATCAACTCGGTGTTCCAGGTGATCGCCTTCGGTGCCCTCGGCTGGTTCTACCTGCAGGTTCTGCCTGGCTGGCTCGGCTTGCCGACGACGGATGCGGGATTCTCGGTCTGGGCGATTGTGCTGAGCGTGCTGATTTTCCTCGGGTTTCCTCTGGTTGCTGGGTTTTTGACCCGGGTAATTGGCGAGCGCGCAAAGGGCCGGGAGTGGTACGAGTCGCGCTTTCTGCCGAAGATCGGGCCGTGGGCGCTATACGGGCTGCTGTTTACTATCGCCGTGCTGTTCGCGCTGCAGGGCGATGCGATTGTTTCCGCCCCGGTGGATGTACTGCGGATCGCGCTGCCGCTCCTGGTGTACTTCCTGCTCACTTTCGGAGCCGGCATGGCGCTCGGGATCCGACTCAAGCTGGGCTATGCGAAATCGACCACATTGGCCTTTACGGCAGCCGGTAACAACTTCGAGCTCGCTATCGCGGTGGCAATCGCAACTTTCGGCGTGAGCTCTGGACAGGCGCTCGCCGGCGTGGTCGGACCGCTGATCGAGGTGCCGGTCCTCGTTGCCCTTGTGTACGTCGCACTATGGGCTGGCCGACGCTTCTTTCCCGGTGATCCAACGGCTCCCAACAGGGATCCGACGGCTGCCGACAGGGACGGCGCTGTCTCGTCGAGCGGCTAGCCTGGTCGAGAGCTAGCCGGCAGCTGTTTGTCTGGGCGAGGGATGGCCCGGAATTTTTTGCTCGGCGGAGGATGCCCGGAACTTCGCTCGGCGGGTAGCCCGCAGTTTTTGCTCGCGGACATGGGCCCGCGCTTTTCGTACGGTGGATAGCCCGGATTTTCGCTCGGCGGAGTTGGGTTGTAACTAGCAAGGAGAATGCAATGTCAGAACGTCCAAGTGTTTTGTTCGTCTGCGTGCACAACGCGGGCCGCTCCCAGATGGCCGCTGGCTTTCTTTCCCACCTCGGTAAGGGCCGGATCGAGGTCAGATCGGCCGGGTCCCTGCCAGCAGAATCGGTAAACCCCGCGGCCGTCGCGGCGATGTCCGAGGTTGGAATCGATATCGCGAGTCAGCAACCAAAGGTGCTGACAACCGAGGCGGTTCAGCAGTCGGACGTCGTCATCACAATGGGTTGTGGAGACGCCTGCCCGATCTTTCCGGGAAAGCGCTACGAAGACTGGAAACTGGACGATCCTGCCGGTAAAGGTGTCGAAGCCGTTCGACCGATCCGGGATGACATCCGCTCGCGGATCGAGAAGTTGGTCGAAGAACTACTGCCGGATGTTTAGGAGTTGAGCCAACCCCGGCTAGGGCTCGGCTGCGTCCCTTACTCAATCGGGCCGACCCGGGCTGAGGCGTGGCTGCTTCCTTACTCGATTGAGCCGACCGCGGCTAAGGCCTGGCTGCTTCCCTTATTCGATTGAGCCGGCCCGGGCTGAGGCGTGGCTGCGTACCTTGTTCGATTGAGCCGACCCCGGCTAGGGCCTGACAGCGTGTCTTACTCAATCGGGCCGCCTCGGCTAGCTGAGATCCCGTCTCCTTGACGCTGGATTCCCTTGTCCTAGCCGCCGAATCGGCTAGGAGACGTCGTCGGTCGAGTAGGCGTCGCCGGTCGGGTCTTCTGCGGTTACGTCGTCGATCGCGAGACCGCCAGAGGGAGTGCCCATCCAGCTTTCGAGCATCCAGCCTTCCTCGGGAGTGCCCTCGAGAATGACGATGCCGGTATTTCGGATCGCGTTGACCTCGACGAATGTCGCGTCGACATTGGCTGCCCGGGCGGCAACCCACATCCTGATCACGGCGCCATGGCTGACGACCGTCGCGCAGGCATGGCCGGATGCCGCCACCTCGGCGATGGCCTCGTCATAGCGACGCATCGTCGACTCGCCGCTTTCGCCTCCTGGAAGTCGGGCGGAATAATCGCCCGCTGACCAGGCGAAGATGGCCGACATGTATTGGGCTACCGAATCGAAGTCGCCCTTCATCGCCAGATCTCCGGCATCGACTTCGCGCAAACCGTCGCGCACCTCGACGGTCAAGCCCAAGGTCTCCGCCAATGGCGCCGCGGTCTGCTGGGCGCGGTGCTGGGTCGAGGCGTAGATGGATTCAATCGGCTCGTCGCGAAGCGCCACCGGCAACTTGGCCGCCTGTTCGAAGCCAAGCGGAGTAAGACTTGGCCCCGGCACTGCAGTGTCAAGTAGGCCGTCGACATTTGAGGGAGTTTGTCCGTGTCGAACGAGAATGAGGCGCATGCATGCAATTTTGCCGAACGCGGGGCTGCTTCCGGTAGCCGGCCTTGAATTGTTCCGGCCAGGCCCCTCCGAGTACCAGCAGTCTCCGAGTACCAGCTGACTCCGAGACCCGCTGACTCCGAGTATCAGCAGCCTCCGAGGACCGGTTGCTCTATAGAACCGACTTCCCCATAGAACCGGCCGCCCGGAGTAGTTCCTCGCCGCCGGCGGCTCATTCCAGCGGCAGTTCGATGGGCGGATCGGTGCCTGGGTCGGTGTGGTGCTGGTGTCTGGAGCTCATCCGTTCGCGAGTTGTTCCCGGGTGTGGGTGTGTCACGTGCTCAGGCGCCGGCCTTCGGGGACGTTCGTGCGTGGTCCAGCGTGTGGGCTCGTTTGGGCTGCCTCGATCGGCGGGACCGCCGCGGTGTCGTCGTTGCCGGTTTGTGCCGCTGGCGCTGTCGTTCCGACCATTGCCGCTGGCGCTGTCGTTCCGACCGCTGCCGCTGCCGCTGCCGCTGTTGTTACGGCTGTGTCGTTGTTGGAAGTTGTGGTCGCCGATCGGGGTGCCATCGCGGGTGGTGAAGCGGTATCCGCCGGGGATGGAGGTGATGATGGTGCCGGTGGCGTGGACTCGGTGGTGGTGGAACGAGCAGAACAGGATTCCGTTGTCGATGCTGGTCAGGCCCTGGTCGGCTTTCCATTCATCGATGTGGTGTCCGTCGGTGAAGTGTGCAGGCATTCCGCAGGCCGGCCAGGCGCAGTGTCCGTCCCGTAGCTGCAGGGCTTTCCGTAGGGCGTGGGAGAACGTTCGGACGTCTCGGCCGAGGTTGATCGGCTGGTCGTCGGCGTCGAGGACGGCGCGCATCAGGATCGAGTCACAGAGTATGAGGTCGAGCTCGGTAGGCGGGATCGGCACCGTATTGCCCATCACCGGCCCCGAACCACCCGCGGCGGCGCGGTCGGCATCGGCCATCGGCGCTGCTGGAGGGTCCGCGCTGTCGGTGTTGGGTGCGGTTTTCCAGGTGGCCCATTGTTCCCGGCTGAGGGTGATCATTACGTGTGGGCGGATGTGCCCGCCGGGTTTGAAGTCGCCGTGGTCGAGGAGGGTTTTCGCAAGGGTGGTCAACGCGTCGGCGCAGAGTTGGTCCCGGGTCCGTTCGTCCCCCGCCGCGGGGCGTGGGGACGCGGCGTTGAGCGCTGTCTCCAGGTATTGCCCGGCCAACGGGTCGACCAGTGCTTCCAGGAATACCCCGCCGTTGCGGCGAGAGAGTCTGGCGTAGCGGCGTTGCCGGACCGCATCGTGATCGCGCTGTAGTTTCTCGCGGTCGATCCCGGCCATTCGTTGTCGCAGGGCCTTGCCGAATGCTCCCGCGTCGGCGTGCTTGGCTGACTGTAGGAGCTCTGCCTGGCCCTGCGCGCTGGTCAGGGTCTCGCGTTGGACCTCAGAGGCGTGCTCGAACTGCCGGGAAATCACCCGCGCATGCTCGGAACTGAGCTGCCCGGTGTCCAGTGCTTCACCGACCGCGGGTAGTTCGTCCAGGGTGCGGGCCAGGGCCAGGTCGGCCTTCGCTTTGCCGTAGCCGGTCCGACTGTGCCGGCCCAGCCAGGACGCGATGTTCGGCTCTCCGTCGGCGGCCCAGTCCCTGGTTTTCTCTTCGGCGGCGATCACCCGGGAACGGTGGAGTTCGATCTGGCCGGCCAGATCGTCCAACGTGGTCAGCACGGTGCGCCGGGAGTTCCGATCCCAGCCGCCGACCACAGCAGCAGTCGAACGGCCCAGTACGCCACTCAGCGTCCGGGCAGCAGCCAGAACATCAGCTGCGTTCCCCGCATCTGCCTCGTCCATCGTCACGCTTCCCGTCCCTGGATATATCATGCCAATACATTCAGCAATAAGACTGCCAGTCGTTCTATTAATAACCGTACAACGTGGCACCGACAGTCACTCCAAACCGACCTGACCAACGCCAGCTCGGGCAGCCCCGACACTGTTCAAGCAGGTTCATTCGCCGGGCCCGGCCTTCGAAAAGCGCCGCCGGTATACTCGAACAGCACGGCGATGGATCTCGCCGAGGCGCCTGCGCCTAAACCGTCCTCCGGCTGATGGTTTCTGCTCAGCTGGTCGAGAAACTCACCGGTCGAGAGGCCGGTGGTGGTCGACAACCCGACGCTGGTGCCAAGACCAGGTGGGCCGGCAAACCGCCAGCCCCGAGGCCCGGTGCCCTCGACAGATCGGCTGATCGGACCGTTCGCCCGGGCCGCGTCGGTGTGTTTGAGTTCGTCGTCGTTCGGCCCTCCGAACAGAAGGGACTTTGTGAAAACAACCCGCAAGGCCCGCCTTCGAATCGCCCTGATCCTTATTGTTGTGGCGGGCGGAACCATCGGCACCGGATTGCGGTACGGGCTGTCCCTGTTGCTCCCAACCTCGGAGCATGGCTGGCCGACGGCGACAATGTCGGCGAACCTTCTCGGTGCCCTGGCGCTCGGCGTATTACTGGAGGCCCTGGTGCGACGCGGAAGCGAGTCGGTGCGCGGCCGCTTCGTCCGGCTCGGTATCGGCACCGGGGTACTGGGCGGGTTCACCACCTTCAGCAGTCTGGCGATCGAAACCGAGCGCCTGATCGCCGACGGACGCTACCTGGCTGGCGCGGGCTACGCAATCGGTAGCATCCTGGCCGGCTTTCTGCTCTGCCTGGTCGGTGTCATGCTTGCCGCAAAAGGACACCAGTGGCGACAATCGCGGCTGCCGATTGATCCCGACTCGGACGTCGGACAGCGGATCCAGAACGACGGACGCCCCGCGGCGAGGCGTGCCCGGGACCCAAGGGAGCTGCCATGACGTTCCTGCTCGTAGCCCTGTGCGGCGGCGTCGGAGCCATGGTTCGGTTTATCGTGGACAGCCTGATCAAGGCCAGGTGGGATTCGGATTTCCCCGCCGCGACAGTCATCATCAACGTCAGCGGTTCGTACCTCATCGGGTTGATAACTGGGGCAACGGCGTTTGGCGGCGCACAATCATGGCACCTGTTCGTCGCGGTGGGCTTTTGCGGAGGCTATACGACGTTCAGCGCTGCCATGGTGGAAACCGTCCGTCTGATCCAGGCGCAGCGGATCCGGCTGGCATTTCTCAATGCCTTCGGCAGCCTGGCCATGGCCATCGCGGCGGCGATTGCTGGCATCGCCACCGTCGCTGGCGTGTCCGCGTTGTGGTAGCTGAGGCTTGCGGGCAAACGGAGCGACGGCTTATTGTTTCCAAAGTCTCCCGCGCAATGGCGCGGTACCGGGAAAGGACGAAATGCTCGGACTTTTGAGGGTTCTCATTCTGGCGCCACTGTTTCGAGTTGCCTTTCGCCCGACCGTGATTGGCCGGCGTAACGTCCCGCGACGCGGTCCGGTAATCATTGCCAGCAATCATCTGTCCTTCATTGACAGCGTCGTGCTGACGCTTCTCGCGCCGCGCCGGGTTGCCTTCCTGGCCAAGTCCGAATACTTCACGGGGCGCGGCCTCAAGGGCTGGATTTCCCGGACCTTCTTTACTGCTGTCGGTGCCATCCCGGTGGACCGAGGCGCCATTCAGGCCGCGCGCGATTCGCTGAAGCGCGGCCAGCAGACACTTGAGGCCGGCCACGCTTTCGCGATCTACCCGGAAGGAACCCGATCACGAGATGGCCGCCTCTACAAGGGCAGGACAGGCGTGGGCTGGCTTGCGACGGCTACCGGTGCGCCGATTGTTCCGGTTGCGCTTGCTGGAACTGAAAACCTCCAGCCTGTCGGCAAACGATGGTTGCGGAGGGCCAAGGTGACCGTGAAGTTCGGCAATCCGATTTGGCTCCAGGACATTGAGCTGCCACAGGCGCAGGCACAAGTCAGACGGGCGTTGACCGATGCCGTGATGGGCAAGATTCACGGCCTCTCCGGGCAGGAACTGGCCGACAGCTACAACGTCCCGCCCAACAAGGACGCGATCGAAGGCTGAGCCTGAGCGACCCTGGCCCGGCTAGGCGCCAGTGCACAGTCAGGAAAAGAGGCGCCGACGGCGCTGGATAGGCTGGGCGGATGGACACTGAGCTCAAGGCATTCATGGCCACATTCGCGCGCTTTATCGAATTCGCCAATGATCAACAGAACCACGATGCGGGCGGCCCTGCCATTCATCAGGCGCTCAGCGACTATCTGAACTGTGATGCCGGCAAGGTTCCCGTAGTCGTCAAGGACTTCCCTGCGCACCGTCATGCAGACATCGATGTTGCGCTCAGCGTCTTAGCCGAATCCGACCCTACCGGTGGGGCTCAACTCCTAGGTGTGGCGGGCGGCCAGGAACGCATGCACACCTCCCTCTCTGAAATGATCCGGGTCTCATCGACATATGGACAGTTTGGTGTCGGCACGGTCGATTACGTGTCAGTGCCGATTGGTCCGGACGAACGTCGAAAGGTCGTGGGCTTCGGGCTGTGGTTGATGACGTTCAAGGAGCACAGGATCGGCGTGTTGCTCCGGGGACCGAATCCCGAGTTCGGCTCGACCAACGCTCGAATCGAGCTGGTCTGCTGTGACGATGAGATCGGCGATCTGTTCCTGGGAGCCGTAGCTCGCCTTGGCAACGAAAGAAGTCTGCTGAGGGGCCAAATGATCTCGCTCGGTAGCTCGGACTACGATGATTCGACCGCTTTGATGACGTTTCACCGCCGACCAGCGGTCTCAGCCGGGGACGTAATTTTGCCGGAGGGCCTATTGCGCCGGATCGAGCGACACGTGGTGGGAGTGGGCAGGCACGCCGAAAAACTCAAGGCCGCTGGTCAGCATCTCAAACGAGGCGTACTCCTCTACGGTCCGCCCGGGACTGGAAAGACCCACACTGTTCGGTACCTCGCATCGCAGAGCAGCGAGGCCACCATCATCATGTTGTCGGGCACAGCGCTATCGGCAATCAGTTACGCCGCCGAAACTGCCCGCGCCCTGCAGCCGTCGATTGTGGTCCTTGAAGACTGCGATCTAGTCGCCCAGGACCGGTCGATGATGGGTGAGGACTCTGCTCCCTTGCTCTTCGAGGTGCTCGATGCTCTCGACGGCCTGGCGAACGACGCCGATGTTGCCTTTCTGCTCACGACGAACCGAGCGGACATCCTGGAGCCGGCGCTTGCGCAGCGCCCCGGCCGAGTCGACCTCGCGGTCGAAATCCCACTGCCTGGTTACGACGATCGAGTGCATCTCTTCGACTTGTATGCGAAATCGCTCAAGTTCAGTCGGTCTGCGCTGTCGGCCGCAGCAGAAGCGACCGAAGGGACACCGGCATCGTTTGCAAAGGAGCTGATTCGTCGTGCGGTGTTGATCGCGGTCGAAGACGGCCGGGAACCGGGCGACGACGATCTTCGACGAAGCGCTGACGAGCTCGGCAGCGACCGGGAAGCCTTTACCCGCGGTCTTCTCGGGATGCGTGCATCCGATGAAGAACTCGAAGAAGACGATCTCGAGTTCGCCTGACGCCCGGACTGGGCGACCCGTCTCAGCACGAGATGGCCACTCGACCCGCGATGGCTCCAGGAGACCCGCCCCGCGACGCCGCCCGGGCGTCCCCGACCCGGTGCCGAAAGCCCCAGGCGCTAAGAACCCTCCTAGCGACCTCGGCTCCAGGCATCGGCGAGGATGTCCTGCACCTCGGCATCGCTCGTCTGGTCGAAGCTGATGTACGCCTGGCCGACCGAACCGAGATTCTTCGCCGACCAGGGGCAGACCACCTCATTCGCCAATGTGCCGAGCCGTTCACAGGCCTTGCCAAGCCCGACCGGAACCACTGCGATCAGCCTCGCCGGTTTCTGCCGCCGGATGGCGGCTGCGGCGGCCATCATGGTCGAGCCGGTCGCCATCCCATCGTCCACCAGGATCACTGTGCGGTCGGTCAGGTCCAGCGGTTCACGGCCGGCGCGGTACACCGACTCGCGGCGCCCCAACTCGATCCGTTCGCGGGCAACGATTTCATCGAACGCGTCCTGTCCCGGTGCTAGCCGGGTCACGTCCATCACGTCCTGGTTGAGCACCAGCTCCTCGACGCCCGCGATGGATGCCATAGCCCCCATCGCAAGCTCAGGCTGGTAGGGCACGCCGATCTTTCGCACCACTACGACATCCAGTGGCGCGTCCATTGCCTGTGCGACCTCGGCCGCGACCGGCAGACCGCCGCGGGGCAGTGCGAGCACGATCACCCGGGGTCGTTCGTAGTCCGAAGTCAACCGGGCGGCGAGCTGCTGCCCGGCGTCGTGCCGGTCACGGTACCGTCGATCTCTCATGGTGGCCTCCAGCCCCGGCGCCGCATCGACACCGGATGAGTCACGGTTTGTCGTCGCGCAGTTTGAACCTCCGGACCTTGCCGACGCTCGTCCGGGGCAGTTCGGAAATCAGATGCCATTCGCGGGGCCTCGCCGCCGGGGCAAGATTCGAATCGGCCCAGGCCGCCAGCTGACCGGCGTCCGGTGCGTGGTCGGGATCGCGCGCCACGACGTAGGCAATCGGCACCTGATCCCGAATCGGATCCGGCTGCGCCAGCACCGCGACCTCGAGGACGCCAGGTGCTCCGGACAGCGCAGCTTCGACCTCGGTAAGACTCACATTCTCGCCGGCGACCTTGATCACGTCATCGATCCGGCCGACGAATCGGAAGCTGCCGTCATCCATCACCGAAACCAGGTCGCCTGTCTTGAACCAGCGTTTCCGGTCCACGGTCCGAAATGCGTTCTCGGTCGTCCCTGGGTCATCCAGATAGCCGGTGAAGATGTCTCCGCCCGGCACTCCATGCAATGCCAGCAGCCCAGGTTCGCCCTGCGGCACCGGCTCGAAGGTCCAGGGATCGACAACCGCTACCTCCCGGCCGGGAATTGGCGTGCCAATCACGTCGTGGCGCGGAGCCTCACTCATATCGGCGGTGACAATCGCGACCGTCTCGGTCATTCCATATAACTGCCTGGGCCGGCAGCCGATGTAGTCGGTGAACTCCCGGAAATGCGACTCGGCCAGACTCTGCGCGAACCACAGGTGCCTAAGCTGCAGCCGCGGAGCGTCAGCCGGACGGCGGGCGAGGATCATCCGGATTGGCGCCGCGAACAAGCTGGCGTGGGTCGCCGCCAGATCGTGCGCCTGCTGGCACCAGCGCGAGGCCGAGAACGTCGAGGTCAGTGCGACACTCGCGCCGACCGCAATCGCCGGCGCGAAGCAGTAGTACTGGGCATTTGCGTGGAACAGGGGCAGGGTGACCAGCCAGCGGTCCTCGGGTTGCAGGTCGATGATCGTCGACATCGCGGATGAAACCGAGGCGTAATTGGCCTGGGTCAGCACTACTCCTTTGGGTGCTGATGTCGTGCCCGAGGTGAACATGACAGCCAGCCGATCGCTCGGCACTGACCGGGAGCTTTGCGTACTGACGGCCGAGTCTTCAACGCCTGCGCCACCTGCATCGGTGCCCGATGTAAGCGCTGAGCCGTCTTCGACGTCGGCGGCAGTCTCGGTGAGTTCAATCAGATTGGCGAGCTGCTCGATCGCGCCCTCGCGGTACACCTCACCGCGCTCGGCCGCATAGATGCCGACCTTGGGCCGAGTCCTGGAGATCTGGCTCGCGATGTCGCGCGCGCTGGATGCCGGGTCCACCGGCACTATCCAGGCGCCGAGTTTTGCCGCGGCGAGCCAGACGGCGACGAACGCCGGTGAGTTCCTTAGCGCAAGGTGGATCGAGGTTCCGGGCTGAACGCCTCGTGCGGTCAGGCTGGCGACCACCCGGTCTACGATTCGGTCGAATTCGGCGTAGCTCCAGAACCGATCCCCGCCAACGGCTGCGTCCGTGTCTGCGTTTGCCGATTCGACTTGGTGAAACAGCAGGAAGATTCGCTCACCGTGCTGTGAGACGGTGTTTTTCCAGACCTGGTCGAAAGTCAGGGGCTGCTCCGTCATCAAGACCTCCGTCGCTCGCGCTGTGCTGCCATTCAATCATCGCCGGCGCAGATGGCGGAGGATCGATGGCCTATTTTTGTGCTAGACGTTAATCCCTCAAGTGCAATCGGAAATTGATATTGGCCGGGCCTCACGTTTTACCGCCAGGAGACGTCTACAGAGTATGGGACTTAAACCGTTCGAAATGATCGTCGCCGAGCATGGGCCGACGATACTTCGGGTGTGCCGGGCGATAGTGGGTCTCGACGATGCCGAGGATGCCTGGTCAGAAACGTTCCTCGCCGCCATGAAGGCCTATCCGGAACTGGACCGGGACGCGAACGTCGAAGCCTGGCTGGTCACGATAGCTAAACGAAAAGCCATCGACCAGCACAGGGCGAGGGAGCGTCATCCGGTGCCCGTCGACCAGCTGCCCGACCCGGTGCATCACGACGAGCACTGGTCCGATCACGAGGACCTGTGGCAAGCAATGAGCCGGCTGCCGTTGCAACAGCGTGAAGCGGTCGCCTATCACCACCTGGGCGGAATACCGTATGCCGAGATCGGCTCGATGCTCGGCAAATCGACCGAAGCTGCCCGAAGATCGGCAGCCGATGGGATCAGGAAACTTCGAAGGGAAGTGTCTCCATGAACAGGACATCGCCATCCGACGCCGAATTGCTGGCCCCGTTAGCGACAACGGATGCCGCGACCTTGGCCAGGCTGCACGCCCGGCTGAGTGGCGAGGCCGGCCCCGCGGGTTTGCTCGATGTGGCCTACACGACTATAGATTCCCCGGTCGGCGAGCTGCTGCTCGCCGCCACCGAACGCGGACTGGTTCGGGTGGCCTACGCCCGTGAAGACCACGCTGCCGTGCTGGCCAAGCTGGCTGACAAGGTCAGTCCGCGAATCCTGCGTGCACCCAGGCGGCTTGAGACCGTCGTCCGGCAGTTTGACGAGTACTTTTCCGGCCGCCGCAAGTCCTTCGACCTGGACGTCGACCTGCAACTGGCCAGCGGATTCCGGCGCGAGGTGCTGGCCCACTTGAACGATATCGACTACGGTCATACCGCCAGCTATGCCGTGGTTGCAGCGCTCGCCGGAAATCCAGGAGCTGTGCGCGCCGTCGGAACTGCCTGCGGGAAGAATCCGGTGCCGGTCGTCGTGCCGTGCCACCGCGTGGTGCGCTCGGACGGCAGCGAAGGCGGCTATGTGGGCGGACCGGTTGCCAAACACACGCTGCTGACCCTCGAGGCGGCGTGATGAACTCAAGTCTGTTCCCTGCCCAGCCCCGCGAGATTGCGCCCGGTGCAGTACATGTGCCGGGCTGGCTCAGCCTGGATGAGCAGCGCGAACTAGTGACGGCATGCCGCGATTGGGCGCGCGGCCCGGTGCCGATGCGATCGGCGAAGCTGCCCGGCGGGCATTCGATGTCGGTGCAGACCGTCTGCCTCGGCTGGCACTGGCAGCCGTACAAGTACAGCCGCACGGCGGATGACGTCGACGGGCGCCGGGTGGCTGACTTCCCGGAATGGATGGCAGACCTGGGCCGGCGGGCGCTTGCCGAGGCACATCAGGACCCTGCGGCCGGCGAGGGGTATAACCCGGATACCGCGCTGATCAACTTCTACGACGATCAAGCCAGGATGGGAATGCACCAGGACAAGGACGAGAAGGCGGCTGCGCCGGTGGTCTCGTTGAGCATCGGGGATACCTGCTTGTTCCGGTTCGGCAATACCGAGACCCGGACGAAGCCCTACACCGATCTTGACCTTGCCTCCGGAGATCTCTTCGTCTTCGGCGGCCCGTCGCGGTTCGCCTTTCACGGGGTGCCGAAGATCTACCCCAATACTGCCGCCCCGGAAACCGGATTGCAGGGCGGCCGGTTGAACATCACGATGCGTGTCACCGGCATGGCTTAGACTCGCCACGAAAGCGTTGAATAGCGACCTGTCGACGGCCAGAAATGAGAGCATGCCCGATCAGCACCGCGTCGGTACCAGCCCGGCGAGACCCGTACGCCTGTCGTCGTCCGTAAGCCCGTCGACGTCCGCCGAGCCTTCGGTAGACCACGCTGGCAGTGCAGGCCCGTCGACGTCCGCCGAGCCCTCAACGGTCAAGAGCCTGGGCGGCGTAGTGGTCGGCGACGACGGACTAGCGCGGCCAGCCTGGGCAGCGGTCGATCCGATGATGCGCGAGTACTACGACACCGAGTGGGGGATGCCGGTGAGTGGCGAGCAGGCGATGTACGAGCGGATCAGTCTCGAAGGGTTCCAGGCGGGGTTGTCCTGGGCAACGATCCTGCGCAAGCGGCCAGCCTTTCGCGCGGCCTTCCACGATTTCGATCCCGATAGGGTTGCCGGATACACCGAGACGGACTTCGAGCGGCTGATGTCTGACGTCGGTATCGTGCGCAACCGGCTCAAGATCCGAGCGACCATCACCAATGCCCAAGCCACTATCGACTTGCGCAGCGAGGGCGGCCTGGAGGAATTCGTCTGGTCATTCAAACCCGCGGCCACGCCGGCGCCACGGTCCATCGACGAGGTGCCAACGACATCCGCCGAATCAATCGCGCTGTCCAAAGCTCTCCGTAAGAAGGGCTTTGCGTTCGTCGGCCCGACCACGATGTATGCGCTGATGGAGGCGGTCGGCGTCGTGGATACCCACCTGATTGACAGTCACCGTAGGGGCTCCTCAGGCGTCTGGCGGTAGTCGCAACCGGGGTAGCCGGGCTCCGGCCTACTGCCTCAGCTTGAACACCGCTCCGGTCGGATCGGCTGCCGTGGCCAAACGGCCATAGGGCGTGTTTTCGGCGGGCATCACGATCGAGCCACCTGATTCCTCGATCCTTCGCAGGGTGGCATCGATGTCGTCCGTACCGATGTATACCGACCAGTGGGCGGGAACGCCCTCCGGCAGGAACTTCGACGCGTCCATAATCCCGGCGTACTGCTTGCCGCCTTCCTGAAGCACGGTGTAGCGGAACTCATCGGTGTCGCCGGTCACCGATGTCTTCCAGCCCAGGGCTTGCTCGTAGAACGGCACCGTCTTGGCGAAATCCCGGGTGTGCAACTCGAACCAGGTGGGGGCTCCCGCTTCCTCCACAACTTCGAATCCCTTATGTTCGCCTGGCTGCCAAATGCCAATCATCGCCCCGCCTGCATCGCTCAGCACCGCCATCGAGCCCAGACCCATGACCTGCATCGGCTCCAGCGCGACCTGTCCGCCCGCATCGGTTGCCGCCTCGGCAGTAGCATTCGCGTCGTCGCTGGCCAAGTAGACCGTCCAGCCATCCGGATAGCCAGAATCGGGGGAGTTCTGCATCACGCCCGCCACCAGGGCATCGCCCTTGCTGAAGTTGTGATAGTGCCCGTACTCTTCTCCGGCGTCGACCGCCGTCCAGCCAAAGACCTGGGAGTAGAATTCCTTGGCCTTCTCCAGGTCCGAACTGGCCAGGTCGATCCAGCATGGCGATCCGGGTGGGGCTGAGCTAACGGCAGGCATGGCAGTCTCCCTTGACGGCTGAGCCGCGGCGCGGGTCGCGTCGCTGGTCGCTTGTAGCGTGCGCTCCCAGGCCCGGAGGTGTCAAGGATATTAGCTCCGCCGCAGGTGACCTACTGGAGCTCGGCGAGCTGTTGCTCGAAGGGAACCAGGTTCGAAAACTCGTCGCTGAGATCGGGGCCCGCGATGTGGCCAGCGAGCAGCGTCGCGAATTCACCTGCCGCGCGGGCGATTCGACGGGAAAGGTCACCCGAGCCCTCTCCGCCAGCACCCCAGTCTTCCGATGCTGCGAATACTGCTGTCGGTACGACAACGGCTCGCAGGTAGGCAAACAGCGGGCGGAGCTCATGCTCGAGCGCAAGTGAGTGCCGAGCCGTGCCGGCGGTTGCCGCGATCAACGTCGGCTTGCCAATCAGGGCCTTGTTATCCAGAACGTCGAAGAACGACTTGAACAGGCCGGAGTATGAGGCGGAGAAGATCGGGCTGACCGCGATCACACCGTCCGCCGCGGTGACTGCCTTGATGGCGTCCCGTAGCTTGCCGGCCGGAAAACCGGTCAGCATATTGTCGGTGATCTCGTGCGCCAGATCGCGAAGTTCGATCACGGTCACCTCTACGT
Organism: Saxibacter everestensis; assembly: GCF_025787225.1. Lineage (NCBI taxonomy): Bacteria > Bacillati > Actinomycetota > Actinomycetes > Micrococcales > Brevibacteriaceae > Saxibacter > Saxibacter everestensis. The sequence continues at coordinate 3,974,368 of NZ_CP090958.1, forward strand.
TGCCCTCGCTTTCAGCCAGGCTCTTCGCAGTTGCCTGGGTCAGCCGGTCAGCGAGCAGCCGGGTGGATGACGGCTGGCTCAGCCCTGCGGTGATAACGGCAATTTTCCGGGTTGTCATTGGTATTCCTTTTGCTGATCGGGTGGACGTCGGTCTGTCGATCGGCTAGTCCGGGATTTCTGCCTGGGCATGCCGCAGCTTGGTGCAGAGCAGCTGCAGGCTCTTCATCTCGTCGTCACTGAGCGCGGGGCCGAGGTATTTGGCAATGCTGGCGACGTGCCGCCGGCCGATCTGCTTCTGCATCCGGGCTCCAGCTTCGCTCAGCCGGATCCGGGTGCCTCGCCTGTCATCGGCCGCGGGCTCTTTGACCACGAGTCCTTTCGCCTCAAGACGCTCGACCATCCTGCTGAGCGAAGGCTGACTGATCAGGATTTCCTCATTCAGGTCATTGAGTCTCAGGCCTTCCGGGCAGTGACTCAGGGTGAACAGCACGTCGTACTCGCGCATGCTGATCGGCTGCCAGATATCGTCGGCGGCAAATCGGCGCATCAATGTCACCTGGGCTCGAAACAGCGACTCCCAGCTCTCGGCGGCAAGTTTCACGTTGCTCACTTCGAACCTCCGGCCGGGAAGGCTGCCGGTGGAGCCGCGCCCTGCTCGACTCCCGCCTCCGCACTGCGGGCCGCCTCGGCATTCCGAGCCGCCTCCGCGCTGCGGGCCGCCTCGGCATCTCGGGCCGCCTTGAGTGATACGAAGGTCGGGGCCTCGGGAACGTGTGCGGGACGCAGCGCCGCGAACTCCTTGCGCAGCACGGGCACTACTTCCTCACCCAGGATGTCCAACTGTTCGAGGACGGTTTTCAACGGCAGGCCGGCGTGGTCCATCAGGAATAGTTGACGTTGGTAATCCCCGACGTGGTCACGGAAGCCGAGCGTGCGCTCGATGACTTCCTGCGGGCTTCCGACCGTCAGCGGCGTCTCCCTGGTGAAGTCTTCCATTGATGGTCCGTGGCCGTAGACCGGTGCGTTGTCGAAGAACGGCCGGAACTCCCGCTTTGCGTCCTGGCTGTTCTTGCGCATGAACACCTGACCGCCGAGGCCGACGATGGCCTGGTCGGCGGTACCGTGGCCGTAATGCTCGAACCTCTTGCGGTAGAGCTCCACCATCTGCCGGGTGTGCGAGATCGGCCAGAAGATGTTGTTGTGGAAGAAGCCGTCGCCGTAGTAGGCCGCCTGCTCCGCAACTTCCGGGCTGCGGATTGAGCCGTGCCAAACGAACGGCGGTATGCCATCCAGCGGACGCGGCGTCGAGGTGAACGACTGTAGCGGTGTGCGGAACTTTCCCTTCCAGTCGACAACTTCCTCGCGCCACAGCCGGTGCAGCAGCTGGTAGTTCTCGATTGCCAGCGGAATACCCTGCCGGATGTCCTTGCCGAACCATGGGTATACCGGCCCGGTGTTGCCGCGGCCCATCATCAGGTCGACACGGCCCTCGGCAAGGTGCTGCAGGACGGCGAAGTCTTCGGCGATCTTCACCGGGTCATTCGTCGTGATCAGCGTTGTCGAGGTCGAGAGGATCAGGTTCTTGGTCTTAGCAGCGATGTAACCGAGCGTTGTCGTCGGGGAAGAGGGAATGAATGGTGGATTATGGTGCTCGCCGGTGGCGAAGACGTCCAGCCCGACTTCTTCGGCCTTCAACGCAATCTCGAGGGTTGCCTTGATCCGCTCGTTCTCGGATGGCGTCTTGCCGGTGGTTGGATCGGTGGTGACGTCGCCGACCGTGAAGATCCCAAACTGCATCGTGATCTGCTCCTCGTGTTGTGTCTACACCTCCTTCAACTAGATGCGTTTGCATATTATTTCCGATCTTGACCGTTTGCAATGTGGTGACAGTCACACCTGACGCGCTTAGGCTGAGGTATGGCCACTCAAATCTTCGTCAACCTTCCGGTTAAGGACCTGAACAGGTCCGTCGATTTCTTCACCCAGCTCGGCTTTAGTTTTCATGAGCAGATGACCGATGAGAACGCCACCTGCATGGTCGTCACCGAGGACATCTATGTGATGTTGCTGGTCGAGGACTTCTTCAAGACGTTCACGAAAAAGGACGTTGCGGACGCATCCACCTCGACCGAGGCCATCGTCGCGCTCTCCGTCGAAAGCAGGGAGGAAGTCGACGAGATGGTGACCAAGGCACTTGCCGCCGGTGGTGCGCCATCGAATGATCCGATGGATGAGGGCTTCATGTACGCCTGGAGCTTTCAGGATCCCGATGGACACCTCTGGGAGGTCATGTATATGGACTCTTCCGGGATTGCCTGAGCGAAATTCGCCTTAGCGGGGCGAGATGAAGCGGGCAATTGAGCACGAACCGTCGTTCGCGTCCTCAGTGCACTGCAGTCGCCAGCAGCGAAATCCTGAAAGGACTAGAACTCGGCCTGAGTGATCCGCACCAGTGCCACTGAGCGTGCGAGAGCCGCCTCCTGCCGGTTCGGCGTGGGATCATCTGCGGTCTCGTGGATGGCGAACCGCACCGCCATCCCGGCCAGCATGACGATCATCCGCGCGGCATCCTGCCTGGAATACTCCGGGGCAGGCGGCGTGAAGTCGGGACGTTCGAGGCGCTCCTGCACGGCCGCCCGCACCAGATCCTCGGCCTGGATCAGCCGTCTGAATCGACGCGAAACCAGCTCCGGGAAACGTCGGAGTATCTCGATCCGGCGGCTCTGTTCCCGGTCGCCGCCGAAGCTGGACCGGATGACGGCCAGCATCAGCCGGGCGACCTGATCCAGCAGATCCTTTTCGCTGCCAGCGACAAACGCAGTCCGGGTGTCGTCATCCAGCGCCGGGTCCTGCAGCCCCAGGAGCGCATCGTCCTTGCTTTCGAAGTAGTTGAAGAAGGTGCGATGTGAGACGCCGGCGACCGACGCGATCTCGTCGATTGTCGTGCCGTCGAGGCCCTTCGCCAGGGCAAGCGTTGCGGCAGCTTCGTGGATGTTCCCCCACGTTTCCGCCCGCTTGCGTTCTCGAAGCGATGGATGCTCCTGTGACTCGGCGTACGGCGAGACCGTGGCGGTGTTTGCGCTGGTCAGGGCCGGGCTACCTTCGAACGCGTCTCTGCTGGCGTGGATTCATCCACTCCCGGATCGTCGATTGTCCGGGTCGCATCGGTGCTGCTGATATGCAGTTCTCCTTCGGCGATGGATTCCACCGTGATGTCGCGTTCGATGCTGGTAGCGAGCTTCACTTCCTTGACGAAGCACAGCAGCACGGCGGCGATGACGGCCAGAGGCACCATGAAGAGGAACAACGGCGTGAGCGCGTCGTTGTAGGACTCGATAATCGGCTGCCGAACGGCATCGGGCAAGCTGTTCACCAGGGCCGGCGTCAGAGAATTGGCTCCTCCTGCCGGTCCGTTTCCGGCTGTGGGAAGCCGTTCCGCCAGCAGGTCTGCGAGTCGGCTGGTGAAGAGGCTGCCGACAACGGCAGTTCCCAGTGAAGCGCCGATCTGGCGGAAATAGTTGTTCGACGCGGTGGCCGTGCCGACCTGGCTGTTCGGGAACGAGTTCTGCACGATCAGCACAAGAATCTGCATGCTCATACCGAGACCGACGCCCATCACCGCGATGAAGCAGCAGAAAACCCACAACGGCGTTTCGGTTGTCAGCGTCGACAGCAGGCCGAGCCCTACGGCAAGGATCACCGAACCGACAAGAGGCAGCCACTTGTATCGCCCGGTCTTGCTGACCAGCTGTCCGGAGATCACCGAGGTCACCAGAAGGCCACCCATCATCGGGATCATCATGAAACCGGCCTCGGTGGCGTCCGCTCCCGTGGTCATCTGCAGGTAGGTGGGCAGGTAGCCGATCGCACCGAACATAGCGATGCCGATCAGCAGGCCGGCCGCGGTGGTCAGGCTGAAGTTGCGCTCCTTGAACAGGTGCAGCGGAATGACCGGCGCCTCGGCGCGACGCTCGACCTGAACGAAAGCCACCGCGCCGACGACTGTCACCAGTGCCAGACCGAGGATCGTTGGCGAGGTCCACTCGTAATCCTTGCCGCCCCAGCTGGCGACCAGGATCAGGCAGGTTGTGGTGACCGCGAGGAGCGCCATTCCGGCGTAGTCCATTCGCCGAGTGACTTTGGCGTGCCTGGGCAGGTGCAGAAAGGCGACAGCGGCAGCAAATGCGAGGACACCGACCGGCAGGTTGATCCAGAATGCCCAGCGCCAGCCGATCGATTCGGTGAACCAGCCGCCAAGCAGGGGACCGGCAACCGAGGATACGGCGAAGACACCGCCCATGATGCCCATGTACTTGCCGCGCTCCCGGGCGGGAATGACGTCAGCGATGATGGCCTGGGAAAGGATCATCAGACCGCCGCCGCCCAGACCCTGAATGACACGCGCGACGATCAGCCAGGTCATATCGCCGGCCAGGCCGCCGAAGATCGAGCCGATCATGAACAGCGAAATGGCTATCAGCAGCAGGCCTTTGCGGCCGAGCAGGTCACCGAGCTTGCCGTAGACCGGCATCATGATGGTCGATGCCAGGATGAACGCCGTCATGATCCACAGCATGTGGTCGACGCCGTCGAGTTCGCCGACGATTGTCGGCAGCGCAGTGCTGAGCACCGTCTGATTGAGCGAGGCCAGCAGCATGGACAACATGAGTCCGATGAACAGCAGGACGATGCCGCGCTTGGAGCTGTCCGAGCGTTTTTCTTGCGGAGTGGTGCGGGTGGTCGTCATGAATTCTTCTTCAATTACCTCTCTGGATGGATACATAGCTTAGCTAAGTTGCATCTATGCATAGTTGCACGATTTATCGTAGAGTGCAAGATTTCTGTGTTCCGGGCGGCGAAACGGTCCGGTAGGTCGTTAACGTCGTCACATATGGCCGCCAGTCCCGACGAGGAAGGGGACTGTTCCGCTACTGTTTCGCTCATGCGTTCTCACGGCTCGGCGCTTAATCAGCGGTTTCGGCGGCTGGTACCGGGCACTCTCGGACCGGCGATAGGCCGGAACACGCGGTGGCACCCCCCGCAATTGATCGTGCTGGGATTCGCCGGTGCGATCCTGATCGGCACCCTGCTGCTGATGCTCCCGTTTTCCCGACGCGGGGACGGAGGCGCGGGATTCCTCGAGGCACTGTTCACGTCAACCTCTGCGGTGTGCGTCACCGGCCTGGCCGTGGTCGATACTCCGGTCTACTGGTCCTTTTTCGGGCAGTTCGTGATCCTGGCGCTGATGCAGGTCGGCGGCTTCGGCATCATGTCGTTCGCTTCGTTGCTTGGCGTGGTGCTTGCCCATCGCCTGGGACTTCAGTCGAAGATCGCGGCCGCTGCGGAGACCAAAAGCACCGGATTCGGCGATGTGCGTTCCGTGCTGCTCGGCGTGGTGAAAGTCAGCCTGTTCGTCGAGCTCATCGTCGCCGTCGTGCTGACTCTGCGGTTTGTGATCGGCTACGACTTCGACATCGGACGAGCGATCTGGAACGGCATATTCCACGCGGTGTCGTCGTTCAACAACGCGGGCTTCGCTTTGTTCAGCGACAATCTGATGCCATTCGTCGGTGACCCGTGGGTTTGCCTGCCGATCGCGGCGGCCATCATCATCGGTGGACTTGGATTCCCGGTACTCTTCGAACTCCGGCGCCGGTATCGGATGCCGCATCACTGGAGCATGAACACCAAGCTTGTACTGCTGGGAACTGTAATTCTGCTGCTTGGCGGAACCGGATTCATCGCCGCAATCGAATGGAACAACGCCTCGTCGATCGGAGCGCTGGGCAGCGCAGATAAGTTACTTGCCTCGTTCTTCCAGTCGGTGGTCACCAGGACCGCAGGGTTCAACAGCGTCGACATCGGAGCGCTGGATCCGGTGACCTGGCTGGGAATCGACATCCTGATGTTCATCGGTGGCGGATCGGCGGGGACAGCCGGCGGCCTGAAGATCACCACTTTCGGCGTGCTGTTCTTTATTCTTTACACCGAGGTGCAGGGCGGCACCGCGGTGAACGTGTTCGGCAAACGGCTGGCGCGATCGGTGCATCGGCAGGCCATCACAGTTGTCTTGTTGTCGGTCGCTTTCGTGGTTGGCGCTACGATGGCGCTGATGCTGATGACAGACTTCGGGCTTGACCGGCTTCTGTTCGAAGCAGTCTCGGCGTTCGCCACGGTTGGGTTGTCGACCGGAATCACCGCGCAGCTCCCGGCGGCCGGCCAGGTGTTGCTGATCGTGCTGATGTTCGTCGGGCGGCTTGGTCCGGTGACTCTGGCATCAGCGCTGGCACTCCGGCAACGCAAGTCACTTTATGAATTTCCTAGAGAGAGGCCGCTAATTGGCTAGGGCAGGCATGCCGTTCACCCGATCGGTCGAGCGAATTTCAGGTTCGGAAGCGGTCGCCGTGATCGGGCTGGGCCGGTTCGGCGGCGCTCTGGCCACCGAGCTGATCGCCTCAGGCACCGAAGTGCTGGGGATCGATATCGATGAAGACCTGGTGCAGTCCTACGACGGCATACTGACCTACGTCGTTCGAGCTGATTCCACCCGCGAGGAAGTGCTCCGGCAGCTCTCCGTGCACGAATTCGATCGGGTCGTGGTTGGCATCGGAACCGACCTCGAGGCCAGTATCCTGACCACCTCGGCGCTGCTGAAGTTCAAGACGCCGACCGTGTGGGCGAAGGCGATCAGCGGCCCGCACGGCGAGATTCTCGAACAGTTAGGCGTGCACCACGTGATCCGGCCCGAGTACGACATGGGGAAACGGGTCGCGCACCTGGTCCGGGGCTCGATGCTCGACTACGTCGAGTTCGAGGACGATTTCGCCATGGTGAAAACGCATCCGCCGGAAGAAGCCCAGAATCGGCCGTTGGTTGCCACCGGCATCCGGGCAAAACACGGGATCACCGTTGTGGCGGTCAAGCGCAAGGGCGGCATCTGGGATTACACCACGCCGCAAACAGTGCTCTACTCGGACGACGAGATAATCGTCGCTGGGCCGAAGAGTAAAGCGGAGAGATTCAGCTCACTGCTGTAGCGCGGCTCGCTGCTGTGGCCCGGTGGCCCAGCTCACTGCTGTAGCGCGGCCCCCCGTGGCCTAGAACCTGATCGCGTCGATGATTTTCACCCTGACCGCGACGAGCGCCGGCAACAGCCCGGCGAGTGCGCCGACGAACAGGGAGGTGCCAAGGCCGACTCCAGCCGCCCAAAGCGGGAACGGCGGCAGATCAACCACGCCTTCGCCGATGAAATTGCGGACCAATGAGCTGTTGACTACGGCTATGGATGCAATGACGCCGGCAACTCCGGCGGCCAGGGTAGCGACGACGCTTTCCATCATCACCGAGAAGAAAACCCGTCCGGACGTGGCGCCGAAGCTGCGTCGGATTCCGATTTCCCGAACCCGCTGCTTGATAGTGACCAGTGCGACGTTCAGCAGGCTCAAGGCGCCGAGCAGCAGGACGAGAACGCTGATTCCGGCGAGCACTGTCTTGATCACGCCGAGGCCGTCGTCCCCGCCCCAGGTGAGGTAGTCCTGTCGGCTGACGTCGACGGACCAGCCCGGCATCTGTTTCTGCAGTTCTCCCTGTACCGAGGTGCCGAGTTCCTCGGCGTTGTCGAGCGGAACCCACATTTCCCAGCTTGGTTCCACAGTGGATTCCACCGATGAGAACCACCGCTGATAGGAGTCGGACAATATGTAGCCTGTCGGTGCCTCCGTATAGGGATCGCCGTCGATGACGCCAACAATCGTCGCCTTCACATCGCGATCGCCGGCGAGGGTGACGCTGCGCGCCTGATCGAGTCGCTCGACTCCCATGGCGTCCAGGAATTTCTGGTCCACTACGATCGCTGGCCCGTACAGCTCGCCGTCGGCGCGGGTGAACCATCGTCCCTGGGTTGCGCTGACCCTGTGCATATCGGCGTAAGGCTGGTCGACGATCGTCATGTCGATTGATTGCTTGCCCGACGGCGTTCGCGCGCCGACAGTCGTTAACGCAGCAGGCGAGGAATAGCTGATGCCGTGCCGATCCATCACGTCGCCGATCTTCAGCCGCACTTCCTGGAAGTCGGCCGTTGTTTCGCCGCTGTCGTTGAACATTGTGATCGAGAAGAGGGCGGGACGCCCGGATGAGCGTTCCTGCGCCTCGATGGAGGCCTGCTCGGCGATGTTGCCGAGCGCTACCACCGTCGTCAGGGCGCAGACCGCGACGGCAACTCCGATGAGAGAGAGCAGCACGCGCAGCTTGTGGATCCTCAGCTCCTGCCACGCCTCGACGAGTGCCGCCATAAAGCCGGTCATTCGCCGTCCTCCCGCAGGGCGACAAGTCTTCCGCCGGTAAGCCGGAATCGGCGGCGTGCCATTTGGGCGATGTTGATGTCGTGCGTGATGGTGATAAGTGCCGCGCCGGTTTCGTGCGTGACGCCGTCCAGCAGATTCATAACGCTTGTGCCGGTTTCGACGTCGAGTGCCCCGGTCGGCTCGTCGGCGAGCACCACCTTCGGCCCGCGGACGAGCGCCCGTGCAATGGCGACGCGCTGCTGTTCGCCACCGGATAGCTTTTCCGGCATCGAATTGAGCCGCTCGCCAAGTCCTACCCGCTCCAGCATCCTGGCAGCGAGGCGATTCCGATTCCAGAATTCCTTCCCGGTCGCGTACATCAGCGGAGCCGCGACGTTCTCCAGGGCGGTTCGGCCGGGCAACAGATTGAACTGCTGAAAGACAAAACCGACGTCGCGACCGCGAATCCGTGCTGCGACGCGTTGCGACAGCCGGCGGACATCGTGCTCGGCCCACCGCAGTGTTCCGGTCGTTGGCCGATCGAGCAGTCCCAGCAGGTTGAGCAAGGTCGACTTTCCGGTGCCGGACCGGCCGATGATGCCAACGTGATCGCCTGGGTGCACCGAAAGCGAGACCCCCGTCAGGATGTGCAGGTCCTGGTCGTCAGGCAGCTTCACCGTCCGGGTCACCTCCGACAGTTCCAGCAGTGGCGTCACGCCTAGCAGTGGGGTCACGGCGCGTACATTTCCGCGCCGTCGTCGCTGGGTTCCTCGGGTTCGGTGCCGGGCGCGAACTCCAGGATTGGTTCGCCTTCGGTAAGTCCGTCTTTGACTTCAACGACGGAGCCGTCGCTGAGTCCGAGTTTGACCCTGCGCTCTTCGGGCTCACCGTTCTCATTGATGATCCACACGGTGCCACTGTCGACCACGCCTCGGATGGCGGTGACCGGAACGGTCAGCACGTCCTCGGCTGAGCCGGCATCGATAGACATCGTCAGAGTGAGTCCCGAGAACACTTTGACCTTCCGGGGCACCCGGCAGCTGATGCTGGCGCCGTTTTCCTCCGAACCGGTGGCGCTCTCGCCGTCCTCCGGACCCGACCCGGCTGCCGAGTCATCCACTGCGGGGTCATCCTCTGTGCCGTCAGAGCCGGAATCGGTCTGCGCGGAATTGCTCGACGCATCGTCCGCGGATGAGATGCGCACGCTGGTGCACTCGAAGGGCTCGGGGCCGCTCGCGACGGTGACGGTTGCGACATCCGGTTCGTCCAGCAGACGGTACTGCTGCTCGGGCGCGATGGTGGCGGTGGCCCGGAAGGTGTCCTTGACGATCTTCGTCACCACATCGCCCGTCGTCACGGCCTGGTTCCGGACCACCTGGAAGTCTCCGACAGTTCCGTCGGCCGGCGCGACGACTGTGTAGTACCGCTTGCTCACGGCTGGTTCGCCGGCTTCGGTTTCCGATTCCGGGGAGCCCTCGGACGAATCGGTGCCGGACTCCTGATTGCCCTCAGGCGCGGATTGCCCAGTGGGCTCGCCGTCGCTGACGATCTGGAAGATTCGGTCGCCTTCACGAACCTCTGTCCCCGGCGACACGAAGAAATGGTTGACGGAGCCCGTGTGCGAGGCCTTTGCCGGCGCGGAGGTGTCTTTCCGGATAGTGCCCTTGAGGTCGACGGTGTTGTGCACAGTGCCACGTTCGACGACGACCTCAGATGACACGACTTCGCCATCGGGTTGCAGGGGTGACTCCGTGGCGTCAGATTCAGCTCCGAAAGCCAGCTTGACCAGCGAGACCGCGATCACCGCTGCGATAGCCAGCCAGACAACAGGAAGAATGATTCGGCGAAAAACGTTCACGCGGGGGAGTCTCCATCGTCGGGTACGGGGAATGCCGTCGGGGTGGGGAGCTATCTGGTCGGCGGCACAGCGACAATCAGCCTATGCGCAGGAAGCTGATTGCGGCCGGCGTGCGACAGGGTCGTGACTGAATCGGTATCGACGCGGCTTGTCCGTCCGGGATAGGACGCCGAGAGCTGGAAGTGCCTCGGGTGTGCCGTTGGAGAGTCCGGCTTATCCCACCACCAGGTTCTGATGGCCGTCGATCAGCTCCCGCACAATGTCAAGGTGGCCGGCGTGGACGGAAGTCTCGGCGAGCACGCGAAACACGACCTCGCGCCCGTCGCGCATCGGTGGTGCGGCGAACTCGTTGGCGGGTGGCCACCATCGGGGAGCGGCATCGAGGTCGGCCTCCGCAAGGACCTCGTCACTTCGGGTGATCGCACGTTTATAGACGTTGATAGCTTCCTTGCCGGTCATCGGCTCCGACGCCCAACCATTGTGAAGGGCCCCGATTGCGCGAGCGTCGCCACCGAGTACAGCCGCGATCGACGAACATCTCGTCGTCAAACGCGAGGTGGTTGAGGAGCTGCGTTATCGTCCAACCGGACGGGGCCATTACTCGGTGCATCGCGGCCTCCGCGAGCCCGTCCACGGCTTGAAGCACGTGGCTGCGCTCGTTCGCCAACTGAGCAAGCAGTTGCGCGTCACTCACGCCTCAGGCTCATATCCAACGAGCCAATGAAGGCCATGACGATCAATGACCTGGCCATCCGATGCACCCCAGGGCTTTGGCGCGAGGGCATCGACAACCGACCCGCCAACAGCGAGTTGGTCGAACCACTCATGGAGAACCGCCGGTTCGGCGGTCCCCAGCAGCGATAACATGATGCCTTCGGGCCGGGCCGTTTTCTCTCCGGCTGCTGCATCCGCTCCCGCCAGAGCAACCACGCCTTTAAGCTCTCCATGAGCTATCGCGCCTGCCGGACCGTCTTTCCTACTGAAGTCCTCGTATGTGTGCAAGGAGAGCTCGCCGCCGAAAATGCCCGCGTAGAAGTTCAGCGCGTCCCGCGCGGTTCCGGGGAAACTGACATAAATCTGAGGTGCCGGCGTGCGGGTGGTCATGGTCGTGATGGTGGGCTCCAGCCGTCTCGAAGGTGCTCAGGTTTGTCCAGATGCGTCTTACCGTAATTACGTCGCTGCGTGATTACAAGGCTCAAGTCTGCTTCCGCCTAGACGGGATCGACAGGGTTTTTGCGCCTGGCGCGGCGGCTCCGGGCTGGCAGCATCGTTAGCTGACGTCCACGTCCCATTCGTGGTGGATCAGATCGTGCAGCAGATACCGGGCGAGTGAGTCGACTGTGAACAGGGAGCCGTTGCTGCGGGATCCGGTGCAATTCCAGTCTTCGGGCCGCATTGACCGGAGCCGCTCGCTGACCGCCGCCCCATGTACGGCGATCTGACCGGCAACCGTGCGCGGATTCTGCAGCGGGTACTCGCCGGTAAGCGCAGCCTGGTCGGGGTCCCAATCGTCGAAATGCGCATCGTCCTGGCTGAGCATGAGCGCAAATCGTTGATCGAACACCGCCAGGGCATCGCGGATATGGCAGCCATATTCGAGCGGTGACCAGATGGTGATCTCGGGACGGATTCGCACGTCGTCGGCGGCAAGCCGGGCGCGCCAGAAATTCACGGTGTCATCGATGCGGTCCGCGAAGTCGTCGCGATCGAAATCAGTTGAGTTGAAGCCGCATTCCGGGCACGGACGGTCCAGAACCCAGGTCCAGTCCTTGGTGTCCCGGGGTGGTGGCGGCAAGGCGTTCATGTCTTGAGAATAACCCCACGCAGATGCGGCTTCCGGCGTGGATTACGGATGTCGCCGAGCCGTGCAGCGCGCGCGGTGACGGGCCGTGCGGCGCGGGCGCGGTGACGGGTTTCTTCCACGAATGGGTTTGATCAACCGCTGGGCGGCCGATCAAGGCAGTAACACCATCCGTACCGACGCCGCTGTTTCAGCGATTTCCCAGATCCTGGAGATCATTCTGCAGATCAATGACTCCCAGTCCACTATTGCTTCCGCCGTGGAGGAACAGACCGCGACGACCAACGTAATGGGTCGCAACGTTGCGGAGGCGGCGACGGGGTCGACCAGTATCGCGGGCAATATCGCGGTTGTCGCCCGAACGGCATCCGACACGACGGCGGCTGCCGCCAGTACCAGTGAGGCCGCCGATGAGCTGGCGGATATGGCTGCGGAGATGAAGCAGCTGGTGGGTCAGTTCAGCTACTGACGTCAGTTTTCGTACTCGCAGAGGTTTCGGCCCTAGGTTTCGGTGGCGATCAGGTTTTGGGTTTGAGTCTTGGCGCAACGGCGGAGCGCTCTGCTGGAAAGACAGCGTCGAGAAGGCTCGCGTCCCCCTCGACTCGAATGAATGTACGGGCTTGTTCAACCGTGATCGCACCAGCGGCAAGGCCGACGACGATTTCCGGGGCCGCTTCGATGACGGTTCCTGCCGCGTGTTCAGGGTGCGCGAATGCTCGTGGGCCGTGCTCGTCGACGTGCAGGACGATAGAGAACCCTTCGATATTCAGGCCGAGTTCTGCCGGCGGCGTTGCAGTGACGCCTCGTAGCAGCGCCGGCAACGCGAGAACCAGCCAGCGGGGGTGGAAGGAATCGTCGCCGCGTCCCGAGGCCACGAGCGGTGCTCCCCACCTGCCGAGAGCTTCCAGCGGTTCGCGAAGTTCAGCGCCCCACGGGGTCAGTGCATAGCGAATCCCAGCGTCTCCGAGTTGTCGTTGAAGGATGCCGTTTTCTTCCAAAGTGCGTAGCCGCTCAGCCAGGAGGTTAGTTGCGATGCCGGCGAGCGACGTCTTCAGCTCGTTGTAGCGCAGCGGCCCGGGCAGTAGCTCTCGGACGATGAGAAGGTTCCAGCGTTCCCCCACGAGGTCGAGCGCGCGGGCGAGGCCACAGAACTGCCCATAGGAGCGGGCACCGCGCCGCTTTACTTTTTCTATCATGCTAGATAATATCAACCCGTCATCCGAGCCATCACCCCAGGTCTCGAGCGGTGTGACATTCGGACATACCGAGGAGTAACGCGTGATCGAACTCAGCTGGCTCGGCGTCGTTCTCGCCATCGTCGCGGGGATGCTCGTCGCGTTCATCTGGTATCAGAAAGGCCCCATTGCCCGTGCCTGGGAGAAGCTGACGGGAGTGACGCCGGAGCGGATCAAGCCCGTCCGGGCGAAAAGCATGGTCCAACTCTTCATCACGGTCATCGTGATGGCGCTCGGTCTGGCCGTGGCCATTAGCGTCACGGCACAGGCGACCGGGAACGACTCGGTAGGGGCCGCGTTGCTCGTGGGGCTCGCACTGTGGGGGGCGTTCTCGGCGTCGACGCTCGTTCAGCACAACGCTTTCGAGATGAAACCCGCGAGGCTCACGGCTATCAACACCGGCTATCAGCTGTTGCTCTTTCTCGTGATGTCACTGGTGCTTGGCCTGCTGTAGAACTCCACGTGCGGGCGCGCCTCCGAGACGATCATCTCGACCGGCTCAGGCAGGTTTGTTCGACCCCGACCACCGTTCGATCGTCCAGGAATCAGGTCTGAAACGAGCCCCATCGCAGTGTTGCCACCTCTGCAGCAAGAACGTAAACCTGCCGACGTGAGATGCCCAGGTCTGACGCTGCAGCATCCGCGCGGCCGTGCCCCACGATCGGGAGATCTGTGAGTAAACGATTCATCTTCGCCATCTTCGTGGCGTGCTCCCACGCGTTATCGCTCGCGGACAACATGCCGCGGTCTGGAACCTGCTCTCGAACGTCATCCACCAGCGCCCTCTGTCCTCGGTAAGCCGTGTCATGCCGTTTTGGTGCGGAATGCGCGGAGTCCCCAGATGTAGCCGACCAGGGCGATGATGATGCACCAGGTGAGCGCGAATATCACGCTGTTACCTGCTTCGGTGCCGGTCAGCAGAGCGCGGACGCTATGGACGACGGGGGTGAAGGGCTGGAAATCGGCGAACCAGCGAATCCCGACAGCCATGGACGCGGTGGGCACGAACGCACTGGACAGGAAGGGCAGCACGGTCGAGATAATCTGCGCCAGACTGTTGGCTCCGGTGGGAGTCTTGGCCGCGAGGCCGATAGCGACGGCGAGCCAGGTGAGCGCGAACGCGAAGGCGAGGATGATCCCTGCAGCAGCGACCCAAGCGAGAGGGCTCCCAGCCGGACGGAACCCCATCAGCAGGGCCACAATGGTCACCAGGATTGCGGAGAGCAGGGTGCGGACGATGCCTCCCACGACATGCCCGGTCAGGACCGCACTGCGGGCGATGGGCATTGTGCGGAATCGATCGATGATGCCCTCAGACATGTCAGTGGACACGCTGACCGCGGAGGGAAGGGCTCCAGCTGCGACAGTCATCACGAGGATGCCCGGCGTGAGGAAGTCCACGTAGCTGAGCGTGCTTCCGGACCCGGAGAGGCCCGCGCCCAACCATCGCGGAGGTATCACGGGCAGCGGTCATGGTCGTCATCGGTGGTCCTCGGTCTGTGTGCTCTCGTCAGGGTTCGCGTTGGTTCTGATGCCGGTGAGGGCGAAGAACACGTCATCCAGGTCGGGTGTGTGCACGGTGATGTCCTCGATTGCCAGGCCGCTCGGTACCTCGTCCAGAACTCGTTTGATTGCGCCGCCGTCCGCGTCTAGCGGCACGCGCAGGATGAGCGAGTCCGCGTCGGGTGTGCTGCCAGGAAGGGCTTCTGCGGCGGCGTCGAGAATGCCTAAGTCGGTGAAACGCAGCGTGAGGTGCGCGCCGGGAACCTGCTGTTTGAGTTCGGCTGGGGTGCCCTGGGCGACGATTTGCCCGTGGTCGAGCACGGCGATGTTGTCGGCGAGTTCGTCGGCTTCCTGGAGGTACTGGGTGGTGAGGAACACGGTCGCCCCGTCGGCGACGAGCTCGCGGACGATCTGCCACATCGTCTGGCGGCTGCGAGGGTCCAGGCCAGTGGTCGGCTCGTCCAGGAAGATCAATGCCGGGTTGCCCATGAGAGTCATCGCGAGATCGAGTCGTCGCCGCATTCCACCGGAGTAGGTGGCCGGAGGACGAGACCCCGCCTCGGTGAGGTTGAAGCGTTCCAGCAGCTTGCGCGCCCGCGCCTCCCTCTCGCCATTGGGAACGTGGTAGAGCTTCGCCATCAGCAACAGGTTCTCGAGACCGGTGAGCATGCTGTCCACAGCGGAGAACTGTCCGGTCACCCCGATGCCGGCCCGAACCTTCGCGGGCGCGCGCCGGATGTCGTGGCCGAGCACCTCGGCGGTTCCCTCGTCCGGGAGACGCAGAGTGGAGAGCAACTGCACCAGGGTCGTCTTGCCCGACCCGTTGGGTCCGAGCAAGGCGAAGACGGTCCCGCGCGGCACGGTCAGCGAGACGCCGTCCAGCGCGACGTTCTTCCCGTACGCCTTCCGAACGCCTGACACCACGATCGCGGGGGCCGTTACATCCACTCCGAGTACTGTCGGTGCTTGCCTGGACGCGCTGCCGCTCACGGTTTACGCCCTTCGTCGAGGAGCCGATCCAACTCCGGTGCGGCGTCCGGGCTGCCGGCGTCGGAGAGCCGCTGCAGCTCGCGCACGTCGCGCTTCTCCACGGCGCGGCGGGTCAACAGACGTCCGGCGTGCTCACTGCCCTCGTCGAGCAGCTCGGAGAGCGCGTCCACATCATTGCGGGCATCGGCGAGATCGGCGAGCTGGTCCAGCGCGGTCTCATTGCCCTCGTCCGCGAGGGCGCGGAGGGTGTGTTCATCGAACTCGTAATTGGTCATGCAAACAGCCTGCAACCTTGCCCTAAGGGCAAGGTCAAGTACCATCATGAAGGATGCTAACTATCGGGCAGCTCGCCACCTACGCCGGCGTATCGACCAAGGCCATCCGCGTCTACCACGCGAAGGGGCTGTTGACCGAGCCGGAGCGAGACGCCTCCGGGTATCGCCGCTACGACGCGCAGGCGGTCATCGACCTGACCCGCATCATCACTCTCGCCCAAGCCGGTGTTCCGCTGGCACGCATCCCCGACGTCTTGAACGCCGACGCCGAGACCGCCAATGAACAGATCGACAGGATCGACACTGACCTGCGCAACCACGTCCGCCAACTCCAAGAACGCCGTGTTCGCCTCCGGCACCTCGACCAACCGGACCGACTTTGCCTTCCTCCCGAGGCCGTCGAGTACATGAACCGACTCCGCGCAATCGGGCTATCCGAACGCCACGAGCACGCCATTCGAGACGGCTGGATCCTCGGCCACGCCGTCGCACCAGACATCACCCGAGCTATCCTCCCCGCACGCACAGCCTTGCTCGACGATGACGAGTACGTTGCCGTGCTGTGCGGCTACGACGATGCCATCGACTGGGGCCCCGACGACCCCCGACTCAACCAGCTCGCCGACGCGGCCGCACGACTCGCACGACGAATGACACTCGCCTCCGACGTCCCCGACTTCATCAAGGCATCACCAGAGACCATCGACATCCTTACTGGGCACCTCGGCATCGACAGCCCGGCATGGGGACGCCTCGACGAACTCCTCACTCGGCGACTGAACCAGGTATGACTTTCCGGCGACACGAGCTAAGAACCTGCTGTCGTTGACCTTGTGAGCCGTGACAGTAGATCTTCACACCCACCTGCACAACCGTGACAATCAGGCGAACAGCAGTGCAGGCGACCGCGGGAAAGCCACACTCTTCGCTCGGTCAGCTAGGCGAACCAGGTTCCCGGCGGGCCAAGGAACAATAGGAAGCTGAATACGATTGTCACGCCGGCAATGGCGACGACGACCGACAGAATTGGATTCCGAAGGATCCAGCTCTGAGTTTTCTCCAAGAGGCCAACCGGTGTCTCGCCGCCGGCAGCCAGTCGCCATCCGCCGGCCAACATGCCCTTGCGATCAAGTGACTTCTCCACCGGGATTGTGGCGTAGGGAATTATCGCGGAAACCACGGCGAGCAGCCCCGAGCGGGCCGGCCATTTCTGGTTGATCCATACGAAGCAGGTTCCGACGACGTAGCACAGGAATACGAACCCATGCAGGCCGCCGCCGATCCGAACGCCAAGTTCCGTCGTGTGAGTCACGTATTTCAGGAATAGACCGATCAGCAGCAGCGTCCAGGTCACTGCTTCGGCGAACGCAATTGAACGGAATAGGGCGCGGGGAGCCATGGATCTCCTCAATTGGAAACGAGACCTCACCACGCTACCGCACACCTGTCGGTTGCCCTTATCGGCAAATCCAGGCGGCGTCTGAGGGTTACGCGCCACGCAAATTTTCGTAACTGATTTGCGCGGCGGTGATTCTGGACTAGGATCAAGTTCTAGCTGTCCTGCGCGGGGCATGGTCCAACGGTCCTTAACGCGACAGCAAATCGGCAGACGCTCGAAATGGTCAACCGGATCGATCCCAATGCGGCCGATCGTCAAGCAGCTCGCAAGAGATGCTGACGATCCGCCCACCACCTGACCGCCAAAGCGTCACGTTAGATGATCCTCACCCTGTCCCATGGGGTTGATACCGCAGCCGAGTGGTATCCCCCTGCCTTCGAAGTATCACCGGAAAAGGTCCATACAAATGAAAATCCCTAGCGCCCGCACCCGAAAAATCGCTGCCCTCAGCGCGGGTCCCCTCGCCGTGCTCATGGCAGGCGGCCTCGTCTGGCAGGGTTCCCAGGCAGCCTTCACCGCCGACACCCGCAACTCCGGCAATGCTTGGAGTTCGGGCCAGGTCATGCTCAGCGATGATGACCTGGGTGCGGCCGGATTCACCGTGCAAAACCTGGTGCCGGGCGCCACCGGCCAGAAGTGCATCGTCGTCACATCCGGCTCTAATGTGGCCGGAGAGGTGAGGTCCTATGTGCAGAACCTCTCCGAGTCGGCCCAGGGACTGGAAGATCACATTACTTTCCAGGTCGAACAGGGCACCGGCGGAACATTCAACAACTGCACCGGCTTCACGCCTGCCCCGGGCGCTCTTCCCCCGGAGTCACTGTCAGACCTGGCCGTGGGCAACCACGACTACGCCACCGGCGGGTCCAAGTGGGCGACGACCGGCAAGCCAGGTGAGAAGAGGACCTACCGGGGAACCTGGAAGTTCGACACCACCGGCATGACCCAGCAGCAGATCGATGCTCTGCAGGGCGCGCGGACCAGCATCGATCTGGTGTGGGAGCTGCAAAGCAACGAGACGCCAACCCAGCCCTGACAGATGGGATTGGATGCCCGTCAGGTAGCGGGCAGTGCCACGTGAGTCCGGCCCCGGTATCGCCCGAACCTTGGGCGGCTGGGGCTGGCTCGCGCTGTCAACGGCTTCGCTGACGTACCTCACGTTTCTGCTGTCGCTTGCCGCGATTGCCCTACTTCCAGCGCTTTTCGGCTGGCACGGTTCCGTCGTGCAGAGCGGATCGATGCGACCCCATATCAACCCGGGCGACGTCGTGCTGTCAACCAACCTTCCGAGCGAGTCAGCTGTTCCGGTCGGTGGCGTGGTGGAATTCAGCAGCCCGGCATTTGCCGAGCCCAGCGGGGTGGCGAAGACCCGCTTGCACCGGATCGTCTCCGCGAATGACGACGGCACCTTCGACACGGCGGGCGACGCCAATAAGGATATAGACAGCACGCCGATCAGCCGCGATCAGATCAGCGGTCAGGCCAGGCTGCTGGTGCCCTATGTTGGTCTGCCCAGTCTGTGGATAGGCACCGGCAACTTTCCGGCGTTAACGACCTGGGCCGTGCTGACTTTGATCGCACTGTCCGTTGTCATTCTCAGCAAGGCGCCGCGGGAGCTTGCGGACGCTGGGCCGGATGGTGCGGGTACCGGGTCGGCTGGCGGGACGACCGGGGAATCCGGTGCCCAGCGGCCAAGGGCACTTGAACCAGCGAAACGTGTCGTTGCTCGTTCCTCTGGAATCATCGCCGCCCTCGCGGTGGTCGTGCTGCTGGTGCCGGGCGGGGCCTCGATGGGCGCCGCGGATGCCGCCTTCACAGACCGCACCAGCACCAGCGGCAATAGCTGGCAGGTAGCCGTGGGTAAATCGAAGGCGACCAGCCGGCTCCAGGTAAACGACACTTCCGGGGCGGACGGCTGGTACCAGCGGTCCTCGGTGGAAGTGCAGATATTCGCCTCGGCATCTTCTGGCTCCGGGATTCGTTCGATCACCTACCGGATCAATGGCGGCACCCCGGTCACCGTCCGGCAGTATTCCGCCGAATTCAAGGTCACGACACAGGGCGACAACACAATCACTTATTTTGCGACCGACACCGCCGGGCGGGCTGAGGCGGAACACAGCACGCATATCAAGCTCGATAACCGGCCTCCGGTTCTGACTGTCTCGTCTCGGACCGGCGACATGACCCACACCGAGTGGAGTGCCAACTGTAAGAGCTATGGCATTTCAGGCGGACTCTGCGGTGACACGTCCGACGCCGGCGGAAGCGGCATCGGCACGGCGAGTTACGTGTTGCGCAGGTCATCGGATAGTCGCTGTTTCGACGGTTCGAAATGGACTGGCGCAGCCTGTGAAAGGCGCGCCTCGGCCAGAATTTCCGGAGCCGGATGGTATGTGTCGGTGCCGGACTCGAAGTTCGAGCGGAAGCGAACCTACTACACGATCACTGTATTCGTGACGGACAAGGTCGGGAACGAGGCCATTACAACGAAGAACTTCTCCGTGGGCTAGACCAGGCTCAGAGCACGGTAATAACCTGTCCGGTTTCGGCGCCCTCGATTGACCGAACGTAAGCCGCCGCGACATCGTCGGCATCGACGGGTGAAATGCCGGGGAAGAATGGCGCATATCCATCGAGCGATTCAGTCAGAACGCTTGGGCTGATCGCATTGATCCTGATGCCGCGCGGGAGCAGGCCGGCGGCGGAGCGAACGTAGGCCTCGATTGCCGCGTTGGCAACGGATGCTGTCGTGCCCTGAGTTACCGGCACGTTGGCGAGAATCCCGCTGATCAGGGTGATCGATCCGCCTTCCGGCAGAATCGACACCGCGGTCTGGGCGATATCGATCTGGCCAAGGGCCTTATTTCCGAGTGCCGCGGCGAAGTCGGTCCGGCTGAGCTCGGGCAGCGGTTTGAATGGCGTCGATCCGGAGGCGACGGCGACGGCGTCAATCTGCTCAAGTGACTCGAGCGCATTGACGATCGACGCGTGATCTTCGATTGACAGCGCGGGATTGGTCGACCGGGATAGTGCTGAAACCGTGTGGCCGCGATCCTTCAGCTGACGGTTCACTGCGGTACCGATTGTTCCGGTGGCACCGATGAGTGCGATGTGCATGCTGGCCTCCTGCCGTGTGGTGGTCGGTCCCCTGGGCCAGGGACGACGCAGAGGGTGAACCTGCTATCCAACCGGGATATTCCGCGCGCTCGGTAGCAAGTGTTCGCCGCGCTCGGTAGCAAGTGTTCGCCGCGCTCGGTAGCAAGTGTTCGCCGCGCTCGGTAGCTCGGTAGCGGAGCGGTCGGCGCCGCTCGGTAGCTCGGTAGCGGAGCGATCGCCGCCGGTGGTCGGCGGCTGCCTAGCCGATCCTGCTGCCTAGCCGATCTTGCGCAAGAGCACGACGGTATCCGTTACTTCGCCCGGTTTTCCCTGCCGGTCGCTGACTTGGCGCGTTCGCGCCTCGGATACCACCGGCCGCCACTGCCCAGGATCGAACAATGCGGTCACATTGTCCGGACTGTAGAGCACCTCCGGATGCCGCCGGTTGCCCGAGGGGGTCAATTCGTCTCCGGGATGGTGACCTACGACAAGCAGGTGGCCCTCGCGTGCCACTGCGGAGCCCAACCGCCGAAGCGTTTCACTGCGGGGTGGGTTTGGAAGCTGAAAATACTGGGCCGAAACGAGATCGAACGCAGGTGCCGGAGGGGTCCAGGTTGTCAGATCCGCCTGCAGCCAGTTGATGCCGTCAGCCGCGCTTTCAATGGCAGCCGAGCCTTCTGCCTCGGCCGCGGCATTGGTTCGGGCTCGGCCGAGAGCGACGGACGAAATGTCCACTGCCGTCACGGTCCATCCAGCTCGGGCCAGCCACAGTGCGTCCGCGCCCTCGCCGCATCCGACGTCGAGCGCCGAGCCCGGCGGCAGGCTGGAAATTTCGCTGACCAGCTGGGGATTCGGCGTGCCGCTCCAAAGGGCCGGCCGTTGCTCGTACATTGAATCCCAGAACGCTCCGTCCATAACTTCTGGCCGGTGGCGGTCGTCGTGATCTTTGTCGTGCTCTGATTCCTGCTGACCCATGATGTCAATGGTGGTTCGGTCGGGTCGGCAGCACAACACCCGGGGTGCACCTTCTGGGTTCAGGCAGGGAGTCGAGGTGGCGTGGGTGGTCAAGGATAGGGTTTTGGCATGACCCAGCAAGACGTTGACGATTGGACTCCGCTCAGGACCGAAAGCCTGCTGCTGCGACGTCCTCGACCGGACGATCTCGATCCCGCGGTACAGATTCACACGGATCCGAGCACGAACCGACATCATCCTGAGCCGTGGACCGTCACGGAGGAGTCTTCCGCGCGGAGGTTCCAGGAGCTTGGCGAACACTGGGAACGACACGGCTTCGGTGTCTGGGTAGTGGAGCAACTTGAGCAGCCCGGCGTCATTGTCGGATTCACCGGACTGTCGCACCGAACGGTTCATCAGCGTTCGGCACTGAATCTGTACTACCGCTACGCGCCGGATGTCTGGGGCAAGGGTTATGCAACCGAGGCGGCATCAACGGCGGTCCGCCATGCGGCAATCCACTTGTCCGATCTGCCTGTTCTGGCCTATACGACGCCGGACAACCTTGGTTCCCAACGGACCGCGCTCCGGGTAGGTCTGGATCGGATGTCAGAACTGGACATCGAGCACGAGCACTACACAGACATTTTTTTCGCCCACAACTGGCCAGCAGGTGCTAAGTCGCGTGAGTCAAGCGGATCCTGACTGAAGCCGCGCTAACTGAGTTGTGGTTGTCAGATCGGGTGCGTTTCTCCGCCGTCCCAACGCACCCGATCTGACACCGGCCGCGACCAGTTGTGGCAACGCGGAGCCTTGGCCGGCGGTCGAAATCGGCTTACGCTTCGAACATGGCATCGCAGGCGAAAGACATCGAGGTTCCGGGGGCGCACGGCGCTCGAAAGATACGGATTTCCAGCCCGGATCGTCTGATCTGGCCAGCTGACGGCGTCACCAAGTGGGACCTCGCCGAGTACGTGGCCGCTGTGGATGAGGAGTTGCTGCGCGCGCTAGGCGATCGGCCTGTCACCCTGCAGCGCTTCCCGACAGGTATCGATGGGGAGGAGTTCTTCTCCAAGAACCCACCACGCGGCGTGCCGGAGTGGGCGCGCTCGACGATGTGCACTTACCCGTCAGCCCGGTCACACCCGCAACTGGTAATAGATGAGATCGCCACAGCTGTCTGGGCGGTGCAGATGAATACCGTGACGTTTCACCCGTGGCCGGTCCGGGTCGCAGACAACGACAATCCCGACGAACTGCGGATCGATTTGGACCCGCAGCCCGGGCGCGGGTTTCGGGATGCCGTCGAAGCTGCATTCGCGCTCGGTGAGCTGCTGCGCGAGCTGGAACTGGTCCCCTGGGTGAAGACCAGCGGCAACCGAGGACTCCATGTCTATGCCCGGATCCGGCCCCAGTGGGAATTCCAGGAAGTCCGGCACGCCGTGATCGGAATCGCCCGAGAGCTCGAGCGCCGCTTACCGAAGTTGGTCACCTCGGCATGGTGGAAGGAGGAGCGCGGCGAGAAGGTCTTCGTTGATTTCAACCAGGCAAACCGGGACCGGACCATCGCTTCGGCCTACAGCCCGCGACCCCTGCCCGGGGCCCCGGTCTCAATGCCGGTGCGATGGGAAAGTCTGGCCGACATCCAGCCGAGCGCGTTCACAGTGCGGACCGTGCCGGAAATACTCGCCGCGGAGGGTGACGCCTGGGCGGGGATGGATGAAGCAGTCGGCGGTATCGATGCGGCACTTGGCCTCTGGGAGACGGACCTGGCGAACGGGCTCGGCGAGATGCCCTTTCCGCCGGAGTACCCGAAGATGCCGGGCGAGCCTCCCCGGGTGCAGCCCAGCAAGCGCCGGGCGCCCTAGTGTCGCCTGCGTCGTTCGCGGACCGCTACGACATAGGCCACGGCGCCGAGCGCGAGCAGGGCAGCTGCCAGGCCAAGGAGCTTGCTGACGTCGGCACCAGTGAATGGCAGCTCATCATGCGGATCCCGGCCGGGGTCGCTTTCGCTCGGGTCGTCCCCAGGATTTGAAGGGTTGTCACTCGGCGAGACGGAAGGATCCTTGGTTTCGGTGGGGTCATCCGTCTGGGTTGGCGGCGTTGTGGGGTCATCCGTCTCTGTTGGCGTCGCCGTGGTCTCGCGCACGAAAGCGAAGTCCTGTTCAGTTACAGTCTCGCCATCCTCGGTTATCTCGAACTCCCGCGGATTGGGACCGTCGACCTTCTTGCCGTCCGGAGGTGTGACCGATAGTTCGTAGTCGCCGGGTTCCAGTTCGTCCACACCGAAGTGCCCCTGCTCATCGGTCGTCAGAACGCGCGACTCGTCATCCGGGCCGGTGAGTGTCAACGGAAAGTCCTTGAGCGGTTCACCTTCATCGGTGACGTCACCCTCAACCGATCCGGTCTCGGCGGGGCGGAAGGTGAAGTCCGCCAGCCCGTCAGCGTTTGTCAGGTTGACGTCCTGGCGGGTCGGGGAAACCGGGACGTAGCCTTCGGGGCCTTCGACCTTCACGGCATACCCGTCGGCGGCGGTATAGCCCTCGAAGGCGTACTTCCCGTTCTGGTCCGTTGTTGTCTCTGCGAGAACGTCGCCGTTCGGGCCGATCAGTTTGAGCGTAAGACCTTCGAAGCGGCTGCCGCCGTCTTCGGTTGAAACCGTACCGGTGATATCCCGGGCAACGGTGGCAAACCAGGTCTGATAAATCGGGAAACCCTGTTCGCGGGTGAAGGTAAAGGTAAGTGAGCTCAGCGAGACGGTCGGTTCAAACCAGCCGGAAGCGCCATCCGTGTCAGGTGCATTCCCCGAACCGACCCCACTGCCCTTAAGCGTGCCGGTACTCGCGTCCCAGATCGGCTTGTCCGGGTTGGCGGAACACGGGCTCGGGCTGCCGACGCAGTAGTTGAACGCGCCATTGAAACCGAGGGTCTCGCCGATTTGGTCTGCGGGAATCTTCCGGCCAGCGGCATCCGTTGCCGAAACGGCGACAGAGTCGGAGTCGATATCTCCGAGCACAAAGGCCCAACCTGCGGCCGGTGTCGGCGACTCGAATGTGTACGTAGTCACCGACGGTGAGGTCTTGTTGTCCGCCTTTGGGCGGAGATTGAGGTACTTGTTGTTCTTGCTGGATCCGTACTTCCGGCCGACATCGGTGCTGGTGTTCAGGAACGTGCTTCCGCCTGACTGCAAGCCGACATTTCCGGCTCGGGAATCCGAGGTGAATGTCGCAGCCGGAAACCCCTTTGCGTTCAGCTGGACAGATCCCTGATAGCTATTCGCCTCGCCTTCGAAGCTATTCCACGTGGCCCATGAAGTGGCCTCCACGGCATGCGCGGGAGGCATGCCGATCAGTACTGAACTGAGCGCAAGCAATATCGAGGTGACAAAAGCAAGCGCTAGGTTAGTTTTCTTAAACAGCCACTGCATATCGAAAGTCCTTGGGGGTGGGGACGGCGCGGGATTGGCTTAAGGGGAGAAACAACAACGAATCGAACTCTACCTGAGGGCTTAAACCGATCTACGGACAATCGTTATACCCCACGGGTGTCAGGCTCGGCCTTGCTGCTGCCGCGGCTGGCGAACCAGGTCAGGAGCTTGTTCTTCTTCGTATTCTGAAATGCGGCGCACAGCCAATCTCCCGAGGACTGCCGATGGAATACAAATGTCTGCACCTTGTTGAGTTGGATAGTCTTGCCCTTGCTGATGCCGCCCTCGCTAAGCACAATGGCCACGTCGTCGGAGATGTGCCGAACGCTCTTTACCGCGATACGCATCTTGCTGCCCTTCTGCCACTTTGTCAGCACAGGCTCATGATCGCGGCGGATTGCATTCCGGCCCTCACTGGTGCTGCCGGCGAAGATCACGTAGGTGGCGTCGGGAGTGAATAGGTCGGCATACGCCCTAGCGTCCCCGTCGTTCCACGCCTGCTCGATGCGCACTAACGTCTGCTCTATACTTATCTGCATAGAAACAATAGTTGCATGAAAGCAGATAAAATGCCAAGGACTAGTCCATCGCCAAGACAGTACCGCCGTTACCTGGCCGCCATTACACTCTTCCACCAGTCGGCTGCTGATTCAGCAGGGCTGTCCGGGACCGACTACCAAGCCAGTAACCTCCTCGACATCGACGGCCCGATGTCGAGCGGCGAACTGGCGCGACGACTAGGGCTGACCACCGGTGCGACGACACGCCTGGTTGATCGACTCGTCCGGTCCGGAATTGCAGAGCGAGTGGAGGATTCTGCCGACCGTCGTAGGGCTCTCGTCCGACACACCGGAAAGTTGCCCACCGGACTTGCGGAGACGCTTGATCTGGTGCGTGAGCCGATCGGGAGGGCGTTGGACGCGCTCACGCCGGAACAACGCGAAGGTGTGTCCAAATACCTTGAGACGGCGACCGGTGCCTATTCCGATGCTGCCCGGGTTATCGGAACGGACTGAGCCAATAACACACATCTGCCAACACGCCGACCGGAGTGCGGAGAAGCTGACGCGTTTGGCGCTATCCGGGTTGCGCCATGCCAGCGCTCCTCTAAGTCGTGGGTGTCTCAGAGAGGTCGACGACTTCGAACTCAAGCAGGTCGGCGCCGCTGGCCACTGGATTGCGCGCCTGCCCGGCGTGGGCCTCTTTGGCTCCTCCGCTAGACCACGCCTGGAATGATTCCTCGTCTTCCCAGGTGGTGACCACGAAGTAGCGGTCTTCGCCTTTGACCGGACGGAGGAGTTGAAATCCCAGAAATCCCGGAGTGTTGTCGACGGTGTGGGCGCGGTTCGCAAACCGCTTCTCCAACTCAGCTCCCGCCTGGGGCGGCACCGAGATTGCGTTGATCTTCACAATAGCCATGGCTTCACCATAGTTGCGTCCACTGACATCGTCATCTGAGCTGCAATGTCAGTGCCAGCTGTAATGGTGAAGCCATGATGACAAACGCTCCCAGCATCGAGGCTGTTCTTGAGGCGTTCTTCGCCGACGTTGCCGTCGGCCGTGGCGCGGGCACCCGCGTCCGGTACTGGCGGGTCTACATTCAGCTGAATCGCTACCTAGAGAGCGATGATGCAGGACGACTTCTCGGTACCGACTACAACCGGCTGCTCGCCGCCGAACGTGAGTTTCGTCCCGACCGGGCATTGGCACGGCTGTTCTCCGCCGAGGGGCTCGTGCTTTGCCTGTCTGGTTTCGTCGACGATGCCTGGCTGCTGCCGGCGCCGGTTGATGCCCGCTCGCAGATCAGCCTGACCGACCGTCTGCTGCGTTGGGTGCAGGGCCGACACCTGATAGATATGTCGTCCTGCTCCTGCGCGGTCTATGAATGTGAGGAGGCCATCCGTCGCGCCCGCAAGATCCTACGCAGCCAGGTGGAACCGCCACGGTTGCTATAACTCAGCCCTGGTTGTCCTCGACCGACCAGTTGAGCTCTGTTCGCAGTTCGCTGGGATCCATGTCGGGAGTTGGTTCGGTGACGTAGTACTCCCAGATGGTTTGCCCTGGAGTGAGGCCCTGTTCCCGGATCCAGCTGTTCAGTCGCTCCCACGAGGCGCCGAGCCCTTCGTACCCGCCGAGGTGGACCAATCTGGCTACCCGGCCGCCGGGAATGGAACCGGCCGCGACATCGCCGTCCGGCTGGATCGCGCGGTCGGTGATGAAACCGACCTCGAGGTCGGCGGTCTCACCCGGAGGCTGGTGATAAAACGCGAATGCCGGACTCATGATGGCGACATCCTGTGCCGAGATGGCCACGGGTAGCGCCTGGAAGGAGTGGTCGAAAAAGCCTCTGAGTTCAGACATCCGGACAACGCCGCGGACGACGGCCGTGGTTTCTTGATCTGCCGTAATAAGCTCCGGGCCTGATGCGCCGGCACCTGGTTCACTGGTCATGGCTGCTCCTCAGTCTGGTTAACGAGACTCGTCTGGTTCGCGGGTTGACGGTGCCATGAACCTACCGCAACATGTGAACGTCGTCCACGGAGTTCGTCGACGTTTGGCCGGCTTGCCAGGTTGGCCGCCCTACGTCGTGATCGGATCGAGGTCTAATTGCCACTTGGAAGAATTGGGAAGTTCAGGAATTTGCCACGTCGGGTCGGGCCGAAAGTTTTCGAAACCCGCGTTGAATGGAAATGCCCACCGCCGCACTGTTTGAGCGGCATCGCTCGCGGCTTCCCGGATCGACGCGATCTGCGAATCTGAATACATCCCAGCATGTCGGGCCAGTTCGAGCTCATCCTCGTCCTTGTAGTGAAAACTGCGGTCTGGTCGAACTATCACATCCAGAACCAGGTCCGAAGTCTCGATGCCGTCCACGTCCCGGGTGAATGGCAGCTCGATGTTCACGTAGTAGAGATTGCGGATTCCTGGTCGAGTTTCGAAGCACCACACCGAGTACATTGTGTTCGGCTGAAATACAGCAAGAATTCCACCGCCGGTCCACCGACGTACAGCCTGGGCACGAGGGGCGCTGAATCGTTCTGGGCCGGGAAGTGAGCGAATATCGTGCCCGTCGGAGAGTACCTGGCACAGCATGCGAGTTCCGGACTCCAAGTACACCGCGAGATGATCGTCAGTGTCGTCGACGACAGTCACCGGCCGGAGATCAACAAGGTCCGGAAATGCCGGATCACGATAGACCCAGCTGATTTGGTCGCCCGAGTTCCAACGTGGTGTGCGGTTGTTCTCCATGCCTCGATTATGCGGACCTCGCAGCCGGCCAGTTCTTCGAAGGCCTTCTGAGAGTAGTCAATGGCTTGCTGAACAGTGTTGCTTCTGACCGAACGCGGCTTTCGGAAGCATAGGGCTTTGGCAGAAATGAGCCCCTTCGCATCCGGGCCGAAAGGGAGGATGATGGAAGCCATGCGCAACTGGAACCAGAAAGCCGCCCTGCGCTGGGCCGTGCCACTGGTGGCCGCTCTGCTCCTGGTGGGTGGCGGTACCGCGATCACGTCCCTTCCTGCGACGGCCGATAACAGTCTTCCGGAACGAACCCCGGCCCAACTGCTTGAGGACGTGCAGAAGGCCCGAATCAAGGGAGTATCCGGAACAGTGCAGCAGACCGCGAACCTTGGGATTCCGGACTTGCCCGGGGTGGGCGGCGAACGCAGTTCGGACCTGAAGTCATTGATTTCCGGCACCCACACCTTGCGGGTATGGTCTGCCGGGCCCGACAAGTCGCGCGTTGCCTTGCTCGGCGAATTCGGCGAGTCAGATGTGATCAGGAACGGCGACGAGGCGTGGATCTGGTCCAGCAAGGAAAACACCGCCCACCATTACACCGGTCTACAAAGCAAGACCGACGAACCAAGCCCGGGTGTCACTCCGCGGACCCCGCAGGATGCCGCCGACGAAGCGCTGCGGGCCCTCGACTCAAGTACCAAAGTGAGCGCGACGAACGATGCGACGGTTGCCGGACGCCCCGCATATGAACTGACGCTCACCCCTCGGGATGGCGCGTCACGGGTCGCGCAGGTGCGGATTGCGATCGACGGCACGGAGCACGTGCCGGTGCGTGTTCAGGTCCGGGCGGCAGGTAAGGCAGATCCTCCGTTCGAGGTGGGTTTCAGCAAGGTCGACTTCAATGAACCCGACGACGACCGGTTCACGTTCACGCCGCCGCCAGGAGCCAAGGTTCACGAGGAGTCCGTCGATCCTGGCGAGAAGCGTAGGGACGGCAAGGATGGTAATCGGCGAGATGGGGACGACGTGACGGTAGTCGGTACCGGATGGACCGCAGTCAGCATCCGGCCGTTGCCGGCGGAGGCGAAATCAGGCGACCTGCAACGAACACTGCAGGCTTTGCCGAAGGTATCCGGTGACTGGGGCTCTGGGCGGTTGCTGGACAGCACACTGTTTTCGGTGCTGGTCACCGATGACGGGCAGATCGTAGCCGGAGCGGTGGCACCCGATGCGCTCTACTCCGCGCTGAACGCCAAGCGAACCGGATGACGAGCGGGCTGCCCGGCTACGAGGCAGCGATACGATCTCGCGGTCTGACCAAGAGCTTTGGCGATCAAACCGCGGTACAGTCCGTTGATCTCGAGGTGCCGAAAGGCGCCGTGTACGGCTTCGTCGGCCCGAATGGGTCCGGCAAGACCACGACGATTCGGATGCTGCTCGACCTGATCCGCGCATCCGGCGGCGAGCACGAGCTTCTCGGCCTGCCGATGCCGGCGCGGTCGGGTGAGGTACTCGGCCGGGTTGGCTCCCTGGTCGAGGGCCCGGCGTTTCACCCGTACCTCTCCGGACACGCCAACCTGACCAGGCTGGACGCGGCCGACAGGCTGAGTGATCCCAGAACCGCCAAACGCCGGGTATCGGCGGCGCTGGATCGGGTTGGGCTTTTGGCTGCGGGCCGGAAGCCGTATCGTGCCTATTCGCTGGGCATGCGACAGCGGCTGGCGATAGCGGCTGCGCTGCGGGAACCGCGTGAGCTGCTGGTCCTCGACGAGCCGACCAACGGCCTGGATCCGCAGGGAACCCGGGAAGTGCGATCCCTGGTAGCTTCCTTGGCCACTGCTGGCGCAACCGTGTTGATCTCAAGCCACCTGCTGTCCGAAGTGCAGCAGATATGCACCCATCTGGGCGTCATGCGCGCCGGAAAGCTGGTCGCGCAAGGACCGCTGGCGGAGATTCGCGCGCAAGGTGACACGCGAGTCAGCGTTGAGACCGACAGGGTCGAAGATGCCGCCCGAGTGCTCCGCTCCCTGGGGGTTACCGAGGTCCGGCTGGACGGCGGCCGGGTGCAAGGGGTGTTGAACGATGTTGTCGTAGCGCGCATCGTGCCGGCTCTGGTCGAAAACCAGGTTCCGGTGCTCGGGTTCGGCGTTGCTGCGCAGAGCCTTGAAGATCGATTCGTCGAACTTACCGGGGAGGGTTTCGATGTCAGCGGCTGACCTTGAGACGCCTGACGCCTCGGCAAGACAGCGGCGTACCCGCCGGCCAGGGTTCGGGCGATTCCTTCGTTCGGAGCTGCGGGTGATTTTCGGTCGGCGTCGAAACCTTGCCGGACTGGCCGTTCTGGCGGTGGTGCCTATTCTGATCGCGATCGCGGTCAGGGCCTCGTCCCAGGATGGCAGCGGGGGCGGTCCCGAGTTCATCACGGCGATCACTGGCAACGGCATCTTCGTGGCACTCGCCGCCTTGGGAATTGAACTGGTCGTCTTCTTGCCACTTGCCATCGCGGCAATCTCTGCCGATGCTGTGGCGGGCGAGGCGAACCTTGGCACGCTTCGCTATCTGCTGACAGTTCCGGCTGGGCGGTTTCGGCTGCTCGCTGTGAAATATGCCGCAGTGGTGATCTTCGCCATCGTCGCGACCCTCACCGTCAGTGTTGTCGGGGTGCTGATCGGGCTCGCACTCTTCGGCGGCGGCGACATGACGCTGTTCTCCGGTACCCAGATCGGGATGGCGGAAGCTCTCGGCCGGGTGTTGCTGACAACGCTGTACCTGGCATTCGGGTTCGCGGCGCTGGGAGCAATTGGGCTCTTCATCTCTACTCTGACCGAACAACCGATCGGCGCGACGGTCGCCATCGTGCTGGTGAACATCATGAGTTTTACCCTCGACTCGATCCAGCAACTGGCCTGGCTGCATCCCTGGTTGGTCACGCATTGGTGGACCGCGTTCGGCGACCTGTTCCGTGATCCGATCGCCTGGGATTCCATCATCCGCGGGCTGCTCGTTGCCGCCGGCTACGCTGTGGTCTTCTGGCTCGCCGCGTGGGCGCGGTTCTCCACCAAAGACATCACTTCCTGATCAAGGATCGCCTGGGGGCGAAGGCGCTGGACCGGAGGCGCTGGTCTATCCGATGAAGCTGAACACGGTGACGGCGACGCACAAGAGAAGCATGCCGGTCGCGTTCAGGAAAAGATTCCGGCCGAAGTCGCGAGCGCGGACATGCATCAATATCGCGATCACGAAATACAGGATCAATGCGCAACCGGTGAGCAGGCCAAGCCCAGGAATCCAGATCCCTGCAATCAACCCCGCGGCGGCGGCGACTTTGATCGGTGGAAGCAGCCACCACCATTTCCGCGCGAATCCCACGTCATCGAGGCAGTCCCGGATAAACGCTACCGGTCGGATGCACATGACTGCGTCGCCGAGCTGGATGATCGCCAGGACGATGACCGGCCACACCGGATCTGCGACAACTGGCATTTGTGCTGTCCCTACTTTTCATAGACGAGTCATTTTAGAAGTGAGGTTCTTCGAAGCGAGCGAGCTGCCAGGTGATTTGACGTCGAAAGCTGGATCTGGCCTGATCGAGGCTTGTTGTTTCGCTGGCCCAGATCACGAGGGCATGAATATAGCTGGCGAACAGTGACTCGGCCGTTAGCCCGGCAGCAGACTCGGAGGCCTGCGGATAGCCGGCAGCGATTTTCCTGGCGACCAGGGCGTTGAATTCCTGTGCCTGAGCTCCCAAAGCCGGGTGGTTCCTGCCGGCTGGAGATAGCAGCACCCTGCCATACGCCCGAGAAAGCTCAGGGTGGCTGGCATAGAAGTCGAAGTATGGTTCGTAGCATCGCCACACCGCCTCCGCAGCGCTGTCGTCTTCGTGCCGAGACGGCGACATGTGTTCGGCTATCGCAGCTTCGAATAGTCCCAGAAGCAGGGTGGCCTTGTCGCCGAGACTCATCACGGTTCCGGTCGAAACTCCCGCTTTCACTGCAATCTGCCGAACCGTCGTCGACTCGTAACCTTGCCCGGCAAACAGTGCCCATGCTGCCTGTCGGACGGCGCTCATCCGAGCCTCACGACCCTCGTTTCGAGTTCCCATTCATCTCCTGAACGCGTTCACTGAACATGTTCATTCTAAATCTTGATGTCCTTGCTTCGCAAGCGTTCTGTAGACGGCACCCGTATGCGGTGCTAGCGTGACGTTCACTAAAAATCTGTTCGTATGCTCGCTCGAAATACGGACAGTCCCTGCGCCTGAAGCAACCGGGCGTAACGCTCGGCCCCTGGTGGCCGCGGCATTCTAACGTTTCAACCGGCTGGGGGAGTGACGTGCAAACTGACGTAGGGGCTTGGTTTCGGCGGCGGACATCATCGAGCGGCCAATGGCATAGACGTGAACTTGTCGAGAACAAGAATGGTCGGCGGATCAGTGTCGTCCTGCCGGCCCACAACGAGGCCGCCACAGTTGGTGCGATCGTGTCGCTGCTGCGCAGTGAACTGATGGAGAAAGTCCCGTTGATCGACGAACTCGTCGTAATCGACTCGGGCTCCAGTGATGACACGGCACTCGTGGCTGAACGGGCCGGGGCCCGCGTCTTCCGGCAAGACCAAATTCTGCCGGGGCTAGAGGACGTGCCCGGCAAAGGCGAGGCCCTGTGGAAGTCGCTGCTGGTCACCGACGGCGACATCGTGGCGTTCATTGACGCGGATTTGCGGTCGTTCGACGAGCAGTTCGCTGTGGGGCTACTCGGGCCGCTGCTCGCCGATGAGTCCGTGCAATTCGTCAAGGCCTTCTACGATCGTCCGTTGGTCACTGCGGAGACGGTGCTGCCGGCTGGTGGTGGGCGGGTCACCGAGTTGGTGGCACGCCCGCTGCTGAATTTGCATTGGCCCGTTCTGTCCAGGATCGTGCAGCCGCTGGCGGGCGAGTACGCGGCGAGGCGTTCCCTACTCGAACAGTTGAGTTTTGTGTCGGGCTACGGCGTCGAAGTAGGCATGTTGATCGACGTCGTCGAGTCCGTCGGCCTGGACACGATGGCGCAGGTCGATCTTGGCCGCCGCGAGCACCGCAATTCCGGTGATGCCGCACTGGGCCGGATGGCTGCCCATATCCAGCTCGCTGTCCTCTCGCGTCTGCAACGTTACGGCCGAATCCTGCTGACCGACGAGCCGGCCACGTTGCTCACCCAGTTCTGCCGAGAAGGTGACTCGCTCCGTCCCCGCATCAGCGAGGTCGGCATCGCCGAACGTCCGCCGATGATCTCTCTTGAGGAGTATCGACAGTGGATGGCTCGGGAGATGACATGAGTTTGACCGTACTGATGAACGCCGGCCCGTGGTTGCCGGTGCCGCCGCAGGGATATGGCGGTATCGAGAACGTCGTGGCCACGCTGGTCCCGGAGCTGCGAAAAGCCGGCGTCCGGGTGGTCCTGGCCACGGTTGGTCCCAGCACGCTTGAGGCCGACGAGTACATTCGTCCCTTGACTGAGCCCCGGTTCAGTTCGATCGCCGCCCCGTACAACCAGTCGTCCGGGATTGCCCACGCTCATATGCAGGCGGTGGTCGCCTACCTGCGTGACAATCCCGGCATAGATCTAGTGCATGACCATCTCGAGGTCGTGGGTCCGGCGGTGTTATCGGCGATGGGGGAGGCCGCGCCGCCGACGTTGCAAACGCTGCACTGGGATCTGGGGAAGCATGCTGATTTCTACTCTGCTTTCGACGGCTATGGACGGATCGGATTCGCGGCGGTCTCCCAATCGCAATTGGACCGTGCGCCCGCTGCGTTACGAGCTCAGACTCTCGGGGTCGTTCCTCTCGCAGTTCCGCCACATCAGGCCCTGGACATCGAACGCGGCGAACACGCCATCGTGTTGGCCCGGATCACGCGCGACAAAGGGCAGGATGTCGCCGCTCGCGTTTGTTTGAGGGCCGGTGTCCCGTTGATTCTTGCCGGGCCGGTGGCCGGGGTGAACGATCCGGAAGAGTTGAATCGTCGGGTGGCAGACGGCGACACGGCGCTCGCCAGTCATCCGGACGTTCGCTTTTACTTCGACCACGTTGCTCCGCTTATCGATGACGACCGAGTCCGCTGGGTGGGTGGGGTGTCCGGGACGGCCAAGGAGCGCCTCCTGCAGTCCGCCCGGTTGATGCTGACCCCGAATCAATGGGCCGAACCAGGGGCGACCGGCGTCGTCGAAGCGCTCGCTCGTGGCGTGCCTGTGGTCGGAACGCCACGCGGAGTGCTGCCTGCCCTGGTCGAACACGGCGTGACCGGCTTCCTGGCCGAAGAGGAGGACGGTCTTGTCCACTGCGTACAGTCGATCGACAGCATCGATCCGCAGGCCTGCCGCGCCGCAGCAGCCCCATGGCAGCCGCAGGAAATGGCCCGGCAATATATCGAGCTGTACGAGAAGTTGTTGGCCGGAGCCCAGGCCCCGCCTCGGCGGTCCGTGCAGTCTGGCAGTGCGCGGCCACAGGACGAACCGTTGACTACCGCAGAGGAGAGTTCATGCTGACTCGAGTTGCCATCGTGGGAGCCGGGTCGGTCGCGAGGCGGCATGCCGAGGTGCTCGCTGGACTTGGAAACGTGGACGTGGTCGCAGTCGCGGATCCGGTTCCGGAGGCGGCGCAAAAGCTGGCATTGGACTGCGACGCACCGTGGTTCGGCTCCGCCGACGAGGCACTCGACTCGGTGGACGCGGACGCCGTCTATATCTGCGTTCCGCCATTTGCGCACGGCCCGGGGGAGGATGCGGCATTGAGCCGGGGCCTGCCGATCTTCGTAGAGAAACCACTCGCTGCGGATCTCCATACCGCCGAGCGTTTGGCCGCGCGCGTTGAGTCTGCAGGACTCGTGACCGGAACCGGGTATCACTGGCGCTGCATGGACACCATGGCGCAGGCACGCGATCTGCTCTCCGAGGCGCCCGCGCTGATGGCCTCCGGGTATTGGTTGGACAAACGTCCGCCGGTGCCGTGGTGGGGTCGGTTGGATCGGTCCGGTGGTCAGGTGGTGGAACAGCTGACCCACGTACTGGATGTGGCGCGGGTGCTTCTCGGCGAAGCCGTGGACGTCTCAGCTATGGGCGTGCCGTCCGAGACTGGCGACCCCGGTGACGTGGACGAGGGCACGGTGGCGACGGTGAAATTCACCTCGGGCGCAGTCGCTGCCTTCACCGCTACCTCTTTGCTTGCTGCCAAGCATCGCGCCGCGTTGCACACGGTGAGCCGGGGCCTGGTGCTGGAGGTTTCCGAGGAATCGCTGATTGTGGATGACGGCAAGAGCCGACGGGAACAATACCCGGCGGAGGATCCACGAATCACGGTTGATCGCGAGTTCGTGGCGGCGGTCAGGGGTGAACGCGAGGGCACCCGCGCTCCCTATGCGGATGTCTTGCGCACCCACAGGCTTGCCTGCGCAGTCGCCGAGTCCGCGGCAACCGGACGCAGGGTCACGGTGCAGCCATGATCCGCAGGAATCTCGTCGTCCATTCGCCTGGCCAGGTGGAACTCGTCGAAGAGGTGCTGCCGGAGCTGCCGGCAGGTGGTGTCCTGTTGCAGACCGAAGCCACCGGGCTCTCGGCGGGAACCGAGCTGACGTTCGTGAAGGGCGACCATCCGGCTTTGCGCTCCAGTCTGGATCCGGAGTTGGGCCTGTTCGTGGCAACCGCGGACGGCGCCGGATATCCCGTGCGCAGGCTGGGCTACATGGAGGTTGCCCGGGTTGCCGAAACCCGTACGGATGCCTTCGCCGTGGGTGACCTGGTGGCGACGAGTTATGGGCATGCCACGGCGCATGTGGCCGATCCGCGCCGGGAGCACCTCGTCGCGCTGCCGCCAGACCTCGATCCGCTGCTCGGCGTGTATGTCGCGCACGTCGGGCCGATCTGCGCCAATGGTTTGCTGCACGCCGCCGCCGACGCAAATCGCGGTCCCGTCACCTCGCTGTCCGATGGCGTCGACGGGCGCCGGGTGCTAGTGACCGGTGCCGGGCTGATCGGCCTGTTGACCGCGCTTTTCGCTGCCGAGCACGGGGCCGCCGAGGTCGCTGTCGTCGACGCCGACCCACGTCGTCGCGAGATCGCGACCCGCCTTGGCCTGCTTGCGCTCGATGTCGAGCCGGACCCGGCGCTGACCTGCAAGACCCGGTGGCGGCACGGCCCGGGGGATCACGGTGCGGACGTCGTGTTTCAGTGCCGCGGCCGACCCGAAGCGTTGTCGATCGCACTCCGCGCAGTGCGTCCGCAGGGGACGGTCATCGATCTCGCTTTCTACACGGCGGCCGCGGATGTGGTCTGGCTCGGCGAAGAGTTCCACCACAATGGGCTGACCCTGCAATCGGCCCAGATCGGGCGAGTTCCGCGGGGTCTTTCGGCCACCTGGGACCGGCATCGCCTATCAACGGAGACCATTCGCCTGCTGCGACGACGTGGCAGCGATATCCGCAAACATCTGATCACCGACGTGCGTCCGCTCGACGAGGCGCCGGCGCTGTTGGGCGATATCGCCGCCCGCCGCGCGCATGTGCTGTCCGCGGTCTTCACCGTCCCCTGACCGGTGCTGGGCTCGGGACGCGTAACGGTCCGGTTTCCTGGGCTCGGGACGCGTAACGGTCCGGTTTCTGCTTCAAGTCCGGTTACATAGACCCCGGTCTTGGTCACTTTACGGACCGTTTGGCGCCGTGCGCCGGGCCGAATCGACTGCCCTTACTGCTGCTTCGAGGTAGGGGTCAGCAGATCGGCGGCGGACCCAAGTCCGGAAGGGTCGGGTACCTGCGTCATCCGACGATCGGCTTTCGTCGGGGCGGCTGCCGAAGACAGGTCTCCCAACAGCTCCAATTGGTGCTCCAGGTCAGGTCGGCGTTCCTCGGGCACAACGGTTAGCAGATCGTCGAGCGCGGAACGCAGACGCCGGACCACCTGTGGTGACGCAGCACCGGCCTGCCGGAGCTCGTCGAATGCGAGCCGGACGTATCCGCCCCATTGCATCGTTGGCGCCAGCAACCGGAGCGTGCCGTCTGCGTCGTGGTGCTCACCGGAGTGCAGCGGGCGGCGGGCCAGCTGGCGCATGATGTCGTGCAGCCGGTCAATGGCCTGCACGGTTGTCGTCGGATCCTCGAACGGTCCGGACGACAGTGAACGGATGGCGATGTCGACCAGCATGCGGAGGCCATAGGCGACGTCCTGATTCAAGGTGCGCTCGGGGCCGATCGCTATCGACGCGGTAACCGCCCTGGCTGAGAGAACGGCCGGTTCGCCGGCGACGCGGACGAGAGCCGCCCCGGTGGGCACGAAATCCCCGACGGCCCACAGCAGCTCCAGTCGACAGCCTGATTTTCTGGCGAGATCCACCAGACGATCGTGGTCCACCTCGAACACGACTCCGCTGTGCGGGGTGGTGATCAAGCTGGGATCGAGGGGTTGCTGAGGCCCGTGATCCGGGTATACGCGATCAAGTGACTTCATCGTGTCCTCGGACACCCATCCTGTCAGCGCCGCGACGCGCAGTGATTGCGCGATGTGGTTGAGGTACCAGATCAGTGTCCCGATGCAGCCGACGACCAAGACGATGGCAATCAGAACTGCGAGTCCGGGCACCGATCCACCATCCGCGGTAGTTCGGACTTTTCGCATCGCCAGCATTGCGAATGCGAAGGTTGCAGCGAAGAGCCCGATGGCCGATTGGCTCGGCCGGTCCTGGAGGATCTGCCGGACGATCCGCGGCGAGAACGTTCCCATCGCTAGTTGCACGGCAACCACGAGCAGGGACAGCAGTAGGCCGGTCAGGGTCAGCATGGCGAAAGCGATCAGATAGAGAATCTGCATTGCGGCGGTCGGATCGCCGGTGATGCTCTGCGGGATCAGGCTGCCGTTGTCTATGGCGGTCGCGATCAGCGAAAGGATGACCCCGCCTAGGACGAACAACAGTGGCAGGAACCACAAGCTGGTTTTCAGGTAGTGCCCTATTCGGAAACGTTTCATAGTTGCTCATGCTGCACCCGACCGACGCGTCTTGCAACGAAGAGCGAGCCTTTCGGACGATTCGCGCCTCGACGTGCCATAGATTGGTGCCCATGATCCACGTGTCGGAACAGAGCACCGAGTACCGGCCGCAGGCCGAGCGACGCTCGCCGTGGTGGGGTGTGCTGATCGCGGTTGTCGGGCTAGCCATTCTGGCGCTGCCGATCTTCTGGCTCGCAATGGTTGCGGCAGTAGGTTTCAGCGGCTGCTTCCTCGAGTGCTCCACGCCCGAGCCGCTCACCGGTTGGCTGGCGGCAAGCGCGGCATTCGTATTGCTGTGTGCTCCGTTCCTGCTGGCCGCGGCGATCGTGCGCAGGAACTACAGGATGATGTGGATCGTCGTGGCACCGGTTGCGGTTCTCCTTGGCCTCGGCGTGTACGGCTACCTGAGCGGCGCGCTGTAACTGACGCTTATCTCTGGTCCCGGCGAAGTGGGTGGTCGTCCGGAACTTCGACCAGCACGATCCGCAGACCGTCGGGGTCGCTGACCCACATTTCGACCAGGCCCCACGCCTCAAGCTTCGGTGGCCGGACTATCTCGACTCCGGCGTCGCGAAGCCGCCGGTGTTCGGCTGCAACGTCCCTGACCTGCACCCAGAGCGCGAGATTTGCTGACACGGCGCTTTCGCGCCCCGACGCGCTTTCGCCGCGCCCCGAGACCTCGAGCAGCCCGTTGCCGAGGAAGAACACCAGAGCCGGATCGTTCCGGTCACCGAATTCGCGGTAGATCGCCAGGCCGAGTTGGTCCCGGTAGAAAACCCGGCTGCGCTCCGGATCGGTCGGCCGGATCAGAATCCGGCTACTCAGGGCATCCACAGGTCGAGCATGCGCCGGTCAGCGAAGTGAGTCAACGAGCGCCGGCCTCGGTCGGCACCACCGCCCTGAGGTCGTTTGCCATTGAGGCTGCGATCAGTCTCTGGTCGTAGGCAATCAGTGCGTCTGCGTCAACCAGGATCGCCGAGGCCAGGTGTAGTGCATCCAGACTGCGCAGCACCGGAGGGTTGAGCCTACGGGCGAGGGAGACTACCTCCGCTGTGATCGGCTTCTCGAGCATTCCCGATAGCGCTGTTTCAACCAAATCAGCAGAATCGGCCATCTTCGCTGTGCCAGCGCGTGCTGTGCGGATAGCCCTTGAGACTTCGACCCAGGCGAGCGACGAAGTGATCAGCGCAGCGCCCTCCTGCGAGTAGTTCCTCAGCTGCAGATTTAGCGCGTCTGACTCGGGTTCGAGAAAGACTCGTTTGAGCAATGCGCTGCTGTCGACATACACCCGCATTAGAAGCGCTCGTCGCGCTCGAGAAGGTCGACGGTGTTCGTACCTTCGGGAAGGCGGACAAGCTCATCGAGTTCACGAAATTTTGTGCGTGCGGGCAGCACTCCGAGAACAGTCATCGCCACTTCCACCGGGCTTTCAGGCGCAGCAGCTTCGCGTAGACCCAGGTAGCGATCAACTGCCTGGCGAATCAGTTCCTGTTGGGACTCTCCGCTGGCCGCAGCCCTCGCCCTGAGTGCCTCTTCAGCGTCTGGGCGCAAACGCAAATTCGTAGCCATACCGCTAATGGTACCAATGTCGGTACTAGAAGAGTCGAACAAGCTCGAAAAGGTGTCGAGGCTAATTTTCCGGCGGGTAGTCTCCGGCCAACGCTCGGATGTAGCGC
Source organism: Saxibacter everestensis (assembly GCF_025787225.1). Classification (NCBI taxonomy): domain Bacteria; kingdom Bacillati; phylum Actinomycetota; class Actinomycetes; order Micrococcales; family Brevibacteriaceae; genus Saxibacter; species Saxibacter everestensis. The sequence continues at coordinate 4,014,114 of NZ_CP090958.1, forward strand.
TCGGCCGAGCGCTGCACGATCGCGTCGCCATCCTTAGGCACCAGGGTGTCCCACCACGCGCCGAGGATCCGCTCGAACCGGTACGGCCGTAGCTTGTCGGCGATGGTGCGCACCTCACGTTCGGCGAGCGGGATCAGGTTCGGGTACGAGTACATGAACGACACGTGATTCCGGTCGGGGATGACCTGGACGATGTCGCCGGACAGCAGAGTGCCCGCGTCCCTTTCCACGTGGAGGGCAGTGCCGCCGGCGAAATGTCCGCCGAGGCGCAGCAGGGTGAGGCCGTCGCCGAGATCGCGTTCTTCGCCGTCCCACAGTTCTATCGCGGGATCCGGACGCATGATCCAGCGGGAGTCGTCGGCGTGCAGCAGGACCGGGCAATCGAAAATGTGCGCCCATTCGACCATGGTCGAGTAGTAGTGCGGATGCGAAATTGCGATTGCGGAGAGACCGCCGGCGGCTTTGACGGCGGCAATACCGTCATCGTCGATCAGGGTCTGACAGTCCCACATCAGCACCCGGTCGCCATGAGGCACCAGGAGCGCTCGCTGGCCGATGGCGAATCTCGGCGCTGCGGCAATCCCGGTCAGACCCGCGTCCAGGCGGATCTCGCTGCGATGCCCGGCCCGCAACTCCTCGAGGGTGGTCCACCGCTGCCCGGCAACCGGAACGTACTGCCTGGCATCCTCACAGACCGGACATTCGGCTGGAGGCTTGACCGATGGAGGGAACTGGACGCCACAGGTTGCGCAGATGAAGCAGGACATATCCCGGAGCCTACTTAGGTGCAGCCGACCGCATTCAGCCGGCCAGATTCTTAAGGAATTTTTCGGCCACCGGCACCGCGGTCTCCGCGCCGAAACCGCCGTCTTCGACCAGGACGGCGAAGGCAATATCGTCCTGGAAGCCTGCGAACCACGCGTGGGTGCGCGGTGGAACCTCGGAGCCGTATTCCGCGGTTCCGGTCTTGCCGTAGACGGGGCCGCCCGGCGCATCGGCCAATGCGGAGGCGGTTCCATCTTCTACCGTCTCGCGCATCATCTTCCTGATCGCGTCGAGGCGCTCCGGGTCGGGCTTCGATCCGGCGTCCTCGGTACCCGAAGATCCGGGAATGAGTACCGGAGATACCCGGCTGCCGGCTGCTATCGAGGCGGCCATCGTGGCCACTCCGAGCGGGCTGGAAAGCACTTTGCCCTGACCAATCATGGACGCGGCGTGCTCAACCTCGTCGTCCACGACTGGCACGCTGGCACCGAAGGCACTGGCGCCGATCTTGAGGTCTTCCTGCATACCCAGCGCTGCTGCAGCCGCGCTGATCTGTTTGGCGCTGACTTTGCTGGCGCTGTTCACGAAGGCCGTGTTGCAGGACTCGGCGAAGTCTTCGGCAAATGTGACGTCGCCCAGCACGTGGTTCTCCGCGTTCTTGAAGCTCTTGCCATTGACCGTTGTGGTCTTCGGGCACGCGATCGTGTCACCCGGGGAGACGCCGGCGTCGAGCAAGGCCAGTGATGAGGCGATCTTGAACACCGAACCGGGGGGATACTTTCCGTGCAACGCCCGGTTGTAGCCGGCGCCGTCCTTGCCGCCATTGGCGACTGCGACGATCTCGCCGCTGTCCACCCGGATCGCGACCAGCGCGGCCGGATTCTTCGCTGCGCCCAACGCCTTGTCCGCGGCGTCCTGGATATCGATGTCGATTGTCGTGGACACGGCGGTTCCGTCGTCCGGCTCGGAACTGAAGAGCCTGACCGGATCGGCGGTCGCTTCGCCATCTGTTGGCGTTGTGGCATCAGCTTCCGCCTGCTGGTCGGACGGCGCGGTCGGCACGGCATCGATCTGGAAACCGTCGGTGCCGCTCAGCTGGTCGTTGAACTCGGCCTGGAGCCCGGAACGTCCGACCAGGTCGCCCGCCACAACTTTTCCCTGCGATTTCTCGACGTCTTCGGCGCTGGCTTGGCCGACGGATCCAAGCAACGCCGGGGCGAAGTCGCGATGCCGTGACAGGGGTCGGGTCTCCTCACGGAAGACGGTCCCCGGCAGTGGCTGCAGTTCGGAGGCAACCTTGTCGTAGTCGGTCCGGCGCAGCGTGATGACGTCCACGAAGGCGTGTTCCGAGGCGGAATCGACCCGCTTCTTGAGAGCTGCTGCGTCGACCTCGGTGAGTTTGGCGACCTTATCCACCAGCTTGTCCAGATTCTCTGCTCGCGCCGACTCGATGCCGACGACCACGACGTCGCCCTCGGCCACGAGCTCCTCATCGTCCGCGCCGAGGATGGGAGCGCGTTTCGCCGGCAGGGCTGTGACCTCCAGTTTGGCGCCGTCGGTTAGCTGAGGATGGATAAGTGCGGGAGCGAAGTCGGCTAACCATTTGCCATCGACTTCGTGCAAGTCGAGCGTCGTCGGGTAGGCCCAAGCTGCCGGAGAGGCAGCGCCGTCGCTCGGCCCTTCCGAGGGCATACCGTTCGTCGGTGTGGGTGCCTCGGTCGTTGCTGTGGCGCCGTCGGTGGCGGATTCCTCTGCCGTGGGTTCCGCTGCTGCGGGTTCCTCTGCTGCGGCCGAAAAGTCCCAGGTTACGTCGAGGATGGCCTGGGCGCTGTCGCCGTCGACGGTCACCGAACGGACGCTGACCGAGTTCGGGTGGTCGACGCCAGCGGCCGTCTTCAGTGGCTCAATCAGTTCTCCGTAGACCTTTTCGACGTCTGTGCCTTGCCAGGGAGCGGCACTCAGCTTTCCGCCGGCCCAGCCCTCCGCCACCTGCGCCGCCGTGGCCCGGACTTTGTCTTCAGTATTCGGAGCAGCCCAGAAGCGAAGGTAGCCGACCACTCCGAGAGAGAGCACGACGACCGCGGCAACGACCGCCGTGATCAGCTTCCACCGACCATTCGGTCGATTACGCTTCCGTCGCTGATCCGCGCGGCGATCACTACCGGGTCTGTTCTGCATGGGACTAAGTGAACCAAGTCACTTGCTCGAAAGTCCAAGCCACTCGCCGCGGCGCGACGTTCCCGGGTTGAACCGTTATGTTGCCGGTGCTATCCCGATCCGCACTGATGGCAGGATTTAGGCATGACGACGACCTCAATGCGTGTGATCGGGATGCTCGGCGGAATGAGCTGGGAGTCCAGCGCACAGTACTACCGGCTGGCCAACGAACTTGTCCGCGAGCGTCTGGGTGGTCTGCACTCGGCCCAAGTGCCTGTTGTTGTCGGTCGACTTCGATGAGATCGAAAAGCTACAGGTTGCCGGCCGGTGGGATGACGCCGGACAGCTACTGGCCCGGGCGGCGGCTCGACTGGAGGCTGGTGGCGCGGATCTGCTCGTGCTCTGCACCAACACGATGCACAAGGTCGCCGACCAGGTGCAGGCGGCGATCGACATTCCGCTGTTGCACCTTGGAGACGCGACGGCGCAGGCTGTCAGCCGAGCCGGGCTGGTCACGGTCGGCCTGCTCGGCACGGCGTTCACCATGGAACAGGACTTCTATCGGGAACGACTCGCCAGCCATGGGCTCTCGGTGATCGTGCCGCCCGAGGACGATAGGTCAGAGGTCCACCGAATCATTTATGACGAACTCTGTCGTGGGGTTATCCGGGAGGAGTCGCGGCAGATCTATCGTGACGTGATCGCCCGGCTTGCCGAAGCTGGTGCTGAGGGAGCCGTGCTGGGGTGCACGGAGATTGAGTTGCTGATCTCGGAAGCTGACAGCGCGATCCCGATCTTCCCAACCACCCGGCTGCACGTGGAAGCCGCGGTGGACGCCGCCCTGGCAATTTAGAGTTCGTTGCTGGCGCCGACTGGATGATTTGGGCATGATGTCGGGGTGGAAGCCTTTTCGGTAGAGCACGATCGCGCCCGAGCCATTTTTCGTGAGCAGCTGAAGCAGTTCGTCACCACGTGCAGCGGCCTGTCCGATCGCGATCTGCTGGTTACAAGCCGGTGTCATGGCTGGGCAGTGCTCGATGTTGTCACCCATGTTCGGGCTGGTCTCGAGGAGATGCTCGGCGGCTTCGTGGCCCCGACTAATCGGGCAGCCAATCGCGATGCCGCGTCTTACTGGGGCGAGTTTCCGCCCGGCAACGGTGGCGACGGAGTGGATGGAATTCTCTGGACCAGACGTACCGCCTCGGCATACCGCCGTCCGTCCGGCGCAACCGATCATCTGCAGGCGGCCGCCAGTGCGGTGGCACGGGCGGCCGACGGCCTAGCCGAAGGAGCGATCGAGTCCCAGGGTTACGTACTGCGCAGCGGCGACTTCCTCGCGACCTGGGCTGTGGAACTTGCCATCCACCACCTGGACATGATGCAAGAGCTGCAGATCGAGGGGCCGACTCCTCGGTCGCTTGAGCTCACCAGGGCGACGATCTCAGCTCTCCTCGAGGCCGAGCTGCCGACATCCTGGGACGACACCACGTGTGTTCTGCTGGGCACCGGACGAGAAGCCCCGAAAGCAAAGCAGGCGGCGGAGTTGGATCGGCTTGGCCTCAGCCTCCCGGTTCTTGGCTGAAGAACAGGAGACACCAGACACGAAGGGACGATCTTCCGCATTGGCTTCTCGGGCGCCACGAGCTGTGCTGCAGGGCGGCTCAGGTCGTTGAGGGCAGTTACTCTTCCAGATAGCCTCAGTTCATGTCCGCCTCGTCACTGACCGGCCTATCACCCAAAGAAATTCTTGCCGTTCTCGATGGATCGATCGCGAAAGACCCGTTCTGGAAGCTCAGCCGGGCCCCGCAACGCCAATTGCTATCGACAATCGACCACACTCGCCTCCGCGAAATGTACACCGTTACGGCGGAGAACTTGCCCTATGCGAATATCGACTGGCTTGACACAACAGGAGTCGCGATGCAATGGGGTGCCCGATATGGGGCAAGAGCAATCGATACGACCGCTCCGCTTCCAAATCCGGCATGGGGCAAGCGACTTGTGAAGAAAGCCTTCCGATATCAACGGATCGAAAAGGCGCTCTGGAAGACTCACCACTATGGATACGAACTGCAAGCTGACGAAGACCACGTCGTGTTGACGGCGCCGGCGGACCCTTCTCCGGAAGCATTCGATCTCGCGTTCAATCAGCGTGCCTGGGATGTCGATGACAGCATCGTGTTGGATCCCACCTTCGTGGATTCCTTGGCCTCCATCTCCGAACGTGTCTTGCCGATGCGTTTACGTCACGACCCAACAAACAAGGCAGATCTTTGGAAGAAACTCGTACCGGTGTACATCAGCACGGTGATGAAGACGAGGCCCTTCAAGTTTCACCTGCTCAGAGAAGACCGTGAATTCAATGGGGTGAGCATTCGGGACTACTGCAACGTCTGGCATGTTTTATACGCACATGCATTCGCGCATCAATACTCCGCGCTGCAACTCGCCTACATCCCAGTGCATTGTCTTTCGGATCGTATCGCTACCATCGTCGACGCGGTCCGGCACTATTACCCTGAGACCAGCCCGGAGAAAGCAGCTTCCGCGCTACTCAACATCGCCTATGACCCTGAGCGTGACCCTAGCCAACTTGCGGCTAAGGATCACGGATTGTGGCCAGTCGTTAGGGAGGACTCGGACCGCATCTTAATTCCGTTGGCTACAGTTCTGGACAACCGGGTTGAACGAGTACTCCTCCGACTTGGCGCGCGGCAACCAGAAGAGTTCGGACCGGTGGGACGGGATCTAGATATCGCCAAAGACCTGGCGACCATCATCTGCAATGCTGTGCGGGATTCCCTGCTCGTCGCACCGGCGGTTAGGATGACTGACTCGCGTGGACGGGCTCGGGGTGATCTCGACGTTGTCGCTTTTTCACCGTCTACGAACATGGGATTGATCGTGGAGGTGGGCGGAGGAATCCGTCCAGCTTCGGGACAGGAGTTTCTCGGTACTATCTCCGGGATTCTAAAGAAGGCAGAAGAACAGGTTCCGCGGACCCGCGAGGCCCTTGCAGCAGAGGACACCGTGGTTGATTGGCCATCCGATTGGCCCGACATGAGCCGGGTGAAGTGGACATGGGCGATCTCCGGACAAAACTATCTCGGGTTGGAAGGAATCGCAGAGGCGCGTGAGGTCCTTCGGTCATCTGATCTTTTCGAGATTTCAACCAACATCGTGGAGTTCGTTGGTGAGCATCAAACTCTCTCGGAACTAATCTCATCCGTGCGCGACCCTCTTGTGCCAGAAGTGAAGCGGGGGAAGGAGACAATCAAGTTCGGCCAGTACACCTTTACGATTGACGGCCTTGTGGCCAAGGCTCACGCGCCTCTTTAGCTGTCGCGAAGTTTCGCTTCGATGGCGGGCATCCGAGCTACAGCTTGTATCTGCCAGCAGCCTCCCCGAAGCCAGCCGGGAACAAAACCCGCCTCCGGAGAGTTGAGTCACGTAGACGCAAGTTTGATCAGCCTGGATTTGACAATGTCAGATCCCTGAGCAGACTTGAGTACAGAAAGCTCAACTTCTCTCTAGGAGGAAACAGATGGCACGTGCAGTAGGTATCGACCTGGGAACCACCAACTCTGTGGTTTCGGTTCTTGAAGGTGGCGAGCCGACGGTTATCGCCAACGCAGAAGGTGGCCGGACCACGCCGTCCGTCGTTGCTTTCTCCAAGTCGGGCGAGGGGCTGGTCGGCGAAATCGCCAAGCGCCAGGCCGTAACCAACGTTGATCGCACCATTACATCGGTCAAGCGCCACATCGGCAGCGACTGGCATGTTGAGATCGATGACAAGAAGTACAGCGCGCAGGAAATCTCAGCGCGAATCCTGCAGAAGCTGAAGACTGACGCCGAGTCGTACCTCGGTGAAGAAGTCACCGACGCCGTGGTGACAGTTCCGGCATACTTCGGCGATGCCGAGCGCCAGGCCACCAAGGACGCCGGTGAGATCGCCGGCCTCAACGTGCTCCGCATCATCAACGAGCCGACTGCGGCCGCGCTGGCATACGGCCTGGAAAAGGGCAAGGAAGACGAGCTCATCCTGGTCTTCGACCTCGGTGGCGGTACCTTCGACGTTTCGCTGCTTGAAGTCGGCAAGGATGAAGACGACTTCTCCACCATCCAGGTTCGCGCCACATCCGGTGACAACAAACTAGGCGGCGACGACTGGGATCAGCGCGTTGTCGACTGGCTGCTGCAGCAGGTCCGCTCGAAGACCGGCATCGACCTGTCCAAGGACAAGACGGCCCTTCAGCGACTGAAAGAAGCTTCTGAGCAGGCGAAGAAGGAACTGTCCAGCGCCACCAGCACCAACATTTCGCTGCAGTACCTCTCGGTCAGCGAATCCGGACCCGTCCACCTGGACGAATCCCTGAGCCGTGCGAAGTTCCAGGAGCTCACCAGCGACCTGCTCGACCGCACCAAGGAACCGTTCCACGCCGTGATGCGTGACGCCGGGATCAAGGTGGCTGAAATCGATCACATTGTGCTCGTGGGTGGTTCCACCCGGATGCCTGCCGTCACCGACGTCGTCAAGGAACTGACCGGCGGCAAGGAGCCGAACAAGGGCGTCAACCCGGATGAGGTAGTTGCCATCGGCGCCGCGGTTCAGGCCGGTGTGCTGAAGGGTGAGCGTAAGGACGTTCTGCTGATCGACGTCACACCGCTTTCTCTCGGTCTCGAGACCAAGGGTGGCGTGATGACCAAGCTGATCGAGCGCAACACGGCCATTCCGACCAAGCGCAGCGAGACATTCACCACGGCCGACGACAACCAGCCATCGGTGTCGATTCAGGTATTCCAGGGCGAGCGCGAGTTCACTCGGGACAACAAGCCGCTGGGCACTTTCGAGCTGACCGGCATCGCCCCGGCCCCTCGTGGTGTGCCGCAGATCGAGGTCGCATTCGACATCGACGCCAACGGCATCGTGCACGTATCCGCAACGGACAAGGGCACCGGCAAGGCGCAGTCGATGACGATCACCGGCGGTTCCGCTCTGCCGAAGGAAGATATCGAGCGCATGGTTCGCGAAGCCGAAGAGCACGCGGCCGAGGACAAGACGCGCCGCGAGGAAGCCGACACCCGTAACAACGCGGAACAGCTTGCCTACTCCACCGAGAAAATCGTGAAGGAGAACGAGGACAAGCTGCCTGACGACGTCAAGACTGAGGTCGCCGCCGACGTCGAAGCGCTGAAGGAAGCGCTGAAGGGTGAGGACAACGCAGCGGTGAAGACCGCCTTCGACAAGCTTTCCGAATCGCAGCAGAAGATCGGGCAGGCAATCTACGCCTCGCAGGCAGCCCAGGGCGCGGAAGGTGCTCCGGGAGCCGACGCGGCCGGTGGCACGTCAGCTGGCGGGCCGGCCGACGGGCCAGCAGCCTCGGACGAGGACGTCGTTGACGCCGAAGTTATTGATGAGGACGAGGAGAAGAAGTAATGACAGCATCGGACGCAAACTCCGGCTCTGCGCCAGAAGAGCGCTCCGAGGAGCAGTCGGCACAGTCTCAGTCGCATGTCTTCCGGGACAAGCGGCGAATCGACCCGACGACCGGCGAGGTACGGGACCATCCGGACCAGCCTGCCGAAACCGATCCGGCCGCACAGGCTCCTTCGGCTGGACAGGCCGATCCGGCCGGGCAGGCTCCACCTGCAGGGGGGCAGGCCGAGCCGGCCGACGCCGTCGGAACCCCGCAGGGTGCCGACACCGACGTGCCCGACGACCTTTCGTCGCTGAACGATACTCCTCCCGCTCCGGAGGCGGCGCCCGATCTGGCCGCCGGTGCGGCGGACCCAGCGGCATTGCTGGCAGCCGAACGGCTGGAGGACCTGCAGCGACTTCAGGCCGAGTACACGAACTATCGCAAGCGGGTCGCCCGTGACCGCGACGTTGCGCGGGATGCCGGTGTGATCAGCGTGCTCGAATCGCTGATGCCGGTGCTTGATGAGGTCGAATTGGCTCGCCAGCACGGTGATCTGAACGGCCCGTTCGAGACTCACTCGGAAAAGCTGGTGGCCGCGCTCACCAAGTTCGGCTTCAGCCAGTTCGGCGAACCGGGGGAAGAGTTCGACCCGCAGGTGCACGAAGCACTGATGCAGCAGCCGTCGGCAGATGTCGACGTGATCACCGTGACCCAGGTTCTACAGCCCGGGTACAAGCTCGGCGATCGGGTGCTGCGCGCCGCACGGGTAGCCGTCGCCCAGCCCGAATAGGGCGTGGTCGTGGTCTGGGGAATGTGACAGGCTTGCAACCCCAGACCAGGGCGGCACCCTGACAGATTTAGAGAAAGGAGGCGCCGATGAATACCGGACCCCAGAACGCCTGGTTCGACAAGGATTATTACGCCACTCTCGGCGTTTCCAAGGATGCGTCCGCGGATGAAGTAAAGAAGAGCTATCGCAAGCTGGCCCGGAAGTATCATCCGGATGCCAATCCTGGCGATTCGACCGCCGAGGCCAAGTTCAAGGAACTCGGCGAAGCGTACGCCGTGCTCTCCGACAAAGAAGAGCGCGCGCAGTACGACTCAGTGCGCGCCATGGCTTCCGGCACGCGCTTCTCCGCCGGTTCCGGCGGCGCAAGGGCCGGTGCGGGTGGCGGTGCCGGGTTCGAGGACCTATTCGGCGGACTGTTCCAACCGGAAACCGGTTCGCGGACCTCCAACAGGGGAGACATCCCGCCTGAATTCGCGGACCTGTTCGACATCGGCGGGTACGGCAGCGGTGGTCGCACGGCCGGATTCTCCACCGGCCCGCGCAAGGGCGGCGACATAAGCGCCCGCACCACTTTGAACTTCACCGAAGCGATCGAGGGCGCCACGGTCAAACTGAACGGCGCGAGTTCCGGTCCGATCTCCGTTCGTACGCCGATCGGCGTCAAGGACGGCCAGAAGATCCGGCTGCGCGGCAAGGGCCAGCCGTCGCCCAACGGTGGCGAGCCAGGCGACATGCTGCTGACCGTGAACGTCGAACAGCACCCAGTATTCAAGCGGGACGGCGATAACCTTCGCATCGAGGTTCCCGTCACGTTCGATGAGGCAGCGCTCGGAGCCGAAATTCAGGTGCCGGTGCTGAACGGACTGCCGGTTCGGGTCAAGGTGGCACCGGGAACTCCGAGCGGCCGGGTGCTGAGGGTTCGTGGCCGCGGCGTCAAAACCAAGAGTCACACCGGCGATCTGCTGGTGACGGTTGAGGTCGTCGTGCCGAAGAACCTTAGCGCGGATGCTCAGAAGGCGGTCAAGGACTTCCAGACCGCAACCAAGGACGAAGACCCGCGGGTCGATCTGATCCAGCGGGCCAAGAGCAGCTGAATCGAGAAGTGTCCGACAGGGAAGGTGAGCCATGAGGGTTGATGAGAATGCCGCGGTATTCGTGATCTCCGTCGCCGCCGAGCTTGCGGGCATGCACCCGCAGACCCTGCGGCAGTACGACCGGCTAGGCCTGGTATCGCCCAATCGCACGGCAGGACGTGGGCGCCGGTACTCTGCGCGTGACATCGCCCGGCTGCGCGAAGTACAGCGACTGAGCCAGGACGAGGGTGTCAATCTGGCCGGTATCAAACGCATTATGGAACTGGAGCATCAGGTCGAGGCAATGCAGTCCCGCGCCGCGGAGCTCGCCGCGCAGCTCGACGAGCTACGGGTCAGAGGCGATTCCGGGCGTCGGGTGTTCGCCGCGGGGCTCGCCGGAGACGTGGTCTCGCTGGCTCGAGGCACCCGCCCCTCGGCTCGTCCGGGATCCTTGATGGTGTGGCGGCCCGGCCGCGGCTAAAGAGGTAGCAGATGTAGGCGGCACAGAAGTCGGACAGTCCTGCCGCTGCGAAGCCAGCGATCTGGCAGGCGAGAATCTGGCTGGCGCCAGTGGGGCCGCCACATTTGCAGAGGCTGACTCACCAGCAACCGGACCAATCTCAGAATGCGAGCGGAATCTGGAGCTGTCGGCAGCCTAGTGGCTGCATTTGTCCTGGCCCTCGGCTCTCTATCCGGCGTTTGCCGCGTACTCTTCCATCGTGTCGTCCTTGAGCGCCTTGCGAAGGTCGTCCATCCCGCCATCATCGACCTTGACGATCGATGCCTTGCCGGCTCGCCCGGTGCCGTCGTTCGGAGCCTGCAGGAAGTGAATGTTCGCCGGGCGCACATTGCGCAGATCCCAGCCGAGCCCAGCCATGGTTGACGGATCGAAGCCCTTGTCGACGGTGAGATAGGGCGCCACGGTGGAGACCAGGTCGTTGATCTTTCCCGGACTGGTCAGGGTGTCGCCGCTGAGTGCCGTTTTCATCAGTCCCCTGAGGAACGCCTGCTGATTTCGTACCCGCTGAAAGTCGCCGTCCTTGAAGGACTTGCGTTCACGCACGAACGCCAGAGCTTCTTCGCCGCTGAGTTTCTGCGTTCCCGCCGTGAAGTCGAATCCTGCGGAACTGAAGCTTTCCTCGACATCAACTTCGACACCGCCGAGTGAGTCCGTCAGCTCGGCGAAGCCCTCGAAGTCGATCATCGCAACGTGATCGATCCTGGTATCGGTGAAGTTCTCGACGGTCTGAGCCGCAAGCGGCAGACCGCCGAACGCCAGCGCGGAATTGATCTTGTTCTTGCCGTGCCCCGGAATCGGAACCCACAGATCGCGCGGGAATGACACCGCGTATGCATTCTGGCGTGCCGAATCGATATGCACCAGCATCATCACGTCCGAGCGCTGCCCGGTTACCTTCTCGCCCGAATCCTCGGGACGCTTGTCAGAGCCGAGGAAGAGGATGTTCTTCGAGCCGACCTTGCTCGCCTCCGGCCGATCCTTGGAATCCGGCAGGACGTTCTCGACATAGGTAGCTTTTTCCGACACGCTGCGGGACAGATTCCACAGGTATCCGCCGACGATTGCCAGGCCGACCAGGATCAGCGCCACAAATATCGCCACCGCGACCCAGAAGTTTCGCCGCTTCTTTCTGCGGTTACGCTCTCGCCAGTCATCGGCCGGCGGATTGTCGGCCGATCCGTCGACGAGTTCGTCGAACGTGGCCTGGTCTGGGCGGGTACGAGGAGTCACCCGATAACAATAGCTGAGCTGGTCTGACCGAAGGTGACAGTTGCGAAACAAGCTACGGCTGACGACCTGCTGTCCTTTGCAGGAGCCGTCAGGTGATTGGTTTAGAGGAGACGTCCGTGCGGTCCACGGACAGGCGCAAATCGAGTCCGTGGTGAGCGTCGCGCGCTCGTCGGACGTGTTCTGACTTCCGCGGCCCGAGTGCAACACGACGCCCGGTTGAACGTGCCCGTGCGCCATCCTCAGGGCGTCACAGATCAGCTCGGTGCGTATGTGGACGGCGATCGACCAGTCCGCCACCATCCGGTTTTGCGGGTCGATCGCGATGGCCAGGTAGAGCCACCTTCCCCGGCGCGCAAGTACGTGATGTCGTGAGGCAAGACTCACTCCTTCGCACCCCTGCCTGGGCCCGTCGACGCGCATCGCCCAGAGCAAGCAAGTATGCTGGTGCCGCTCAGCTGACCAGTGGTCCTGGTCGCGCGTCAGACGATGCATGCCCGGGACCGACGATGCGCCCCGACGAGGGGCAAGGAGAAGATTCCGTGGCCACAACCCGAGGACGCTTCCTAGGACTCCCGCTGGACCGACTGACCATGACGGAGTCCATTCGAGCCTGCGAAGAGGCGATCGCGCGCCGAGGTGAGGTCCACTCAGATCTGAACGCGGCCAATGTTCTCCTGGCATTGGACGATGCCGATATGCGGACCGCGATCGAGACGAGCGAGATAGTCAACGCCGACGGGCAGTCCGTGCTCTGGGCCACTCGTTTCCTTGGAGTCCCGGTCCCGGAGCGGGTCTCCGGGATCGACCTGATGCTGCAGTTGGTAGAGAAGGCGTCGGAGAAGAATTACACTGTCTACCTGCTGGGGGCTTCGCCGAAGGTAAATGCCAAGGTGCGTGAGATCTTCCAGGTGCGAGGCGTTCATGTCGTGGGCGCTCGCGACGGGTACTGGTCCACTGCGGAGGAGGCGGCCGTCGTTTCGGACATCGCCGATTCCACACCGGATCTCCTCTTCCTCGCCATGCCGAGTCCGAAGAAGGAGGCGTTCGTGCTCGCTCACCGGGCACAGCTGAACACCGGCCTGGCCTTCGGTGTTGGTGGTTCCTTCGATGTTGTTGCGGGCCTCACGAAGCGTGCGCCGCGGATCCTCCAGAAGCTCGGCCTCGAATGGTTCTTCCGCATGGTCCAGGAGCCTCGAAGACTGCTTAAGCGCTACCTCGTGGGAAATGTACGGTTCACTTGGATCGTCGTGAAGAGTCGCTTCTCCCGGAGGGCGGCAAGATCCTCTTGAGAACGACCGGCCTCCACAACTATTCACTGCTGATCACTGAGAAGGACCGGGGAGCGACCTGAAGCGTGCGCCTATCGTCTACGGAACGCGGCCCGAAGCAATCAAGATGGCGCCGATCGTACGAGAGTTGCGCACCAGCACCAATATCAGCAAGCAGGCGGCGACGGACGGCATCTGATCCGGTGATCTGGCCGCCGACAGCCACTACGCGAGCGGAAAGTAGGATTGCTTCGTGCTCAGACGCAAACAGTATTCACGAGTCATCATCCATCAGTTTGACCCGGAATCCCCGGTCCCCGGTGGGGTCGACACGTGCATACGCGACCTCCTGGACCGCGCGCCAGAGGGCGAGAGGATCCTCGTGATCGGCGTCAGCCGCACCCGTCCGCTGCATCGGCGCGTCACTCTCGAAAGCTTTCGGCGGCCGATCGATTTCATTCCCGTCTCGAGAGCTAACCCAGGGGATCAGGTCCGCTTCATCCCGCATTCGATCCGTGTCGCGCTCGGGTCTCTGCTTCCGCTCGCGTGGGGATCGACGAGACGAAGCGTCGTGCAGATTCACCGTGTGGAGGCCGGGTTGGTGACCCGTCTTTTCCCCTCCCGACGACGTGTCTACTTTGTGCACACCAACACGGCCGCGTCGCTCGAGTCGCACAGTGACAGCTTCTGGCGGAAGGCGCCACGCGCCTTCCGCCTGCTGGAACGAGCTGTACTCAGAAGCGCAGACCTCACCGTCGTCTTCAACAAAGAGAGCGCAGCAGGCTATGCCGCCGATGGATACCTCGTCAAACACATGCGCACCTGGTACAACGAGGAGCTCTATCATCCGCTTCTCGACGCCGAGAACCGGAGCTCTACATCACCTACCGTCCTCTGGGTGGGTCGCCTGGAGGCTCCCAAGGATCCGCTGCTCGCAATCGACGCCTTCGCCACGCTTAAGCGTGATTCACCACGATCTTGGCGCTGTCTCGTCGTCGGCGACGGCACGCTCCGAGACGATATGATGCATCGAATCTCGGCGCACTGCCTGGAAGGATCTGTGGAGTTGACCGGCGCAGTATCCCGTTCAAAGGTGGCCGAGCTGATGCGTGATGCGGATGTCTTGCTGATGACCTCACGTTTCGAGGGGTCGCCGCGGGTGATGTACGAGGCGATGGGCAGCGCACTTCCCGTCGTCGCCTCCGTCGAGGCTGACCCCGACTTCGCGATCCAGCATTCGAAGAATGGCATTCGGATCACCGGCCGGGAGGCCGGCGATTTCGCCAAAGCGATTGACCAGGCTATGGGGCTCCCTCGCGACGATGTCTACGAGTCGGTGCGAGCGCAGGCGGCTTCGACGATGGTGGCTGAGGTCTGGGACGCGACCAAGGGAGAGCCGAGCTGATGGCCGAGATCAGTGGACTCCGTATCGCGATCCTCCTTCCATCTCTTCATGGTGGCGGCGCCGAGTTCGTGGCAGTTCAGTGGGGCCGCTACCTCGCGAATCGCGGTGCGGCCGTCACCTTCCTCACCACCCACGCGCGGAAGGAGCAGCGAAGCGAGCACCTGCCCGGTGGCTGGTTCGGTGGACGGATCCTCGCCCTCCGCAACCGGCTGAGGGCACGCGAGTTCGACGTCGTGCTCGCACTGGCCCCGCATTGGAATCTGATCGCGCTTCTCGCGTCGAGGATGCTGCCGGGCCGACCGACGATCGCCATCAGCGGCCGAACGATCGAAACGGGCGCGCGACGCGCGGGGAACAACAAGGCGATCGAACTCGCACTCGCGAGGATCTGGTATCGTTTCGCCGACGCGTTCATCGCGATCTCGCATGCGTCAGGTGCCGAAGCCCAAACCATGTTCTCCGTGCCCACCGATCGTCTATGGGTGGTGCCCAACCCGGCGATGGGGAAGGTCTCGCGTCGCTCGCTCTCTTCCGAGACCGACGTCAGCGACTCGGGGACGCTTCACATCGTCGTCCCCGGGCGGCTGACGCCGAGCAAGCGGCCTTCGCTCGCGATCCAGGTGGCCCAGCAGTGTGCGAAGACGAGCGGGCGACCGGTGTATCTGCACTTCTTCGGATCAGGTCGTGAGGAGGAGAAAGCCCGCGCCGCTGTCCCCGATGACCTCACAACGATCTTCCACGGGTGGGTGGAAAACTGGTTCGACCACGTGCCCCCGGGTGCAGTCGTGCTCCTTCCATCGCAGGTGGAGGGTTTCGCGAACGTCCTCGTCGAGGCGGCGGCGATGGGTGTGCCATCGGTCGCATCCTCCCGAGCCCTCGGAGTGAGCGACGCGATCGTTCCGGGGATCACCGGCCAGCTCGCGCTCTCGGACGCTCCTTCGGACTACGCACATGCGGTCCTTGCCGCGGAAAGCATACGCCCCGGCGCCGAAATCGATCACTGGCTCGACCGCTTCAGCGCGCAGTCAAGCGGGGAGTGTCTAGAGCAGGCGATCATGACTGCAGTCGCCCGTCGAGACGCGGAGCGATGAGTTCTCCTAAGTCCGCAGACCTGCGCACTGCGGCCGCCGCGGTCGTCGCGATGCTTCCGGGGTTCCTCTTCCCGTTCATCCTCACCTTGGCGAAGCCGGCCTCTGTCAGTGACAGCATCATGCTGGCCCTCTCGATCGTCACGACGCTTACTTCTGCCGTCGGCACGGCGATCGAGCTGAACACCGTGAGCGAGTTCGGTCGGCAGCTCTCCGACGGCCGAATGCCGTCCACAAGCGCGATGGTGTCCTACCGACGCCGCGTCTACGTCTTCGGTCTCCTCACTACCGGCATCGTCGGCCCCTTGCTCGCCCTCCTCTATGCGGTTGGTAGTGATCGTTCGACCGATTTCCTCATTGTCTGCGGTTTGATGCTCGGGGTTTCCGTCATCACAGTCTTCTCCTCCGTGCAATCCGGGATCCTCATCGCGCACGGAGAGGCCGGTTACGCCGTCGCGTTGCAGTTCCTCCGGCCGACGCTCCCCTCGATCCTCATCATCGCCTGGCCGGCGATGCCTCTGCTCCTGCTGCCGCTCGCCTTCGTCCTCGGTGAAGCCGTGCGCTATGGACTGCTCAGCTGGAAACGCAACAGGATCTTGAGCGGGTACCTTGCCAACCGTGATGAGAAGCTCGAAAGCCGCGGCATGCTCTGGCAGTCGTTCTCGGCCGGCATGTCCCAAGGGGCGCCTATCATCGATCGGGTATTCCTGAACGCCGGGCCGACAGGTTCCATCTCGATGTACGAGCTGGCCGACAAGCTCTACTTCGCGGCGGCTCAGTTCCTCAACTACGGGTTCCTCGTGCGTCGTGTCGGGCGGTGGAGCCGCATCCCGACCATGACGCAGCAGGACGCTCGAAAGTTGCTCCGAAAGGATCTGACAGTTGTGTTGGGGGCCGCAGCGGTCATAGCCGTGGTGGGGATCACCGCGGCATCCGTCCTCCAGCTGCTTCCCCTCCCCAGCATCTGGTCTCAGAGTCTGTCCTGGGCCATGGTGCTGTTCGCGTCGGCGCCCCTCACCATGTGGATCATGTCAGCGTCGCGACTCATCGTCATCGCGCGTCGGCAGCGCCTTCTCCCATGGCTGTCGGCTCTGACCCTCGCCACCAACCTCGTGCTGGATATCATCTTCTTTTCGCTCTGGGGGGTGTTCGGGATCGTGCTCGCGACTCTCGGTCTGCGCGTGTGCTCCGCTATTGTCTACGCGATCGTCCTCTGGCGAATCCTCCCGTCCATGACCGCGCCACTTGCGGGACAAGTTTCGAGCGGTTAGGCGAACATCCAGGCATCGACTGCGGCGATCTCCTGCGCTCACCCTATCGGCGAAGACGGCCTCTGCATGTACTTCATGTACTCCGCCGAGCGGGCCTCCACGATCGAATCGACGCGCTCTCGGTAAGTGCTGCCCGACTTGTCTGATTCCGCGGGCCACTTCGAGATCTTGGCCTCGAGATCGTTCCAAGAGCTGATCACCCGTGCCGGATTTCCTGCCACCACCGTGCCACTCGGCACCGACCGTGTGACGACAGCTCCCGCGCCGATCACGCACTTGCTTCCGATCGTCACTCCCGGCATGATGATCGCTCTGGATCCGATGAAGACATCCGAACCGATCGACACGGCCGCATAGCGAAACCTTCTTCCGTGATCGTCTCGATACATCCAGCCCGTACCGTCGTGCGTCAGCACCTCAATGTTGGTGCTCACCGTCACACGATCGCCGATGGAAATGAGCCATGGTTCGCTGGCATCGAAGTCGGACAGGATGCGGCAGCCTTCCCCGATGCGCATTCCTCTGGCGCGCAGAGCCGACTCTCTTCCCCGCAGAAGCCGGCGCAGGCGGTACTCGATTCTCTTCAGATTCATCTCAACCCTCGATATTCTGCCGAAGCGTGCGTCCCTTGTTGGCGATCACCCTAGCCGGCGCGCCCGCGATGGTCACATCGGCAGGAAACTCGCCCGTGACAACCGAGTTTGCGCCCACGATCACACGGTCTCCGATCCAGGCGTTGCCGTAGATGACCGCGCCAGGACCGATATAGACCTCGTCTCCAACGATTGGGGCAGCTCCGTTGTATTCTCCGATGTTTGTACTGGCATGGATTCTGCAAAACGATCCGAACCGGGCCTTGTCGTTCACGACGATCGTCCCGTAGTGCGGAATACAGAGCCCCGGACCGAATGCGCCGGGCGGGATTGAAAGCCCGAGTCGCTGCGAGAGCCTGGCCATCCTGATCCTTGTCGCCACGAAGGCCAATCTCGCGATCCATCCGTTCTGCGACATCCAGAACTCAGTCCTCCGGAGCAACCGCTGATAGTGAAGCTGAGGCCTGATGAGTATGAGGCGCAGCCTCCAGCGATCGAAACCGTGAGCCTCCAAGTCGAGACGCAGAAATCGTCGCAAGCTCTCCCGGTCCACGATCGCTTCATGAGGCATCTATCGAGTATTGCACGTAGGGTCACCACCGCTGCCGGCTCAGGTCGGGAAGGAGACGGCAGCGCTGGCATGTGATATTCGAGATCCCACCGGACAGCCGTCCGTTTTCGCGACCCAAGTTGTTGCCGAGAACCTTGTAGGTGACGCGAACGGTAACGCCGACCACTCTGTTGCGGAAGAACTCGTTGGAGATACCGCTCCTTCTGATACTCCGTAGGGAGGATCAAACCGTCATCGCGCAGCAGCCGCGGCACGGTCCCCTGCGAGACCTGGTGCCCGTCGTGGCGGACCATCGCTCACAATTTCCGATGGCCCCATGCCGGATGAACAAGGGCGTGCTTGATCGCCAGCGGCCGGGCGGCGTTCGACGCCGGCTGCGGCGACGGGCCCTTCGGCGGGGCGCTCGGCCTTCGCCGTGGCCTGCCAGCGACGCCACGTCCGCTCGGGTATCCCGATCAGCTTGCAGAACCTCGCGGTCGGCATGCCCAAGTCCATGCGGATTACCTCGAGCTCCTCGAAGGGCCATGCCGGCCCTCAGCGCTCTTTCGCCACACCCGGACCTCCAGGTGCGCCCACCGAGGGCCTGGGTAAGCGCCGTGGGCTCGGCCTCCAACCCGGGTCGAGAGGCCGGACTCGCCCGACGCCAAAGCCGTCTTCCCAGCCTCGAGGAACTCGGCCTTCCACTGGTAGCCCTGCCACTAAGTCTGACGCGCGAACCGAGACCCGCATGATCGTGCCTGTCCTGGAGGCGTTCCGGCGGCGGCACCGCGTGGACGAGGTGCTCGCGGTCGCCGGCGCTGGCATGCTCTCCGCAGCCAACCTGAGCGCGGTCGAGGATGCCGGGCAGCGGTTCATCGTCGGCTCCTGCACCTCATCCGCGCCATACGATCTCGCCGACCACTACGAGCGGCACGGGAACCTGCTCGAGGACGGGCAGATCGCCCAGACCACCCGAATAACGCGCGGGCGTGGCGAGTTGTCTGGCGGTACTCCTTCAAAACGGGAGTGACTACCTCAGGTTGAACATGCAGATCAAACGCGCCGAGCGCGTTGCCGCCCCCTAGAAGGAAGACCGGCTCATGACCATCGACGGCCACCGTCGGGTCAACTGGGCCACAGGTCGAGAGAGCCCGCAGGTGGCTGGGGTGAAGGGGTACGTTGACGGGCATCGCCGCAGGAGTGTCGACGTGGAAGAGCGTCGTCGCCGCGTACCATCACTTGTTCCAGGCCGAGGTCACTCGTTCCGGAGGGTCAAGAACGGTCTGCGCGCCCGGCCGATGTTCCACCACGAACGGGACTCCATCGAAGCGCACCTCACGATCGTGTTCTGCGCCCTCGCGATCAGCGACCACTTTCAGGGCCGCTGGTGTGAGCATCAAACGCATCATCCGGGCGCTGCGGCCCCTCGCAACGTCGTCATCAACGTTCGAGACTACTGGGTCACCGCTACCACCTCGTCAGAAGGCGAAGCCGCCGACATTCTCTCAGCGCTCAGGCCCGACGCGGGGCACTAAAGTGGCACGACGCAGGTCAGAGTGGGTGTTCCCACCAGGAGGCAGGGCGCACTGAGACCCGCGGTCATCGGCTGATCGTCAACGCCGACAGGGTTCGCGCATCATCCGGAATCAGTTCGGATCTGCGGTGTCCGGAGAAGCCGATGTAGGCCAGCGCGCCGAGCATCACCAGCGCAGAAGGATAGTTGTCGACGAGCGGCCATGCCCAGATCGCCGTTCCGAATGCGCACACGGCTGCGACTACCTCCGGCGCCTGCCGACGTGCGGCCACGAGGGCGATCGTGGCCAGAAGGCAGACGAAGATGATGGTACCGGCTGCGCCCAGGCTTACGAGCACTCCGGCATACGAGTTCTCGATGGGCATGTTTAGCCCACCCATGATTGCGCGCTCCTGCGCCATCCCGGCGCCGACACCGAGGTAGTTCGACTCTCCAGCGAACTCGAGAGCGCGGTCCAGGATGACCGCGCGGGCGTCAGCCGAACCAGACCCCTCCGCCGAATCCGAGCGGCTCTGGATGATCGGTGAGAACAGCACGGCGGCGGCCGCACCCACTCCGACGAGCAAACCGACTGCCTTCCGTCCGAAAGGCAACTGACGGGAGGCGAGACAGACCAATAGCCCCACGATCAAGCCGGCGGCGATAGCCGCCGCCGCGCTGCGGGACACCGAGAAGATCGCGCCCCCCGCAGACACAGCACCGCTGGCGAGGGCGAGCTTGGACCTTCGGCGCATCGTGAGGATGATCGCGTACACTGCGGTCGTGGCGAAGAATGTTCCGTTCATCAGCGGATGGCCGAGGGTGGTAGTGGCCCGGATCGAATCCCAGTGTTGGGTGAAGCCGATCCCCGACGACGCGCCTCGCGCGTAGAGTGCTGCGAGGAAGGAGCGCTGCACGAGCCCCTCTGTGATCGCGGCTACACCGAGGATTAGTCCGACGCACAGCCACGTGCGTTGCAGTGCGTGCACGGACTGCGGTGTGCTCCGCATCGACAGGTGGGCGAAACCGAAAAGGACGACGGCCACAGTTGCTGTCCAAAGGGCGGATCGCTGGGCATCGAGGGACCAGATGAAGCTTGCGGCGGAGAGCAGGAGCAGCGCT
Organism: Saxibacter everestensis; assembly: GCF_025787225.1. Classification (NCBI taxonomy): domain Bacteria; kingdom Bacillati; phylum Actinomycetota; class Actinomycetes; order Micrococcales; family Brevibacteriaceae; genus Saxibacter; species Saxibacter everestensis. The sequence goes on from NZ_CP090958.1 coordinate 4,034,879, forward strand.
ATTGCGCATACGGTCCAGAATCGTGGGATGCGATTGACCGCAGGCCTTCCTCGTTGGCGCAACAGTGCGACGACTATCGTGAGAGCAGCAGGGGTGAGAAATCGCCCCATCGTGGCCGGGACGCCTGCGATGTAGCCGAGCGGTAAGAGAGCGAACAGGACCAGAGCTAGCGCCGGAAGGGCATGCACGGGAACCGCGAACAGTACGGCGGTCGCAAGGAGGAGCAGAAGTGGAATCCACACAGCCATTCCGAGCGAGAGGACTCCGAACACGACTGCGAAAAGCAGGACCGCAATGGCAGCGGCGAGAGCTGTGGATTTCGGCGAGATGCTCTTCACCTGACCACCGTACCGCCTGCGTGCTCGTACGCTGTGCGCGGATCGGCGCATTGCCGTACGCGACCGACCGTGGGGTGGATTTCGACGGGGCCTGACATGCAAGTACATTTGTGACGGAATATTGGATCGAGTCTCGTTTGGCGCCGACACTAGGGCTTGCTGGCGGGGGGACGAAGGGTGATCGACTCGGATGAGTGAAACCAAGCGGAAGCTGGTCGTTATCGGCCAGGGCTATGTGGGTCTTCCGGTAGCCATGCGCGCGGCGCAGGTGGGATACAGCGTCGTCGGGCTGGAGCTCGACCGAGCCCGTCTCGAGCGCCTGCGCACCGGGGACTCCTACGTCGATGATGTCGCGTCCTCCGTGCTTGCGGAGCACATCGCCTCCGGCGAGTACGCAGCGAGCGACGACTACGGAAGAGCCTCAGGATTTGACGTGGCCGTCATCACGGTGCCCACGCCGCTGAGGGAATCCGTTCCCGATCTCTCTTTCGTGGAGAGCTCGGCAACGAGCCTCGCTCCCCATGTCAAGCGAGGCGCTGCCGTGATCCTCGAGTCGACAACGTACCCGGGGACCACGGAGGAATTGCTCATTCCGATTCTCGAAGCTGGCTCGGGCCTCAAAGCGGGCGATGACTTCTTCGTCGGCTACAGCCCCGAACGGATCGATCCGGGCAACAAGACCTGGGGATTTGTGGAGACACCGAAGGTGGTTTCTGGGATCAACGTGAAGTCGCTGGAGCACGTCCGGAGCTTCTATGACGATCTCGTCGAGACCACGGTCCCGGTCAGCGGCACGAAAGAGGCCGAGTTGACCAAGCTTCTGGAGAACACCTTTCGCCACGTGAACATCGCCCTGGTGAACGAGCTGGCCATCTTCGCGCACCAGCTCGGCGTCGACATCTGGGAGTCCATCGACGCCGCTGCCACGAAGCCTTTCGGGTTCATGAAGTTTACTCCGGGCCCGGGTGTCGGAGGGCACTGCCTTCCGGTCGATCCCAGCTATCTTTCGTGGGAGGTGCGCCGAAAGCTCGGGAGGAACTTCCGATTCGTCGAGCTGGCCAACGACCTCAATGAGCACATGCCGGACTATGTCGTGGCGCGCGTTACATCGTTGCTGAACAGCAACCGTCTTGTCGTCAATGGTGCGAAGGTTCTTCTGGTCGGCCTCGCATACAAGAAGAACACCGGCGACACGCGCGAGGCGCCGTCGACCAGGATTATTGAGTTGCTCAAGGAGTACGGAGCGACCCTGCTGGCGGCTGACGAACACGTGGAGGGGAACCGCTGGCCGACCGGCGTCGAGCGCGTAAAGCTCGACGCCGAGAGTCTGGCTCGCGCAGACGTCGCCATCCTGATCACCGACCACGACGATAGCGACGTCGCACTGCTCGAGGGTGCGTCGCTCCCGGTCCTGGACTCGCGGAACCGACTTCGAGGAGACAACATTGAGCGCCTCTGACCCCCAGGGTTTGATCGTCGTCGTGACGGGGGGTGCTGGTTTCATCGGAGCGAACCTTGTCAAGCGACTACTGCGTGAGCCTGGGATCGGAGGCATTCGCATCTTCGACGACTTCTCGACCGGCACGAATCGCGAGTTCGGCGATCCTCGCGTCGAGGTGTTTGAGGGCGACCTGCGGGATGCCACTCGGGTGGATGAGGTGGTGCGCGGCGCGTCACGTATCGTGCATCTCGGTGCCCTGCCATCGGTGCCGAGATCGATCGCCGATCCGCGCTCTTCGATAGACGTCAACATCGTCGGCACTCTGAACGTGCTGGAGGCGGGGAGGGCTCACGAGATCGAGCATGTCGTCGTGGCGTCGTCATCGTCGGTCTACGGCGCGAACCCGATCCTACCGAAGGCGGAGAGCCTGGCGACCAGACCGCTCAGCCCGTACGCGGTGAGCAAGCTCGGCACCGAAGCGCTCGCGAACGCCTACTTCCACAGCTTCGGCCTTCCCACCCTAGCGTTTCGGTTCTTCAATGTTTTCGGTCCGCTCCAGCGAGCGGACCACGCATACGCGGCAGTCATCCCGAAGTTCCTCGATGCGATGAAGCGCTCCGCGCCACTTACCGTGTTCGGAGACGGCACCCAGTCGCGGGACTTCACATCCGTCCACCTCGTGGTCGATGCGCTTGCCAAGGTGTCGATGCAGAAGTTCGTACACGAATCACCCGTCAACCTCGCGATGGGCACGAGAACCACCCTCAACGAGCTCATCGATCTGCTGCGGGCGATTCACCCAGGGCAGATCGATGTGGAGTACGTCGAGCCGAGGGCTGGCGATGTCCCGCATTCTCAGGCGTCGAGCGAGCTCCTTACATCGCTCTTGCCTGACTTGGAGGCCGTCGCGTTCGAGGACTCTATACGCGAAGTGTACGAATGGTATTTCTCGGCGAGGACGTCCGACCCGGCTTAGGGCTTAGGACTTGTTGCTAAAGCCGCTGGAGGGCCAATGGAGCATGGCTGCGAGGCATAGTCCGGCGTGGTAGCTGTGGGCGGTCTTGTCTGAGCGCTTCGGGATCCCGCGCCACTGCTTGAGCTTATTCAAGCACCGCTCCACGACGTTGCGGCCCTGTGGCGTTCCCGGGGCCGATAGGCCTGCCGGCGCGCTTGCGGCGGTGCGCGATCTGGTCGTCACACGGTCGGGGACCGCCGCATTGATCCCGTGGGCGCGTAGCTAGGCGCGGTTCGCGCGGGCTGGGTGGCCCTTGTCCGCGAGCCCCCCCCGGTCGGGCCGGGACCTTGGCCGGCCGACCGCGCCGGCCACCCGGGTCTGCCCTAGCGTCGCGGGAAGCATGTTCGTATCGGCTGCCTGCCCCGGAGTGGGAATGAACGCGAGGGCGCGTCCCTTCCCGTCGCAGACCAGGTGATTCTTGGTCGTCAGCCCGCCGCGACAGCGGCCAATCGCATGATCGGGCAGCTCCTGCCCGAACTTCTTGCAGATCTGCGAAGCCCCCCGTGGACCAGGGAAGGGTGGCGCGGTGCTGGTGCACGCGCACGGTCGTCGAGTCGATCGACTCGACCCAGCCCAGATCTGCGGCGTGCTGGGCGAGGGACTGCGCCTTCTCCAGCACGTGTCCTATTTCTCCCGCGTTGGCGGATTGACCGGGAGAGTGATCGGTGCCCAAGTGGCAATCACCACCCCAGCAGGAACCGCACCGGCACCTACAGGCTGGTCACCACCTTGCTCGACCCGCGTGAGGCCACGGCTGAAGAACTGATGCGCCTGTATCACCAGCGATGGACGCGAGACCGCCTACTCCGTGCTGAAATCCACCATCCCCGGCGGACGGGTACTGCGCGGCAGACATCCAGCGGCCGTCTTCCAAGAAGCCTGGGTCCTGCTGGTGCCTATCAAGCGCTGCGCATCGCGATGACGGACGCGGTACGAGCTTCACTTGCTGTCGTTCCTGATAGGGCGTCGTTTGCGATCGCGTTGAACGCAGCCCGTGACCAGATCGTTCAAGCTGGGGATCTTCGATGGGGTCCACTATTGGTCTGGCCGACCGGCCGGAGCTAGCATCCTGGACAACCTCTTAAGGGCCCGTCGTAGGGCGGTCCAGCGCGCGAGCGGTCAAGCGCGCGATCTCGAAATATCGTGCTAAGGCCCGTGACGTCGATCGCAACATTTACGCCATGACACTCACCCCCAGGGTCTTGACACCCGACCCTGACGACTAACCAAACGGCCCTGGGTTAACCTCGAGATGACCTTCGGTGTGTTTTTAAAGCTCCACTCGGGATTGCTCGGGTCTACTCGTTCAGGAGAATACTCACATGGAAGTCCGTGCCGGCGGTCCAGTTCGGACCCTTCCCCAAGGATGGGAATGTTGAGTTCCTCGGTCGGTCCTGGATATGTAGTCAACTCGAGAATGACTAGAGAACCAGCACGCACATATGGGGTGATTGATTGAGCTGCGAATTTATGAACGTTATGTCCGGTAGGCTTTTCCTTAAGAGAGGTAGGCGCAGCTATTGCCGAAAGATCGAAGGAATCCGTTTCTTTATAATCCCTTGTCGGACGGTAGTGTCCACTCTCAAGCACGTTCCGCAGCTCATTATCGCTGATATCTTCAGTGAGACATTCGCTGGTATCCTGGTGAGGCGGTCCGCATTGACATCTAGCCGGTACAAGGTAACCGGCCTCGACGGCACGCATGGGTACTGGTAGACCCCGCATAGCCCTGACCGATTATCGCGTCCGCTAGATCGGGTACTTGGTTCCTGACTGCGATTTCGAAACCACCATAGTAACTTGGGTACCCGCCCGTTCCGATAATCGATACTGACGGCACGGCTTAGTAAGCGCCATTCGGCGTAATAACTGCCTTTGCCGTGCGATAAAGGATGATTATGTCACCCATTAGGGACCAGTTCTCCACGTAATATAGGTCTAGGCGAACACTATCTTCCCATGATAGGTTCGAGCGCCCGCTTACTTGCCATAGTCCGGTAATTCCGGGCTTGACCAGAAGGCGTCGGTGCGCCCAATCGTCGTACTTGTCCACCTCAGCAGCGAGCGGCGGGCGCGGTCCGACCAGGGACATTTGCCCCTTGAGCACATTGAACAATTGTGGCAGTTCATCCAGGCTGTAGCGTCGTAGGAACGCACCCACGCTGGTGACACGAGGGTCGGATTTAAGTTTGAAGAGGACCCCGTTGCCGTCTGACTGGTCGAGCAGGCTCGCGAGTTGGGCCTCCGCGTTGGTCACCATAGACCTGAACTTGACCATTTTGAACGGACGTCCGTTCAAGCCAACTCGCTCCTGTCGAAAGATTGCTGAGCCGGGACTATTGAGCCGAATCGCGATCGTAATCCACAAGAATATCGGCGAAAGAACCAAGAGCAGCACGCTAGAGGCAACCAGGTCGAAGCCTCTCTTAAAGACGTGCTTCCGGCCTTCGAAGGTCGGGTAGTCGACATGGATAAGCGGCATTCCGGCTACGGGCCGAGTGTGAATCCTCGGTCCCGCAACGTCAGTCAGTCCCGGCGAAACTATGAGGTCAACTCCCCGGGATTCGAGGTCCCAACCGAGTCGGCGGAGGTCACGAGGCCCGATGTCGTCGGAGCCGCTGAGGATGAGAGTGTCGACGCCAGTATCGTCTATCAGACGCGCCACGTCGTCGAAGTCCCCGAGTACTGGGACACCCGCGATTAGGTCGTGTTCAGTGGTGCCGCCCCTGGTGATTGCTCCAACAACTTTTAGTCCGGCTCCCGGCTCGCGCTGAATGTTTTCGGCGACATGTCGGGTTTTCTCCCGATGCCCAATCAAAAGCGCTTGATGGGTGTATTCGCCATCCTCTCGCTTTCGTGATAGCCAATGTCGCCAAGCCCATCTCCCAGCTAGAAGCAGCAAGAACCCGCATGGGAAGGCGAAAAGTATGTAACCCCGACCGAGTTCCGCCTTGAGCAAGAAAGCAACGATTGCAAAAGTTCCGAAGAGGCGGACGGTGACGTCGGTGATTCGTTTGTATTCGGTACTGCCGCCGCCGATGATCTTGTAGTCGCGTGTTCCGAACAGGTTCAGGCTAAGCATCCACGCTGCGGCTATCAGAATCGATATGCTCGTGTATCCGATTGCTAAGTTAGTGAGACCCTTTGCGTCGTCGAATCGTAGCTCTGCGGCGCTTGTACCGAAGCGCAAAAGCTGAGAGCTGAACACGGCGACGCAAATGATGGTGAAATCGGTAACGACAAGCCGTGCAACGTACGACCGTTCCCAATCAAGAGTGCGTCTGCGGACGCCGGGAGTAGTCACTGCCATGTCGCGCCGTGATCGTCGGTCTGGCTCAACTGCTTGCCGGCCCATAGCCAGATGGTCCCGTCCGCTTCAGAGATCGCGAGGTCGCCCGGCTTAAACGTCGCCTTACGGCACTTACCGGATCGTTCTACGGAAGCTTTACCGGACTTGGGCAACGTGTACAGCTGAATTCCGGCACATGAGTCGTCGTTGGCGACAGCGACAACGTACCCGTCCTCGGAGGAAGCAAGAACCGCGGCGTCTGGGACGTCAATAGGTTCACCCCACTTTGTTCCGGCACTCGTTGTTCGGAATACGCGATAGTCGCTGCACAAGATAGCGGCCGTGTCCTTTTCGGCGGCGAGGGCGACGGCTGTGCGGCAGGGTGCCTTGCGATTTCCTTCGCGCGTGTGTACCACGCCACGGTCTGATGGATCGACAAACCAGGCGCTGCCCAGCCGATCGTGGTCCGTTGTCCAATCGTCTCCGCCCACGAAGGTCTTGACGAACTCCGGTTCGCAGTCCTTGTTGGCCAGAGTCAGCATCTCTGCAACAGATTCGCTGAGGGTGCGGATGGCCAATATGCTTGCTGCGCCAGTGGCGTCGTTGAGATTTGATTTTTCCCAGTCTTTACCGCCGTCGGTGGTGAATTCCGGGACCGGCGGTTTGCTCGGACAGCTTCCTACTTTCGAGCGCCAGGCAGTATTTGAGTCATACGCGTCAAGTACGCGTTTTGCGGGAACTGCCTCTTCTAAGTCTGACGGTGTGGGCGCATCGAAGCCACCTGCCGTCTCCGACTGGGCTGGGATTTCAGGCTCCTGCGGCGACGAGTTGTTTGTTGATGATGGAAGCTGCCGGCTCTCGACGAATGCCCAGCCGACCAGTACGGCATCGAGGATTAGAAAGGCCGTTAACGCGGCGACTGCCCAACGCCGTTGGCCAGTCGCAGCTTTCGTATGTGTCCTGCGTGTCCTCACTCGTGAACCTGTCTGGATACGCTGTCGGTTGCTACAGCTCGTTTTAGAAACGCCAATGTAGTTTGCACTGCGGGCACGAGTTGCTGTGCTGCAAGTTCGTAGACATCGCGGCTTCTTCGATACGGATCAATCACGTCGTCGTCGTCCGGCTGGTCAGGGAGTTCCAGTCCACGACGGGAAGCGGCGAGCTCAACCGCGGCTGACAAGCGCGCCGACGGATCAGTGAGCGGTAGGCAAGCGATATCGTCGAAGTCGACCCCATCGACCCCAACAACGAGTCGGGCAAACTCGCGCAAAGTGAATGCGTAACGACTGGCAACTGGAACCATTCTGACCGCGTCGCGGCGATGTTCGCGCGCCATGCCAAGAACCAGGTCAGCCCCACGAACCTCCGAGGCAATTAACTGTCGAGCCTCATGAGCCGTAGACGAGCTGCCGTATCGGTTGGATAACTCGGCGGCCTCGGGCGGCATCGGCTCCCCAACCAGTGCGTGGGTTCCTGCGCTGGCAACCGTTACTGATGGCCAATCTGCGGTTCCAACCCGTAGTAGTTGCTCGGCCATCGGCGACCGGCAAATATTGCCCGTGCACACGGCAAGGATTGAGAAGTCGCTCATACCGGCCATTTTGCCGGCTCTTTCGCGCCGGATCGGCGTCTGAGCGCGGCGTCAACACTGCCACTACGCTTTGCCGCGGCCTCAACATTCTCGCGAACCGCAGCCACTTCTGGATCATCTTGGTGGTTGACGCCGTAACTGTATTGCCCGTAGCCGTAGGAGTCCGGCCCCTTGGTCGGCAGCATGGTAATCACGATGCCCAGCAGCCGGCTGCCGATATGTTCGAGGGCGCGCACGGCAGCGGCAAGCTCATTGCGCTTAGTGCTGCCCGATGCCGCCACCAAGATGGCACCCCCGGTGATCTTGCTGATCAAAGCGGCATCGGTAACCAAAAGCAGCGGAGGCGCGTCAACCAGCACATAATCGAATTGATTGAGCAACTCGTCCAACAATCGCGACATGGCCTTGGAACCAAGCAGCTCGCTGGGGTTCGGCGGCACCTGGCCACTAGGCAGCACGAAGAGCTGCCCCCGGCCCCACTTCTGCAGCACCTCGTCCAACTCAGCCCGGCCAATCAGCACGTCGGTAAGGCCGACTGCACCTTCCAGGCCCATGTTCTCGGCCACGGTTGGCATCCGGAGGTCGCCATCGACCAGTGCGACCCGGGCACCAGTTTCGGCAAGTGCAATAGCAAGGTTTGCCACTGTCGTGCTTTTGCCTTCGCTAGGCACGGAGCTGGTAACAACATAGCTTCGGGGGCCGTTTTCGACGTTCATGAACTGCAGATTTGTGCGGAGGCTTCGGAACGCTTCCGAATGCGGGTTCCGCGGGTCGGCATGAACGACGAGGGGGCGCTTCTTGGTTTGCGGGTCAAAGCTTATCCCGCCGAGGATGGGCTTCTCGGTGACAAGGGCAATGTCATGAGAGCTGTGCAACCGAGTGTCCAGCACGCTACGGAGAACCGCCACGCCGAGCCCGATGGCCAAGCCAACCAACATACCGAGAGCAAGATTAAGCGGGAGGTTCGGACTTGCCGGAGCGGATGGTGCCAATGCCGGCTGGATCGTCGCGATCTTCACTGGGCTCTCGTCGTCACCCTCGGGCTTTTCGAGCTCGTCAACTACAACCGTCTGAAGATTTTTGCCAACAGAGTTCGCGATATCCGCGGCCTGCTGGGGTGATTCGGCCGTCGTCGTGATCTCGATTAGCGATGTTTCCGCAGGGGACGTTGCCTCAATCGTTGCACTTAGTTCTTTCGCCGATGTGGCGAGGCTGAGTTCGTCGATCACCTGATCGAGGACCCGTGCGCTGCTCGCAATGTCGACGTACGATATGACCGCCTGACGGGCGAATGTGGTGCCCTGGGCCAGGTCTACCGAGGTTGCGTTACTGGACCGCACGGAAACATACAGCTTCGTTGTCGCGTCGTACTTGGGGGAGACCAGGATGGAATACGCAGCGGCGGCGCCAACACCCACGAGCGTGCAGGCCACGATGAGAACCCAACTCTTGTGCAGGATCCTCAAATAATCGCGTAGTTCCACGTAGTACCCTCTCGTGCCCGTCTGAATCTTCTGACAACCTCAACCATAGTGGCATGAGAAATCGGAGAACTGTACCACTCTCGGCTGATTTCGCGGTGTGTCACTCAAGCTGACCAGCTGAAAGGCTCCGCGACAGTAGGGGAAGATTGGCTGTCAAGGAGCGAGACGCAATCGTTATCTTCGTCACCATCCGGCTGCGCCGGCTGTCGGTTCTTGACCACGGGTTTCCATTGTCCGAATCGATTAACAGTGGGCGACGGCCGGGGCCTGGTCGCAAGTGCTCATCGACCAGCTCAGTAACGGCGCGCACCAGCGCAGCAACGATGCCCACACGCCGGTCACCGGATCCGGGAGCTGAGGCATGTTCCGATTTGATGTGCTGTTGATTGCTGCGATCCTGGTACAACCGGCCGTTCTCGAGGCGCTCGAGGCGAACCTCAGCCCGGATACCGTGGTGATCCGGTTCCTGCTGGCCATTCCGCTAGTCGCGCTCGGACGGTTCATCCTGGTGCTGTTGCTGAACCGTCCCTCCGTCGTCGAGCCTCAGGACTGACGTCGAGCCTCAGGACTGACGTCGAGCCGGAGGAGTGACGCGGCATCCGACAATTGCAGCAGGGAGCCGTCGGGGTCGGTGGCTACCGCGTGGTGATGACCCCGAGCGCGGCCGTTACGTAGAACACGTTCACGGAGAGCAGGAAGATCCGCTCTGAGATGCCGAAGGCGTAGCGCCGGGCTGGCCGGATGGCGAGAGCCGCGACGAGCGCCACGAGCGAGATGAGTGCGACCCAAGAGGTGATTAGGAGCGTGGAGCCGAGCGGTGCGGGCGCGATCGGCTGCAACAGCCTGGCGAAGTTGCCCATGCAGGCGTAGCTGAGCGCGAACCACGCGATCGCGGCAAGAAGGTGGAGCCGGCCGACCGTCGTCGATGCCGCACCTTCTAGGTCGGTGGGGAGGAAGGGCAGGACGAAGAAGATCGCGGCCAGAGCGATGAGACAGATGGTGACGCCAGCGAGGTCTTTCCAGTCCGGGAACGCCGACACGACCAAGACGGCGAGTGCGACCCAGAAGACAGCGGTGACCCAGCTCATGATCGAGCTCAGGGCTCGAGTCCGGCCGACGGCGTAGTCGCTGACCGCGTGCTCGACGATGTTGTAGTCGTTCCGCACGACGTGCAGAGCAAGGAACAGCGCGAAGCGCGCCAGGCCGAGGCTGACCGCGACAGTGGCAAAAATAGTGGTCATAGTCATACCTTCATTCAGCGGATTGAGAGGGTGATCGAACCGTGCGCACCTCGTCGTGCAAAGCATGGATAGTTCTCGCGAGACCGTGGGGGTCGATGCCGATCGCCGTCGCATTGTCATCAAGCGATGAGCCGAGCAGTGCGCTGCAGTGGCCGAGCAGGATTGTGCCTCGCTTGGTGACGCCCAATAGGCGGACGTTCCCTGTCCCCGACGGCGCTAGGTCCTCGAACAGGCCGGCATCGAGCAGCGAGCGGACGATGCCACTGCTGGCAGCCTCAGTCACTCCGAGGGCGCCAGCGAGCTCCCGACCCGTCATGCCTGGATGCTCCGAGACGATCACCAACGCGACATACCGGTTGTAGCTGAGCCCCTCGGGGCGGAGGATGCGCTCTGCCCACTTGTCGAGGGTGCGCACGAGATCATGCAGTTCGTATGCAAGGTCCATACCTGTAACTTAAGGTCTTAAGTTACTCCTAGTCAAGTGGCCGCTCCAATCCGGTTGCGGCGTGGTCTGCGGTTTAAACAGCTGTGGCTTCGTCGAGCCGCCGGCTCGCCCCGGCATCCGACATTTGCAGGGTCTAACTCGCCGGTAACCTGCCTCATATCATCATCCGAGCGGAAATGGGCAGGTTTACCGGGCTAGCTCTAGCATTTATCGGTTGCGCTGCTCAGCAGGATCCCGTCTTGACGACATGCCGAGGCGGGATCTTCTGCGTGTGCGCCGACGCTCTTGCGTCTGCCGCGACGAACCCGCATACTAAAACGAATGTCGTTCGTTAAGTGACACACATCTCATTCTGGAGCAACAACTTGCACAACCCAACCGCAACGAAGCCGAGCAAGGCCGGGCCCTCCGGTACGTCGAACAAGGGCCTCGCCAAAGGGCAATTGGGACTGCTGGCGATCATCGTCATCGGAATCTCAACTATCGCCCCGGCCTACGTGCTCACCAGCACGCTTGGGTTGACTGTCGCGGAGATAGGCGTTCACCTTCCGGCGATTTTCATCGTCGGATTCATACCGATGTTTCTGGTCGCCCTCGGGTATAAGGAACTGAATGCCGACTCGCCGGACAGCGGCACCTCGTTCACCTGGGTCACCAAGGCGTTTGGTCCGGTGATTGGCTGGATGGGCGGCTGGGGTCTGCTCGCGGCCAACATCATTGTGCTCTCCAACCTGGCGGGAGTAGCGGTCGACTTCTTCTATCTCTTTCTGGCGCAGCTCACCGGCCAACCCGGAATCGCCGATCTGGCCGCGAATAAGCCACTTAATATCCTCACATGTCTGGTCTTCATGGGATTGGCGGTATGGGTGTCCTGCAGGGGGATACGAACCACTAAATCGGTGCAGTGCGTACTCGTCGGCTTCCAGCTTCTCGTGCTCGGCTGGTACATAGTCCAGGCGTTCAGCAAGATTGCCGCCGGATCGGCGTCCGGGATGGCATTCCAGTGGAGCTGGTTCAATCCCTTTGGAATCGAGAGCTTCTCGGCATTCGCGGCCGGCTTGTCGCTGTCGATCTTCGCTTTCTGGGGCTGGGATGTTTGCCTGACCGTGAGCGAGGAAGCTACCAACGGACGACGAGTGTCCGGACTAGCCGCCACCGTCACGGCAACCGTCATCCTGGTGATCTACCTGCTGGGCTCGATTGCGTCCCTAATGTTTGCCGGCGTCGGCGACACGGGCATCGGGCTCAATAATCCGGAGAATTCCGAGAACGTTTTCACGTCGATTGCCGCACCGGTGATGGGGCCGTTCGCAATCCTGCTCTCGCTGGCCGTTCTTTCCAGCTGTGGGGCATCGCTGCAGTCAACCTTCGTGTCGCCGGCAAGGACGTTGCTCGCGATGGGGTACTACAAGGCGTTGCCGCAGAAGCTGGCAAAGGTCAACCCACGCTTCAACTCGCCGGTCAATGCCACTGTGCTCGCCGGAATCATTTCGGCGGCGTTCTATACGATGATGCGGATCCTCAGTGAGAACGTGCTGAATGACACCATCCAGGCCCTCGGCCTGATGATCTGCTTCTACTACGGCATTACCGCCTTCGCCTGCGTCTGGTACTTCCGGGATTCACTGTTCAACAGCGTGCGGAATTTCCTGTATCGGCTGTGTGCGCCACTGCTCGGTGGCATCGGTCTCACGGTTGTTTTCCTGCAGACTGCGATTGACAGTTGGGAACCGGCATTCGGCAGCGGTTCAGAGCTGTTCGGCGTGGGCCTGGTCTTCGTGATCGGGATCGGAATTCTGGCTGCCGGCGCCATCGTGATGGCGGTGTTCTACCGGCGCAACCCCGGGTTCTTCCGGGGCGAGACACTCGATAAATCCACCGGCTCGCTCGTCGTGCCCGAGTAAGCAACGGCTACCAACCCAAAACGGTCCGCTCTTTCGCTGTCATATGCACTCATATGTGACGACGTTGCCGAAAGAGCGGACCGTTTTGCTGTTTAGGCTGGTGCCTTAAGTCTGATTCCTGGACCATGGCGCCTTCCGCGGCGACCTTTGTAGCCTGGCCGACGTTGAGGGCCAGAAATGCCGACCGTCGAGCTGAAACTCGCCGGAGATTAGTGCCCGCTGTTCGGCCGGCAGGGGATCGGGAGCGTCCTGCAGCTCGGCATCGTCGAGTTCCAGCACGTCGCCGACCCGCACCAAGTGAAACTATCTCGCCGCGGTTCTGAATCACCGTTCGCCAGGCGCGAACCGTCAGTTGCCATCGCGAACCGTCACTGGATGTTCGAGGTACGTATCGACCCCGGGACGCGGAGGCTCAATGGATTTTGCAGAAATCCCTGCCCAGCCCAACTTGCGTGGGAACGAGCCGGAGACGAATATAGTGACTTGCGGGACTGGGACTCGTCGAGCCCGTGATTATCGATCATTCAACTTGGATCGCGCTCCCGGACGCCAATCATCCTCAAGCTCAATCAAACCCTTGGAGTTGCTTCGATGCCGAAGCCGAAAATCCTGACAATCTATGGCACCAGACCGGAAGCGATCAAGGTCGCGCCGGTGATCAAGGCGATAGAAGGAAGCAAAAAGCTCGAGGGGATCGTCGCAGTAACAGCGCAGCATCGAGAGATGCTCGACCAGGTGAACGACCTCTTTGATATCGTGCCCGATCATGATTTGAACATCATGGGACATGGCCAGACCCTGAACGACATTGCGGCACGGGTTATCGGTGGTGTCGACGAGATCCTCGCGAAGACGCTCCCAGACGCTGTAATCGTTCAAGGAGATACCACAACGGTA